>CAZFDM010000246.1:0-5690 GCA_964517975.1 uncultured Syntrophaceae bacterium
TGGCCTGGGAATGTCAGGGAATTAGAAATTTCAATCGAAAGGGCAGTGATCATGGCGGACGGAGAATATCTAATGCCTAAAGACTTCCCAAGAAATATAGGAGAAGGAATCTCAGATTTAATTGCTAAAGGCTTGAAAGCCAGAAAAACTCTGGAGGATATCAAGGCTGAATATATCACCCAGATCTTGAAAGAGGCAAATGGAAACAAAAAAATTGCTGCAGAAATCTTAAAGGTCAATCCAAGAACCCTTTATCGCTTTGAAAAAAAGTTCCCCACCCCAAAAACCTCTTAATTTTCCTATATTTTTTCTGAGCAACCAACACACGATTCATCTACAACCCTTACAAAAATTATGATTTTTGGACAAATTGTCAATTAAAATTACCATTAAATATTAGGGTATTACACATTTAAATGAATAATTTGTCAATTAAAGACGGAATTCTACTTCTTTTATAAAAAATTCATTAATAAATTCAATGGGTTAAAATCTAAACCATTGGCATAATCCTTGCAATACAAAATGTCATGAGAAAAATAATTGAAATTTTTTCAATTTTAACAATCATTATTATTATAAACCTCTACCAACCCGTTTTTGCTGGAAATAGGACTTCAATAACCATTACTGCAGTGGTTTTACCAAGAATCTTTCAATCCATCATCCATCAAGAGTCAATGATCAATATTAGAAATGAAGATATTGAGAAAGGATATATAGAAGTCCCTTCCGGCACAATCCTTCAGGTTAGGACCAATCATCGAAGTGGCTATATGTTATATTTTGAAGTGGGGAATGAAATTTTTAAAGAAATCTTAGTAATGGAAAAGGGAAGAGTAACCGCTCTTTCTCCAAATGGAGGGCTTATTCATCAGCCCTATTCTGGGAGCACTATTGAGATAAAGGACCTCTCTTATAAACTCTTCCTCCGTGAAGGCGTTAAACCAGGTCTCTACTCATGGCCTCTCCATGTAAAGGCAACTCTACTTTGATCTACCAATCCACTGTTACTGTCAGTGTATCAGAGTAACTCCCCACCGAAACATCCTGGCCAGGAGGGATCCTCCCATAGACTGTAACCGTTTGACTCCATGGTTGTGGCTTGCCACCCTCGTGGGGTCTATCGAGGATGATATTAGCGGTTCCTGAAGTTCCATTTCCAAATATGGTTGTTCTTGCCACATCGGTATAGATATTATAATTTAATAAATCTGTCCCACCCGATCGCCTCATCTTTCTCGGATTAAAAGAGCCAGAGTTTGGGCTTGTGCCCAATGTTAGGGTTGCCTTAGGTACATTGGATGAACAACTCACTGTCACCGAACCTGTTGAGTCTAAAGGAATATTTAGAAATATATCGTAATTTCCAAAATTAACTGCAGTCGCCTGAATCGAACATCGTGGTGGCTGGGATTTGGCTTCTTCTACCTTAATCGTAATAAGAAAGATTGAGAGGGGTATGAGTAATAGTATTTTTATCTTTCTATTCACAGAGGACCTCCCCAAGTTCAACCACCACTTCATCACTTTTTGGAATCATTATATCAAAAATAAAAGGTTTGTCCAAATATTTAAACTCCCCTTTATATCTTCCAGGTTTAATATTTTCAAAGTAGAACTCCCCTCCTTTTCCTGTGGGAATAATGATTTCTTTCCCATCCACCAGTAATTTGAATTCAATATACTCAACCGGTAGGATCTTCTCCTCTACTTTCACCTTTAACAGCCCAACAAAACCCTGAATCTTTGTAACTCCAAACTCTATATAAGAACCACTTCTAAGAGGTGGAGAGACATATTTCGTCACTTCCGATAGTGTATATTCCATTGGAACGTCTTTATCATTGATGGAGATTTGATTATCATAATAGGAATTCAAATTAGGGATGAGAACCTTCCCATTCCTTCCTGTTCTGCCAATTTCCTGGTTGCTTAGATTAACACCGATACCTTTCAAATCCCCTACCTTAACCAGTGCGAAACTGTCCTGAATGGGTCGGGTGATGTTAAAGGAGTCTTTGACAAAGGTAAGTGCCCCTGAAGCAGTAAGGGAATAGGATTCCACATGGTTGGTGCTGATAAACTCTCCTCCATATTGACCATACTTGGCATTGTATTGCAATTGAAGATAGAAGTTGTTGTAATCCTCATCTTTATCATGAACCCGTTCGTAAGAGGCCCTTCCTCCAAACCCTTCACCCATCGGGAGGTTTTTAATCACCTGAATTTTCTCACTCGAAGTTCCATCCGTTCTCTGATGGCTTGCTGAGGCCATAATCCCATGATTGAAATGGTAATTGACCCCGATCATAAATTCGTTGAGATTCCCTTCAAAATCTCTCTTAAAATTGGCAAATATGTTTGAGCGATCAGTGATCTTTCTTGAATAGCTGGTAAAAAGGTTCTTCGAGTCGGTGCCCTGATATTTTTTTGTTATGGCAACATTGATTGAAAAAGAGCCCAGCCATTCAGACGTATACCCCCCTCCCGCACTCACCTCATATTTTGTCCTTTCTGTGGTCTTATCAAGGGAGATATTTGAATAATCCCTTGTAAATGCCTTAAGGAGGAGATTAAACGAGAGACGTCTATCCTGATAAAGGTAACCTATGGATCCGCCAAGGCCATCCTCCCTTCCCTTTGAACCACTCCAGGCAAAAGAGGCATCGATTACTCCAAATCGTTTTGGAAGGAGGTAGGTCCCAGAAAACCCCATATTGACCACATCTTTCATAGCCTCCCCTCTCATTCCTATGGTCAAATCGTTAGTTAATCCATAACGATGAAACCCTAAAAATGATAAGTTTTTATACCGATTACTGACTACCCCAAAATCTTCCCTCTCGAATCCAAGATTGTAACTAAATTCATGAAGGCCTTTTTTTAAAAGACGGTCAGAATAGTAGTAGGGGAGTCTAATTCTCTGTTCCCTTCCAAAAGGGTCTTTCAGCACAATCTCAATAAGGCCAGACCCAATATAGGTCGGGATATCCCTGAGTTCGATCCCACCTGGGGATACCCTTTCTTTTCTAATCAGAAAACCATCCCTGTAAACCTCAATCTCTGAAGGGAGAGAGATCAAACCAGAAAAACTGATTTCAGGAAACTTCACAAAATAGGGATCCATCCTATAATTTTTTGAAAGACTGATGCCTCCCATATTGAGGGTGCTTCCAAGGTCTCCAGAGGAGGCAAAGAAATCTCCGGCAACAGCCCTCAGTAGATCCTCCCTTCGATCGTAAGTAATATTGCTCATCAATCGAACAAACCTTCCACCCTCTCCTTTTCTCTGGGAATAGGAGGAATCAGAGAGCAGAAGAAAATCTCCCATCCTGAAACCCAACTGGTTTGTCAGGACGGTTCTATCATATTTAAAAGAATCTCCTGCGAAGTAGGTGAGATTATAGTTGAGGAAACCGGAGGTGTCCTTTGGATAGTAGACTTTGACAGGCCTCGGGTAGCGCATCATCACTACCTTTTTTTCAAGGAGATGAGGTTCAGCGTAAATCCCGAGAACCAACTTCTTCTCATCAAATTCAATCCTCACCCCCTCCATTGACCTGAGGGAGAGATACTCTTCTCCTTCAATGGTTGTTCTTGCCCCCCTTAAATCAATAAACCCCATCTTTCGAAGATCGTCTGTTCGGATCAGGTAGTCCCCATCTTCTGTGACATAGACAAAAAGTTCACCCTTATCTTCTTGATTGAGGAGAATCCTTAGAATGGCCATCTGCCCCCCTTGGGCAGGAGGGGGTGGGAAAAAAAGAGGAATTACCAATAGGAGATTAAGGATTGCACATCGTTTGATCGACATCCAGTTTGCCGTCTAAATGGAATCGATTGGTCTTGACCTCGATGTCAAGTTTTGTTAACTTACTGCAAACCTCCTGTGAAATAGATGTCGCATAAGACCTTGAGGCTCCGCTTAGAAGATACCAGCCACTGAGTTCTTTTGAAAAGATGACCTCTCCCTTTTGACCTTTTCCTTTGATGTCGACTGAATTGATGATGAAATGGACATTTCCACTATTTTTGACAAGAATATTTAAAGCCCCTTTTGTAAGTTCAATCTTTGTGATCTCTCCCTTAACCTCTTCTTTCAGGGGTTTGGCAAAGATGGGAACTCCAAACCTAATGGCAATGGCGATATTGACCCCTTCGGTTTTTTTGGGTGCTGGAATCTCTTCTATAAATAAACGATAGGTCTTCTCTTTGAGGCTTGCGGGGACTCTGATCCCTGCCCTGAGAATCTTCTCTTCTTTCTTCTCAAGGGTCATGAGCCTGGGGAAAAAGATGATATCGTTGGTTTCTGTATACTGGTCCTTACCCTCTGCATCCTGACTCCATTCAAAGGCCTTCATCTGGAGGGATAGTTTCTCCTCCCCTTCATTGATGACTGTAATGACCCCGCTCTTTGTTCCTTTTTCAAAATCCAATCGAATGGGTGTCACTCTAAATTCTCCCGAATGGGTAGGGGTTGGCTTAAAAGAAAAGATAATCAAAAAGAGGGTGGTCAATAGAAAGGAAAGATTCTTAGTGCGATAGATCTTCATTGGCTTTGAACATAGCAAAACAATCAATCTTTTTCAACAAGATTTTATGGGGAGATCGATATGACCACTGTATCTAAGTAATTCCCCGCGGCCACATCTTGATAATCTACTCCCTTAACCTTACCAGTAATGGTCAAGGTCTGGTTTGTGTTTTTGGGGACTGTTCCAGTGATGGGATCCAGAGTCAAACTGTAGGGCAGGTATTCTGAGGTAATCGTATTATGCCTCATCCGATTCTGGTCTGGACCTGTCTCGTAAAGTCCATCGTCATCAGTAATAAAGAAGGTAGCCATGGGAGCACTTCCTACACACTTAAAGGTAATAGAGGTGGCCACTGTTTTGTCGACGGGATTGGCAGGGTCGAGATTTCCAAAATTGAGGTTGGAGGTTTTTGAATTAAATTTGCACTCGCTTTTTGACAAAACTACTGCTGAAACAGAGACAATACCGGTATCCCCTGCATAAGCAGGACTGACTATAAGGGATAATAGAAGAATAGTACAGAGTAAAAAAAATTTCTTCACCTTGATCCCTTTCCGATTTTAACTACAAAAGAGGGGTGGATGATACCAGCCACCCCTCTCTAAAAACCTTCACAAAAATCGGATCACAATTTATGGAGCTATTGTTAAGGTCACAGTATCCGAGTAATTGCCAGCAGATGCATTGATGTAGTCCGTCCCCAAAACTGTACTGGCTATGTCCATCGTAATTGGACTTCCAGGACCACCTCCAGTTCCAGTTGCCGAGTATGTAAATGAATAAGGAATGTATTCAAGTAAGGTGGCATGCTTCATACGATGGGTTGTCCCTAATTCATATAATCCATCGTCATCAGTAATTGTGTAACTTGCTCCCTTTGTGCACCAAAATGTTGGTTGCGTAACAGTCCCCGAAACATTCCCTCCTACAGATGGATCAAGTGTGAAAGAAATGGAACCACCTGTTAAGAATTTACAAGTTCCAACAACTGTGGCAGAAACATTTACAGTCGCAGTATCCGCAGCAACCCCTTGGCCAACAGAAAAAAGTGCCAATCCAAGAACCATTGTCAAAAACAGAATTTTCTTCATTTTTTTCCTCCTTTTTAATTATGTGTCTTTTTGTCAAATTAAAAACTGCAATGGTTATGCC
>CAZFDM010000247.1:0-2819 GCA_964517975.1 uncultured Syntrophaceae bacterium
ACACAGCGGAGCCAATCCTGAATTACAATGGGAATGAAACTCAAGGGGTAACCCCTCGCAATGCTTTATAACCGTAGATACCAACTCTCGAGTCTCTTCAGGTGTAATAATTCCTGAGGCATCCTCAATCATAATTCGGTCGATCCAATCTTTGGCTTCCATCAACATTCGAGTCTTAAGTGCCCAATGTTCCTTGGTATGGGCAGGACTGGAAGTATACATCAAAGATGGGACGACCTCCGCACCCTCGGCCTTGGCAATCTTTGCAAAATAGATAAATTTCTCTATATCTGTCTGATAGTCGCAGACCCAGAAACTTTTCAACCCATTGGCAACAGAACGCTTTATCCAGAGGGTGATGATCTCACGGGGGGTACTTAGATCGAAGGAAGCGAGACCCCAAATCTGATAAGACCCACGAAGAGGAGTTTTGGTGATTAGTTTGGATAGGACTTGGATTCTCTCCCATGGGTCTTCGTTGAGATTCCTGACTTGCACCACAAAACCATTACCACCAACCGTTCCAATGGCTCTATATCCAACTTGATCCATAACCTCCGCAATCGGAGTAATCATGTCTGTCCTCATCAGGAAGGCCCAAAGGCTCTGTTGAGCATCCCTGATAGTTTGATCAACAAACTCAATATTTCTCTCTTTCATCTCCTCCCTTTAAACACAAAGTTCACCCTTTGAAATTAATACATGCGCAATAAATAATTTTGTTTATTATTTCCCACCGGTAGCAAATCACCCCGCCCGCTTGAGGATGCTCACTACGCCTTTCTCTCCATCAACTCTAATCAGGTCCCCTGTCTTAATGACTAAGGTTGCATTGCCTGTGCCAACCACTGCAGGTATCCCATACTCTCTGCTTACTATTGCAGCGTGGGTGAGGAGACCTCCAAGGTCAGTCACTGTTGCCTTAATTTTTGGGAAAACGGGTGCCCATGCTGGGTTCGTATATCTGCAGACCAGGATCTCCCCCCTCTGCACCTGAGTGATTTCATCTAAAAGGACTACCACTTTAGCAGGACCCTCCACAACCCCTGGGGAGGCTGGATGACCCTTAAGTTCTGTGATTGCCTCAGGCGAAACCACCATACCTTTTAACCATTCCTTCACGGTTTCATCTGTGACTCCATAGTTCATGATCACAAAGGGGTCAGCAATCACTTTGGGTGGCAACCCTAACATAGGTGGTGAGGTCCATTTTTTTGCTGCCTCCAATATCTTCCTGCGCCTTTTTGCCTTATCTTTCCAGTTTTCAAATAGAGGAATCCCTTCACCCTGCGACCAGATCATATATAAATCGTAAATCATTTGTGGGATTTCATACCAGTTAAAGAGGAACATATCATCCTGCTCTTCAAGTATCTCATGCCTCACAAGCACATCAGCAATTTCTTTCATTTTCATGAACCATAGGCTGTGAGTATAATGCTCGCACCAGAACAAGTGGTTTTCAGTATATGGATAGACTCTTCGGGTGATATCATAAAGTTCATCAAAGACTCTTCTGTCATCTTCATTTCTTATGAGTTTGCGGTATCCCTCAACAAGTTCCTTCCGGGCTTTATCAAGTTCATCAAAGGGCCTTTCAATCTCCTTTCCTGCCTCTAACTCAAGAATATACCTCTTCAGGTATTCAAAGGGGACTTCAAGATTGGTTAGCCAGCAACCTTCATAATGAAACCACCCACTTCCGCATGAGACATAAAACCAAGGATCTTGAACTTTGTTATATTCTTCAAGCCACTTCTTTCCGGAGTCACTCTTGCTAAGTTTTTCAATCTTTTGTTGTGGGTTCATATCGCTCTTTAATATTTCATGAACACCAGGCAACTTTATCGCTAACTTTGCCAACTTCGATAACTCCTCCTGGGGTCGGAACATATCTACACGGACCCCAGCAACCATCTTGGTTACAGTGGTCCCAGTAATGCTTGGGAAAAGCTTTTTACAAAAATCGCTAAAAACAATTGATGCCAAGTAGGCAGGACCCAATTCCCGGTGAAAATGCCATACTTTATACATTAAACTAACCAGTTTATAGAAGGCATCTAATAATCTATATCCTGTAGAGTACCAGGAAGAAGGTGTTGGGATTACGGCCTCATCTGGTTCGAATCTTGGTAACTCTTTGGGTACCTCAACAGCCTTAATCTCCTCACCCACTTTTCTGACCTCTTTAAGCCACGATTCCCACATCTCTGGACCATACTCTTTAAAGAAGAAATCCTGAAGGCGCTTTTTGAAAAACTCCTCCTTTGCCTTCATTACATCTTCTGGAGGGAGATAAAAAGCTGGAGTTGCATAGAAATAACAACCCAGGACTCTGTGATACCACCCTTGTGCTGCAGGGATGCACCATAACCTTGTCGTGGCCGCAGGAATAGCTGTCTGCCAGGCATCCTGAACCAGCAAATCAAGCGGATAGATAGGTTCAGGAGCATGCAGTTTATCCTGAAGCCAGAGGGTCCCATTTTCGAACTTTTCTCTTTGGGGTGTTGTTCCAAAGATAAAATACTTTGGGTACATCTCTTCCCATCCTTCCAATTCGGGCGGTAATTTTACCTCTGAAGGTAAGGGAAATTTTTTCTCCTCATCCATAATCATCCCTCCTTTAAAAATATTATCTAAAAGTAAATTCCCTGCCTATAGAGGCGTTCTATTAATAGACCTGATGCCCTTACAAATTTTGGAATTCATTTTCCCTTTGAGGAAGATCTCCCTTTGGCGGAAATCCAAAATCTAAATATTGAAAGATTCTTAAAGTGTAACTTATTGTTAAATCTTAATTTTTTGAAATATATAGAAAA
>CAZFDM010000248.1:0-3816 GCA_964517975.1 uncultured Syntrophaceae bacterium
ATGTAAGTCTGTGGTCCTGTCACCACATCCCCTCCTGCAAAGATCCCTTTTAGGCTTGTTTCGAGTGTGAGAGGGTCAGTTTCAATGGTTCCCCAGGGAGTGATCTTGAGGCCATCCTTTTCGCCAATGAAGGAAAGATCAGGTGATTGGCTAATTGCAGGGATGAGGGTGTCCGCTTCGATGATGAATTCCGAATTAGGAATGGGAACGGGTCTTGGACGGCCTGATTCGTCAGGTTCCCCTAATTTCATTCGGAGACATTCCAGGGCTCGAAATTCTCCATCCTGAATGATTAATCGGGAAGGAGCGGTGAGATATTCGATCAAGATTCCTTCTTTTTCAGCCTCTTCAACCTCCTCAGGTTGAGCAGGCATCTCATTCCGCGTTCGGCGATAGATGAGGGTCACATTTTTTGCACCGAGACGAAAGGCGGTTCTTGCCGAGTCGATTGCCGCATTTCCTCCTCCAAGAATAATGACTCGATCACCGATCGTCACCGGTTGATTTAAGGCGACCTTCCGCAAAAAATCAACCGCATGGAGCACACCCTTTGAATTCTCACCATCGAGGCCCAGTTTTCTGCTTCGATGAGCCCCTGTTGCGATAAAGATCGCTTCAAACCCCTTCGCTCTGAGGTCCCCAAGGGAAGGATTTTTACCGACAGGAGTATTAAGTTTAAATTCAACTCCCATTCGAGTGAGGATCCCAAGCTCTTTATTCAGAACCTGTCTGGGAAGGCGATATTCTGGAATTCCTACCGCCAGCATTCCACCTGGCACAGGAAGCGCTTCAAAGATCGTCACGCTGTAGCCCTTCTTCCTTAAATCATAGGCAGCGAGCAGACCTGCAGGCCCTGAACCTATAATGGCCACCTTCCTTCCATTCTCTTCAGAAATGGATAGATCGGTTTGTTCTTCTTTTTCGTAATCTGCCACAAATCGTTTGAGGTCATCAATCGCCACTGACCTTTCTACATCCTTTCTTCGGCAGGCCTCCTCACAGGGGTGGGTGCAGATTCGCCCGGTAATTCCTGGGAAGGGATTCTTCTCACGAATGAGGGCAAGGGCCTCTTGAAATTTTCCAACAGAGATCAGGGCAATGTATCCCTGGGCGTTTACATGGATGGGACAGGAAGCCCGACAAGGAGGAGTCCCTCTCTTTGTAATGCCATAGGCAGAAGGCATGGCCTGGGCAAAGAGTTGATAGATGGCTGCTCGGGTGACGAGCCCCTGTTCAAAATCGTTAGGGATCTTTACAGGGCAGACCCTTGTACAATCCCCACAGGCCTTGCAATCTTCGAGGGAGACGTAGCGAGCCTTTTTGTGAATGGTAACATTAAAATGTCCAGGTTCTCCCTCAACCTTCTCCACCGTGGCATGGGTAAGGATCTCAATGTTTCGGTGTCGACCCGCCTCCACCAATTTGGGAGACATGATACACATGGAGCAATCATTGGTAGGAAAGGTCTTATCGAGTTGGGCCATCGTTCCCCCAATACTCAATTCCTTTTCCACCAAATAGACCTTATAGCCTGATTCAGCAAGATCCAAAGAGGTTTGAATCCCACTGATTCCACCACCGAGGACCAAGACCGCACCGATTGGTTTCTGGGCTGGTAAGGTCATTTCAGGCTGACCTCCGGTTAAGTTTCTTTAGGATCTCGGTAGGTCTTACCCGGTTCATCTTCACTCCTAATTCATCGGGTTCTAAGCCGAGGGCTAGGCCCAAGAGTTGAGGGTAAAAGAGGATAGGCAATTTATACTCTTTTTGAAAAGCCTTTTCGATCTTCCGTTGATTTCCTTCATACATGACACTGCAAAAGGGACAGATGAGCACCATGGCATCACCCTTTTGGGCCTGAATATGTTCCAACTTCTTTTGTGACATCTTGAGAGCGATCTGCTCGTCGATCGCCAGTATGCCTCCCCCACAACACTGAAGTTTATCCTCGTAGGGGATTGATTCTGCTCCAGTGGCTTGAATCAGTTCATCTAAACTTTTTGGATTTTCTGGATCCTCTATCCTTCCGTAAAAGGTCGATGGTTTGATATAGTGGCATCCATAATGGGGAGCGACTCGAATGGAAGAGAGGTTGAGTTTGATCTGCTTGGAAATCTTTTCCTTTCCAATCTCTTTTTGGAGGATGCGGGTGAAGTGGGTGATACGAATTTCCCCTTCATATTTCATCCCCAGGCTTTCTGAAAGGTCTTTGTTGATCCTCTGACGAAGGGATTGATCCTGTTGAATTTCGTGGTTTGCTTCAGAAAGGGAACCACAGCATGCACTACAGAGCGTACAGAGTGGAAGGCCTTTCTTCTCTGCGAGAGCCAGATTGCGGGCTGCCATCAGGAGGTAGGCATAGCGGTTAACCGACTTGATTGGGTAGCCACAACAACTAAACTCCGCGATGTCATAGAGGTAAATGCCAAGCCTTTCCGCCACCTTACGGGTGGAAATCTCGTAATTCAAAGCCCTGACAGGGACAGTGCATCCTAAAAAAAGAGTATATTGATAACGAGGAGATTGATCCTCGGGTCTTTCATTTACCATGGAGGCCCAGCTTTTCAAATATTTTCTTTATATCATCGGTCCTGCCGTCAATAAGGGGAAGGGTTAATTCTTTCCTCTTTTCATTTTCAAAATCCGTCACCTCTAAGAGTCTACCGGATAAATAGAGGAGGTCGATTTGGGCCTTCATGGCCTGTGGAATATACCCCTCCCTTACAGCGATGTTCCTGATTGCATTCATCAAATCAGGTATTTTCACATCTTGTGGACATCTCTCAAAACAGGTATAGCAGGAGGAGCAAAGCCAGATGAATGGGCTGGAGAGGACCTCTTTCTTCATCCCTAAGAGGGCCATCCGAATAATTCGTCTCGGATTGTAAACCTCTGTGATTTCCCTAACAGGGCACCCGCCTGTGCAGGTGCCACAAGCAAAGCATCTTTTTATATTCTCTCCACCCGGTTCTGAAGCAATCAAAAACTTAAAATTCGGATCGAGGTTTTTTGCGTCAATCATGAAAGATTTATGATATTATCTTCTTAATTTATTTATAAGATGAACTTTCATTTTTTTCAAACTCACGCGGGCTTTCCATGAAGAGTCTCAATTAAAGAAAGATGGTATCTCATTCTTACCTGTCTCTTTGATGCCTTTCCTTAATAGGATCTCCTTCTATCATTTCATCTCATCTTTTTGACCCGATCAATCTCTGATTTGATGAATTCAACAAGTGCCTCTCCTTGGAGAAGATTTTTTAACTCCTCCTTAAGATTAGAAGGGCTGATCTTACAAATCCACCCCTTATCGTAGGGGCTTTCGTTAATCAGTTCAGGAGTCTCTTCAAGTTCTTGATTTACAGATTCCACCTTCCCGGAGACAGGAGCATAGATCCTCCCGACCCATTTACCTGACTCCATAGAGCCACAGGGTTTTCCCTGCTCAACATTTCTACCAATGGAGGGGAGTTCTACATAGACAATCTGGCCTGCCAATTTTTGAGCAAAATCGCTGGTTCCCATTGTCACCTTGTCTCCATCGACCCTTGCCCAATAATGCTCTTTGTGATAATAGATGTCATCAGGGAAAAAGTAGCCTTCGATCTCCATATCAAAGTCTCCTTTCTTTTTTTTCGGAATTATATACAATAATTGTAGGTTAATAACAAGAGAAACTTGGGTGTGTGTGTGATCCCTTGACAAAAGTCGCCATTGATGATAAATGAATGTTACAAAAATCACAAAACAAGAAGGAGGCATTTTATGACAATCAGCAAATGGATGACAGCGGGAACAGTCCTCAAAATGATGGCC
>CAZFDM010000249.1:0-30257 GCA_964517975.1 uncultured Syntrophaceae bacterium
TCCTTCTTTGACCAACTCAGCAGCCGCTTCCAGGATAGCCTGGATCTGCATCCTATAGATTTCAGGATAGGTGATGCCAAGCCTTACCCCTCGGTGGCCGAGCATGGGGTTAATCTCCATCATCTCTTTGACCTTCCTGAGCGTCTCTTGTTGCTTTCGGATCAGTTTTTTATCAAGTCTCTTCTCCTTTATCTCCGTAATCTCTCCCAGCGTGTGTTCAAGGAGTTTTAAGGATTCCCGGAAGGAAGGATCTAAAAATTTCATCGCCTTTGAGATATTCTCCATTGAGGAGAGGGCGGATTCCAGATTTTGAATATTCCTGAGATCAGAGGCCAACTCTTCAGCAGAGGGAAGAAATTCGTGGAGCGGGGGATCAAGGAGCCGGATCGTAACCGGAAGTCCTTCCATTACCCGAAAGATCTCTTTAAAGTCTCCCTTCTGCAACGGGAGAAGTTTCGCTATGGCCTCTGCCCTTTTCTCTTTCGAAGAGGCCAAGATCATTTCACGGACGATCGGTAGCCGATCCACCGCATTAAACATCCTCTCTGTTCGACAGAGACCAATGCCTTCAGCGCCCAATTGTCGGGCTTTTAGGGCATCTTCAGGCGTATCTGCATTGGCCCGAACCCCCAAGGTTCTTATCTCATCCGCCCAGCCAAGAAGGGTAAGAAGGTCTTTACTGATCTCAGGCTCGACGGTTGGGACTTCTCCCACAAAGACCCCCCCATTGGAGCCATCGATCGTAATCAAATCACCCTCTTTAATGCGGAGAGTCCCAAGAGTGGCTACTCTCTCTTTCGGATCGATATGAAGTGCGTCACATCCTGACACACAAGGTTTTCCCATGCCGCGGGCCACTACCGCTGCATGAGAAGTCTTTCCACCTCGGCTCGTAAGAATTCCTTGGGAAGCAAAGAATCCGTGAATATCCTCTGGCTTTGTTTCCTCTCGGACGAGAATGACCTTTTGACCCATCTTTCCCAATCGTTCTGCCTCATCCGCATCAAAAACGGCCTTTCCAGAGGCTGCTCCTGGAGAAGCGGCCAGGCCTATCGCGATAGGTTTCCCTTTGAAATTTGGGTCGATTCGCCTATGAAGGAGTTGCTCTAAATCAGAGGGCTTCAATCGGAGAATGGCCTGCTCCTTACTGATGAGTTTCTCTTGAACCATCTCCTTTGAGGTTCGAACAATCGCCTGGGCATTCATCTTTCCATTTCTGGTCTGAAGGATATAAAGGGTTCCCCTCTCCACAGTGAATTCGAAATCTTGAACTTCTCTGAAGTGTTCTTCGAGCGTCTTTCTGACCCTCTCTAACTCACGATAGATCTTTGGCATCTCCCTCTTCATCTCTTGGATGGGTTTGGGAGTCCGAATTCCTGCCACGACATCCTCACCCTGGGCATTGACCAGGTACTCTCCGTAGAGGATATTTTCACCGGTGCCAGGATCTCGAGTGAATGCTACCCCAGTGGCTGAGTCGAAACCCATGTTTCCAAAAACCATGGTGCAGACATTGACCGCTGTTCCACTGGCCATCTCGGGGGTAATGTTAAACTCCCGACGATAATCAACCGCTCTCTTTCCCATCCAGGATTTAAAGACTGCTTCGATGGCCAGTCTGAGTTGGACCATGGGATCTTCTGGAAAAGGAACCCCCTTTCTCTTTTTGATCAGCATCAAATACTGCTCACAGATGTCCTTGAGATGGTCTGCATCGAGGTCGGTATCGTAGAGGGCTCCAACGTTCTGTTTTGTTTTTTGGAGGATTTCATCAAATTCCCTCTCCTCAACCCCCAGGGCAACCTTCCCGAAGAGTTGGATAAACCTTCGATAGGCATCAAAGGCAAACCTTCCGTCCGAGGTGATGCGAATTAATCCTTCAATGGTTTCGTCATTGATTCCCAAGTTGAGTATGGTGTCCATCATTCCTGGCATAGAGAGGGCAGCACCGGAACGGACAGACAAAAAGAGAGGGTTTTGAGGATTTCCGAAGACCTTTCCTGTCTTTTCTTCAATCTTCTTCAGGTTTTGCTGGACCTCCTCCATGAGACCCTTAGGAAGTTTCCTTTTATTTTCATAATAATGTTGACAGGCTTCAGTAGTTACAATAAAACCAGGGGGGACGGGAAGACCCATCCGGGTCATCTCGGCAAGACCTGCTCCCTTCCCGCCAAAGAGCCTTTTATTCTTTCCATCCGCCTCTTCAAAAAGAAAGACATATTTTGGACTCTTCATCTCTCATCCCTTTACTCCAAAATTATTTTTATTTTATCCTATCATCACTCCCCTTGACAAGCATCGTTTTATTCAGATAAATTGAATGTATAATCTCAATTGGTCGATCCCCAATTTCCATTGTGAGGCAAGGCCCCTGCCTCTTTAAAGGGAAGTTATCACAAATTTATATACAATGGATACGGTCGTAACGACCTTATCATAAATGGATTTTTAAAAAATTAAAACTCCTGAGGAGGGTCCCATGGGGAATAAACCTTACATCCTTTGGTTTGATGAAATTGGGCTTAATGACCTACCCCTGGTAGGAGGGAAGAATGCCTCACTTGGAGAGATGCGGCGAGAACTTAAAGAGAAAGGGGTCAATGTTCCCAATGGGTTTGCCGTAACGGTCAATGCCTACCATGCCCTTTTGGATGAAGGAATTGTTCAAGAGTGGCATTATATTATGAGTAAGCCAAAGGTTCGAGAAAGCATCGCTGAGATCCTCTCTGACCTTGATGTGGAGGATGTGGAAAACCTTTCCGAAAGGGGAAGCCGGATTCGGAGGTTGATCCATAGCCTCGAATTCCCCAGAGAGATTGTGGAGGAGATCGTAAAGGCCTATCGGAGGTTGTGTAAGGAATACGGAGAGGATACTGATGTAGCAGTCAGAAGCAGTGCAACCGCTGAGGATCTTCCGGATGCCAGTTTTGCAGGACAACAGGAGACCTTTCTCAATATCCGCGGGGAATACGCACTGATCCAGGCCTGCAAAAGGTGTTTTGCTTCACTCTTTACCAATCGAGCCATCTCCTACAGGGTCCACAAGGGATTCGATCATTTTCAAGTCGCTCTTTCTATTGGAGTTCAGAAAATGGTTCGATCGGATAAGGCCTGTTCTGGAGTGATGTTTACCATTGATACCGAATCAGGATTTTCGCAAGTGGTCTATATCACAGGGTCTTATGGATTGGGTGAGAATATCGTCCAAGGAGTGATCAATCCTGACGAATTTTATGTCTTCAAACCCTGTTTGGGGGGAAAATATAAACCCATCATTCAGAAGACACTCGGAACCAAAGAGATCAAGATGATCTATACGCTGGAGGGGGAGGGTTCCACGAAGAACGTTCCTGTCTCAGCCGTAGACCGGTCTAAATTCATTCTGAGTGATGATGAAATCATCCGTCTTGCCGAATGGGGAATCATCATTGAAGATCACTATTCGGAAAAGGCAGGGTTTTATCGACCCATGGATATTGAGTGGGCAAAGGATGGCATCACCCAGCAACTCTTCATCCTTCAAGCAAGGCCAGAGACAGTGAAGTCTCAGCGAAATCTTAACCTCCTGGAAACTTACATCTTGAAAGAGAAAGGAAGGGTTTTGGTCCAGGGCAAAAGTGTAGGAGAAAAGATTGGAGCAGGACCGATCAATGTCATCTCCAGTGTGAGGGAGATTGATAAGTTTAAAAAAGGGGAGATACTGGTCACCCAGATGACTGACCCTGACTGGGAACCCATCATGAAGATTGCAGCAGGCATTGTGACCGACCGGGGTGGTCGAACATGCCATGCAGCCATTATCAGTCGAGAACTGGGTGTGCCTTGTGTGGTGGGGACCGGCAATGGAAGCGAAATCCTCAAGGATTATCGTTCTGCCACGGTCTGCTGTGCAGAAGGGGAGACGGGGTTGGTCTACGAGGGGATTCTCGATTATGAGGTGAAACAGTTTGATATGGCCCACCTCGAAAAACCCCAGACCAAGATTATGATGAATGTGGGCGATCCCGATAATGCCTTTCATCTTTCTTTCATTCCTAATGATGGAGTGGGTCTGGCAAGGCTTGAGTTCATTATCAACAATTTTATTCGAATTCACCCGATGGCCCTCGTCCGGTTTGAGTCCTTGAGAGACAGTCATGCCAAAAAAGAGATTGAGCAATTAACGATCGGATACGATGATAAAGAACTCTATTTTGTGGATCGCCTGGCCCAAGGCGTGGCAAAGATTGCAGCCGCTTTTTATCCTAAAGAGGTCATTGTGAGGATGAGCGATTTCAAAAGCAATGAGTATGCCAATCTCATCGGTGGGAGCGAATTCGAACCCGTGGAGGATAACCCCATGATCGGATTTCGAGGGGCCTCCCGCTATTATGATGAGTCCTACCAGGCAGGGTTTGCCCTCGAATGCCTTGCAATGAAGAAGGTGCGAGATGAGATGGGGCTGACCAATGTGAAATTGATGATCCCATTCTGTCGCACAGTTGAAGAGGGGAGACTGGTGGTGGCCGAGATGAGGAAACATGGACTTATCCAGGGCAAGAATGGACTTGAGATCTATATGATGTGTGAGATTCCAAGTAACGTCATTTTGGCTGATGAGTTTAGTGAAATCTTTGATGGATTTTCCATCGGCTCTAATGATCTCACTCAATTGGTCCTTGGCCTTGACCGAGATTCAGAAAAGGTCTCCCATATCTTCGACGAGAGGGATCCTGCGGTTAAACGGATGATCCAGACCGTCATTGAAAAAGCAAAACGGAACAATAAAAAGATAGGAATTTGTGGGCAAGCCCCCAGCGACTATCCTGAATTTGCTGAGTTTTTAGTTCGTTGCGGGATCGACAGCATCTCCCTCAATCCGGATACTGTCCTGAAAACGACCGAAAAGATTTTACAGGTGGAGAAAGAGTTGGGCATTCCACCGAGGAAAAGTGAAGTCATGTTGGCAGCAAGTTAGTTTCTGGTTTTGATCATTTTAAACGATTAAATGGATGAGGATTCTTCTCCATATCTGTTGTGCCTGCTGTGCCATCTATCCTGTTGAACGGTTGAAGGAAGGAGGGATAGAGGTCACGGGTTTTTTTTTCAATCCGAATATTCATCCCTATCTGGAATACAAAAAGAGGATGGAGACCCTGAAGCAATATTCTGAGAAGACGGGTTTGGACGTTATCTACCGGGATGAATACCTCCTTGAAGATTTTTTGAGAAATGTCTCCCATCGGGTGAAAGAGAGATGCCACTACTGTTACTCTCTGCGTCTGGAGACTGTGGCCTTGGAGGCTAAGGCAAGAAACTTCGACCAGTTTTCAACCACCCTCCTCCAGAGCACCCATCAGGACCACAACCTGATTCGTGAGATCGGAGAACGGATGGGAAAAGAATTCGGAATTCCTTTCTATTATGAAGATTTTCGCCTGGGCTGGAAGAGAGGCTTAGAGGTCTCCAAATCTCTGGAACTTTACCGCCAGCAATACTGCGGGTGTATCTATTCTGAGAAAGAAAGGTTCGTGAGAGAAAATAAAATGGCAAAGATTTTGTAAGAGACCTCTGAAAAAGTTCTTTTTATATAGGAGGGTAAGGTTCAAAACCCTTCGGATGCGGGCATTGATCATTTTATTTTGCTAACCATTTCTTTAAGAAACATAAGCCTTTTCAGGGAAATGAATGTTATTGCTTAACCCTTATAGGTATCCGCCCGCCCAATACGGGCAGGAAGGTTTTTTCACCTACCCTCCCATACTGGAAAATGGTTTATTAAACCCTTTCAGAAATCTCTATAACCTCTCTCGACAGAGGTGAAATCAACCGTCCACTTGCAGGAGGTAAAATGTTTGGATTAGGTGCTTTCGGAAAGATGCTTATCCTTCTGGGGATTTTTATCATCTTGATAGGACTGCTTCTGATGGCAGGTGATAAAATCCCTTGGTTGGGTAAACTTCCCGGAGATATCATCATCAGAAAAAAGAATTTTACATTTTACTTCCCTCTTGTCACCTGCATCCTCATCAGCCTTATCTTAACACTGGTGTTCACGTTGTTTCGAAAATAATCGCTTCCTCCTATTCAACAGGGTAAAGGGTTAGGTGGCAATTTGCTTAATCACCTCTACCAGCATCCTCATTCCAAATCCTAAGTTTTCGATGGCGATTCGTTCGTCATGGCCATGGACCAAAAATACCTCCTTCTCTTGTAAACGAAATGGGCAGAAGTCATAGGTGATCACTCCCTTTTCCCTCAAAAATCGACTGTCCGTGGCTCCCGGGAGAAGGAGGGGGACGACTGGACATCCAGGATCATTTTTGGAAGCAAATTCCTGGATGGCTCGATAAAGGTCTGTGTCCAAAGAAGAAGGAAGAGTTGCTCCTCCTTCCATATTCCCTTCGATTTCAATTTCGTCTCCCAAATATCTCCTCATCTCCTCCAAAAAATTCTCCTTGGATGAACCTGGAATGAGACGACAGTCAAGAATGGCATTCGATTCGGAGGGGATTACGTTGGCTTTGCTTCCGCCTTGAAGTACAGTCAGAGAAATCGTGTTTCTCACCATGGCATTATACATCGGGTTGGAGGTAAACTTTGCTGAAAACGAAGGATGGCGAAGCCCCTCTTCAATGTCCTCAAAAAATTTTCTTTCCTCAGGGCTCTGTTTGGGAGCCATCTTAGAGAAGTATTCTTTTACCATGGGAAGAATCTGGTAAGGGGTTTCCCATTTTGTAACCGCCTCCAGGGCATGGATCAGTTTGACGTTGGGATTGTCAGGATGAGGCATCGCGGCATGTCCTGAAGTCCCTCTGGCTTTTAATCGTAACTGAAAGACCATCTTCTGCCCGCTTGAGATTTCATATCGATCAGCCCCCCCTGATTCATTGAGAATCACATACCCTCCTTCGTTTAATGCCCATTCCGCCTCCTTCAAAGGAGGCACATGGTCTAATGCCCAGCGAATTCCCCAGTTGCCCCCTGTCTCCTCATCAGCGGTGGCAAAAAAGAGGAGATCCCTTTCTAAAGGGAATCCTTCTCGTTTCAAAATGAGGAGAGCCATCGCCTCTATAATTCCCATGGATTTATCGTCGATCGCCCCTCGGCCATAGAGGTAACCATGTTGGATCACCCCAGCAAAAGGGTCAACACTCCAACGCTCTTTTTCAACCGGTACCACATCTATATGATTAAGAAGAAGGAGAGGTTTCTTTTTCCCGCTTCCTTCGAAAACGGCGAGGAGATTGCCTCGGCCTGGCAGGGGTTCAAAGATTTCAGAGGGGATCGATTCAGAATCGAAAATCTTTTTTAAAAACTTCGCTCCTTCGATCTCATTCCCAGGAGGGTTGACCGTATTGATGCGAATATATTGCTGAAGGTAGTCGGTGGCTTCAGAGAGAAGTTGATCCCAGTCCATTGAAATCCTCCAAATTTATGATTTAACCCTGATTTAGTCTTCACCAAACAATGGTACAATCTTAAATTGATTGACATCCACTAATCCTTTGTCAGTAATTTTCAATTCGGGAATCACAGGAAGTGAAAGAAAAGAGAGTGCCATGAACGGGTCTCTGACTTTACACCCAAGGGTTTGGGTCGCTTGATGAAGGTTCTCCAATCTTTTATGGACTTCCTCAACGGGGGCCTCTGACATCAATCCTGCTATTGGAAGGGCAAGGGAGGCCATAACCTTTCCTTCTGCGATCACCACCAACCCCCCACCCATCTCTTTGAGGGTAAGGATGGCCTTGAACATATCCTCATCATTGGTGCCCACAATGACAAGGTTATGCGAATCGTGGGCCACAGAGGACCCTATGGCCCCCTTTTTTAATCCAAACCCCTGAACAAAACCAATTCCTATATTTCCTGTGGCTCGATGCCTCTCGACAACCGCAATCTTAAGAATATCCTCTTGGAGATTGGGATAGGCAACTCCTTCTTTCAGAAAAACCCTCTTAATCACCTTCTTGGTGACAATCTGGTTTGGGATCAGTTGGATGACTTTGGCCAGAGGTTGATGGGTTTTAAGAAGGAGGGAGTCAGCACGGATGGGTCCAAGGTGAATGGATCTTGGGCATCTTAATTTTTTTTCTCTCCTTAAGGAGATCTGTCCATGTAATATCTTCCCATCTTCGGCTACCAGGAAGCCATCCTTAAATACCTTCTTGATTTGGAATCGAGTCAGATGGTCAAATGTGATGATATCTGCCCGATAACCAGGAGCAATCACCCCAAGATCATCCAACCTGAAATATTCAGCCGTATTGAGGGTGGCCATTTGAATGGCCTGGATAGGATCGATCCCTTTACGGACAGCCTCTCTTATCATGCTATCGATGTGCCCCTCTTCGAGGAGTTCTTTGGGATGGCGGTCATCGGTGACAAAGATAAATCTTCTCGAATTTTTAGTGTGAATGAGAGGAAGAAGATCGTTTAAGTTTCTTGCAGTCGATCCCTCCCTTACCATAATCCACATCCCATTTTTCAGTTTCTCATAGGCCTCTTCGATTCTCGTGCATTCATGGTCAGAGCGAATTCCTGCAGAGAGATAGGCATAAAGCCCTTTTCCCGAAAGGAGAGGGGCATGACCATCGATCCTTTTCCCTTTCGCCGTCTCGATCTTCTTGAGGACTTCCCTATCTCTATAGATCACCCCGGGGAAATTCATCATCTCCGCCAGTCCAATGGCCCAGGGTTCGTTCCAAAGAGGGTTTAAATCCTTTGCCTTGAGGCGGGCTCCTGCGGTCTCCATAGACGTTGCAGGAACACAGGAAGGGAGCATGATAAAGACATTGAGAGGAATTCCTTTTGCTGATTCCGCCATGAATCGGATTCCTTCTACTCCCATCACATTGGCGATCTCGTGAGGGTCAATGACCACTGTCGTGGTCCCATGAGGTAAAACGGCTTGGGCAAATTGAGGGGGCGTCACCATGCTGGATTCGATGTGGAGATGGCCATCGATCAAACCAGGGCAGAGGAAATCCCCCTCTACATCGATCGTTTTTTTTGCCCCATAATCCCCAAACCCTATGATGACCCCATCAAAAATGGCTACATCCTTTTTTTCAATTTCACCCGTAAAGAGATTCACCACCCTTCCGTTCTTAATCAGGAGATCTGCTTTACCTTCGCCCGAGGCGACTTTTATTCTCTCTTCCAAGGATCCCATCTATTCAAACTCCTCCTCTAAGAGTTCATAACAAATATCTTATGGGGGATCAAGGAATATCTTAACGGAGAATTTCGTCGGCAAGAGAACAGGAGAACCGAAAAAAAGAGAGATTAAATCCTTGCCAGGCTTTATAATTTTTGTTAAAAAGGAATCGACATTTCTCCTTCCTAATCAAAGGAGAAATGGAAACCCAACGTATTTTAGGGGAGACGTAGGAGCCTTAACCATGCACAAGCAGAATCGTTATGTTGTCTCAGTCATTGGGGAGGACCGGGTTGGAATTGTTTCGGAGGTAACCCAATTTCTCTTCCGTCGCGGCTTTAACATCGTTGACATCGAACAATCGGTAATCCATTCTCAGTTCACCATGGTTCTTCTCATCCAGTCCCTTCGTTCTCGGGCTCCTCTAAGCCAGCTCAAAAACGGCCTGAGTCTTTTGGCTAAAAAATTGGGGATGAACATCACCCTCACCCCCCTCCATCAATTCAGAGGGCTAAGATTCGGGGAGATGAAAAGACCCTATGTCCTGACCATTTTAGGAACGGACCGTCCAGGTGTGGTGGCTGGGTTTTCCTCTGTTCTCGCAAGACATCAGTGTAATATTGAAAGGATCAAGATGATCGCCAGGGGAGAATTTTTAGCCATGGAGATATGGGTAGATCTCCGAGAGGCCAATTTCCCCCATCTTCGCTCCTCCCTCTTAAGGGAGGCCAAAAAGATAAAGATGGATATTGTCATTCAGCCTGAGCATGTCTTCAAAAAGAGGAAAAAGGTTATTGTCTTCGATATGGATTCAACGATTGTTGAAGGGGAGATTATTGATGAGATGGCCAAATTGGCAGGGGTGAGGGAAAAAGTAGCCTCCCTGACCAAGAAAGGGATGGCAGGGACGATTGACTATGTTCAATCGCTCCGAGAAAGGGTCTCCCTGTTGAAGGGGTTAAGGGTGAAGAGCCTGGAGTCCCTTGCTAAGACATTCAGGCTTACGAAAGGGAGTGAAGAATTGATAGGGGCCCTGAAGGAGATGGGATTCAAAATTGCTCTCATCAGTGGAGGGTTTACTTACTTTACCGATATTTTAAAGAAGAGATTGGGATTCGATTATGCCTACGGGAATGTCTTGGAGATTAAACGGGGAAGGCTTACAGGAAGAGTGATAGGGAAAATTATTGATGCTCGGAGGAAAGCGGAGATCATGGATGAGATCTGCAAGAAGGAAGGCATCTCCAGGGATGAAGTCGTGGCCGTCGGAGACGGGTCAAACGATCGGATTATGGTGGCCAACGCTGGATTGGGCATCGCCTTCAACGCGAAAGAGATCTTGAAGGAGGTGGCCGATGGAGCCATTACCCGAGATCACCTGAAAGGAGTTCTTTACTGTTTAGGAATTTCGGATATGGATGTCAGAAGGGCAAGAGGGTAATAGTAAACCGGAAAGAGTGGGATACTGGAATGATCGAATGAAGGAAAAGACTTCCAAGAAAATGATGAGGAAGGGTTTAGAAAAAAGAGAGCAACGTCAAAAGGTCAAGGCGGTGGTCTTTGATTTTGATGGAACCCTTGCCGTGCTCAATATTGATTTTCAATTAATGAGAGAACGGTTTTTTGATTTACTCAACCTTTTTGGAATTGAAAAAGAATTGATTAAGGAACGATATGTCCTGGAAATGATCAACGAAGTTTATCTTATTCTGGTGGCAAGGAATCCCTCTCAGGCAAAGGATTTTTATCACAGGGCTCATCAGATTCTCCAGGAAGTGGAACTCCATGCTGCATCGGAGGGGAAATTGATCCCAGGGATAGAAACCACCTTAAAAGGGTTGAGAGAAAAGGGAATCAAAGTTGGGATTGTCACAAGAAATTGCGGAGAGGCTGTATTGAGGGTTTTTCCTAATCTCTATGATCATTGTGATCTCTTCATTTCAAGAGATTCCGTTAGGAGGGTTAAACCCCATCCCGATCATCTCCATTCAGTCATGAAGGGTCTTCATCTTTCAGGCGAGGAAGCCCTCATGGTGGGTGATCATCCCATCGATATTCAAGCAGGAAAGAAGGCAGGGATGAAGACCGTTGGGGTCTTAACCGGTAGGACAAAAAGAGAAGAGTTTGAAAGGATAGGGGCTGATTACATTTTGAGGGATGCCACCGAAATAAACCAGGTGTTGGAGCAATGAAAAATTGGAATAAAGGAACAATGGAATAATGGGTTTAATTGTTTTTTATCATTTCCAGGCCCTTCAAGATTCTATTCACCTATGAAGAATTTTACAGAGAGGGTTCGAGGATGAGTAAAAAAGTCATCTATACTGAAAAAGCACCAAAACCCATAGGGCCATATTCACAGGCAATTCAGGCGGGAAACTTCCTTTTTCTTTCAGGGCAACTACCCATTGACCCAGAGACAGGCGAGTTATTCAAAGGGGATATCCAGGGACAGACCCATCAGGTTTTAAGGAATATAAAAGGAATATTAGAATCCCTGGGATTGGGAATGGATGATATTATAAAGATCAATATCTTTTTGAAGGATTTAAGGGATTTCGGTAAAGTCAATGAGGTATACGGCACTTATTTTCTAAAAAACCCACCGGCAAGATCCACCGTTCAGGTTTCAAACCTACCCAGAAACGCAGAGATTGAAATAGAAGCCGTCGCTTGGGTTGAGAGGAAAGAAGGCGGCCCTTTCTGAATGGTCGAGACATGTCCCACTTCGTTAGGAACCTTCCCTTAGAATTATTCTTGCATCAACGGCTATCGCTCCTTTTTCTAAAACCATGACCGGATTAATATCGATTCCCTCGATCTCCGGAAAATCTACCATCAACTGGGAGAGTCTGAGCAGATTCTCAATCAGGGCAGAAATATCCGAAGGCCTTTCTCCCCGGACTCCTTTGAGAAGGTTGCCCCCTTTCACCTCAAAAATCATCTCCTCTGCATCGTCTCTACAGAGAGGAGCCACACGAAGGGAAGTCTCCTTAAACACCTCCACATAGATTCCACCCAATCCAAAAAGCACCACAGGGCCAAAGGAAGGGTCTCGTTTCCCTCCCAGGATCACTTCCTTTCCTTCAGAGACCATCTTCTGGACAAGGATCCCTATGAACTTTTGTGAACCGATCCTCTTCATTCGATCATAGACCTCCTCAGCCTTTTCGATTTGATCAATGTGAAGGGCTACTCCCCCGATATCCGATTTGTGAATCCCTTCCTTGGAGATGAACTTAATGGCTACGGGACCCCCTATTTTGTCCATCGCTTTCGTTAGATCTTCTTTTCGATAGATCACCTGATAATCTGCGACCGGGATGCCATAGGCACGGATGACTTCCAGGGCCTCCGGTAAAGTGGGATCCCTCTTCTCCTTTCGCGCCTTTCGAATGAGACGTTTCGCCCGATTGAAATCGACTGGATAATCCGCAGGCTTCTCCTTCGAGAGGCTTCGTTTTCGGTAATGTTCCCTCGAAACGGCCAATGCGCTGAGGGCGTCCTCAGGCTCTGTGAAGATGGGAAAGTCAAACGTCCTTTTGATGAAGGCCAACTCTTCTTCCTCGGTAAGATAACAGAAGGCGACAGGTTTTTGGTAACGGAAGGAGAGTTCCTTTGCAGTATGAATCAATCTGCGAGAGGGTTGAATTTCATCGCCAATGGCTGCATGCTGGAAGATCATTCCATCAACGCCTTTTATTTTGAGCACCTGCTCAAGAATCTTGATATAGAGATTGAAGTCGAACAGGTCCCCAAGATCGAGAGGATTAGTGGGTTTGATCACCTTGGCCCTAAAATAATTATGGATCCGCTCCTGAAAACTTTTCTTCATAGGAAAAAGGCGAAATCCATATCTCTCTGCAGAGTCAGCGGCAATGATGGCAATCCCCCCTGAGCGCGAAAGGATAACCAGATCATTTCCCTTCATAGGGGGAAGAGAGAGAACCTTTACTGCATTAATGAAAGAGCGAAAATCTTTTGCGCGGATGATATCGGCTTGCTTTAAAGCGGTCTCTACAATGTGATCATCATTAGCAAGGGCGGAGGTATGGAGTTTGGCGATCTCCTTGCTTGTCTCCCCAATATTGGCTTTATGGAGGATGATAGGTTTTGAAGTGGAGCGGGCCATCTCAAGCAACTCCCTTCCTCTTTGGATGCTCTCCAGATAAAGGCCAATGATTTCTGTCTGTGGATCTTGGATGAGATATTGAAGGTAATCGATTTCGTTGAGATCGATTTTATTACCCATACTCACCATCTTGGACACCCCAATGTTTGCACTGGAAAGGAGGTTCAGGTAGGTCAGCGATACGCCTCCACTCTGGACCAACAGGGAGACCTTTCCCTTCCGAATGATTTTTCGATTGAGGGGAGGAAAGGCAGCCACAAAATTGTTTTCAAGATTGATCACACCGATTCCGTTTGGCCCCACAATTCGAATTCCCCACTTTCGGGCAATGCGGAGAACCTCTTTTTCCAATTTTGCTCCCTCTTCAGAATATTCGCTAAATCCACCGGATTCAATAATGGCCCACCGAATTTTTTTCCTCCCGCAAGCCTCCATAATTTCTGGAATCGTATGGGCAGGGGTAAGGATGATCGATACATCAATTCCTTCTCTGAGATGCTCCATGGTGGGATAGATTTCTCTCCCAAAAAGGATTCCTCTTCGACGTCCCACCAAAAAGATTTCCCCATTAAATTGGAATTCAAAAAGATTCTGTGCAATAACCCGAGCAAGGTTTTCAGGGTTTTCAGAAACGCCAACCACCACAACTGATTTTGGATAAAAGAGTTGTTCCAACATTCATGGTCCTCCTTCTTATCCCAGGTCGGAAATCTTTTCCTGTAGAGTGGGTTCTGGATGCACGGTCACATCCGCATTGGGTAGAAATTGCTGAATGGTCCGTTCAATCTCTTCTGTAAGATCATGGGCGTCCTTCAAGCTCTGAGTTCCATCTACTAAGACATGGATATCGATGAAAAGGTGAGGCCCTGAAGACCTCAACCGGACGTGATGGCAGTCCGAGACGCCAGGGATGGCCTCCACTGCTTGGATAATCTTTTTTTCAACCCCTGAGGGTGCTCCATCCAATAAGGTTTGAATCGTGCGATGGCCCAACTTTAGGCTAATCCATATCACAATGGTTCCCACCAAAAGGGCTGACACAGAATCAGCCAGCCGAAAAAACCTATATCCTGGAAACACCTCACTCAATTTGACGAGGAATAGTCCCAGCATTACCACTCCAGAACTCCAGATGTCCGTGCTAAAGTGTAAGGCATCTGCTTCAAGGGCTTGGCTATGGTATTTTCTGGCTGCCCGATAGAGGACACGGGAACGGGAAAAGTCAACCAAAATGGAAATGGTCATCACCCCGAAAGCCCAAATATTGACTTTTAATTCTACCTCTCGAATGAAGAGCCGATGGATCGCCTCATAGATGATCCAAGCACAGGTTCCTAAAAGCAGGAGGGTTTCAAAGAGTGCAGAAAGGTTTTCCACCTTCCCATGGCCATAAAGGTGGTTCTTGTCCGCAGGTTTATCAGAGATTCTAATCGCTAACCAGGTCATCGTCGCAGCGACCAGGTCTAAACCCGAATGAGCTGCCTCTGCCAAAATTCCAAGACTTCCAGTGGTAAGGCCAATAACGACCTTTAAACAGGTCAATCCCACTGCAGCGATCATTGAACTTATGGCTGCGGATATCTTTTCATTGGATCTGGATCGATGGAAACGATTGATCAATGAATCTCCTTTCCCCTATGTTCTATGCCCCCTCTCCCTCAAAATCTCCTGGTGAAGTTGCCTAAAATCCTTGGGTGGGAGGGCATCGGACCTCCTAATCAACCGTATCGCTCCAGATGGACAAGGAACAGCGCAAACGCCACAACCAATACACCACTCTTTATCTACATTCGGAAAGTCCCCTTCCATCTTAATCACATTGACTGGGCAGACCTCTACACACTTTCCACATCCCGTGCACTTCTCTTTATCCGTTTCTCTAAGAAAGTAGGTAGCCATTAGGATATCCCTTGGAATCCTCCTTCTTCGGATCGTCCCAACTGACCAGCAACAACATCCGCAACAGTTACAGGTATGTTTAATCCCCTCCCTTGCATTGTCAACAAGATGAACAAGGCCTGCTTCTTCAGCCTTTCGGAGGATATGGAATGCCTCCTCCTTTGTGATTTCTTTTCCGATATCCATCTCAATTAGATATTCTGCAAGATCATCATATTTCAAACAATTCTCTATCGGGTGGGTGCATCCCTTTCCAAGAAGCCTCGCGGTCACGCGACAGGGACAGTGAACAAGGGCAATCCGGTGAACCCTCTTAATGACCTCCTCCATCATCTCGAAAGGAAAGACAGCATGCTGTTCAGGATCAATCGCTTGTGATGCAGGGGCATAACGGAAGGCTTTCGTTTTGGTCTTCCCATAAACCTCATAGAGTTGATCCCTCTTGGAGTATTTGGCAATCCATTCTGCCATCTTCTTTCCATAGGGAGTATTGACTCCCTTCCAGAAGAAGGTCTGGGGGAAACCATAGCCAAACTGTTGGAGGGCGTATCCGGTTTGCCCATCCTCCATCTTTTTGGAGAAGAGAAGTCCCCTCTGGGCTAAGTTTGACAGGATCGATTTTAATTCCTCCCTTTTGATGTTAAGTTGTGGTTCGATCTCTGAAACTGGCACAGGCTCCAATGGAATAACTTTGGTGGGAATGGCCAAAGCAACCTCTGCCTCTAAGGGGGAGAAGTTTTCTTTAAGAATATCTAAAAGTTCCTCTTTCGGTGGATAACCCATCCCTAAGGAGGACAGGTGTTTTGCTAATTTAGTATAGACTTCCTCTAACATATTTGCCTCCCAAATCCCTATTGGAATGATGGAATATTAACTTGTTTTAAATCAATATTCCATTATTCCTCAATGGTGGTGAGAATGTGTGGGAGAAGGGAATTAGTCTTTAGTTTAATTTGTCAGGGCGGTAGGTGATAAAAAGAGGCTTTTTATTGGAGAGAAAGATTAGTGGGTCACCTCAAGTTTATAAAAGGGTTCGAGATACTCCTTTCCAATCCCAGAAGGACTCTTTCAAAGATTTCAGAATATGGTACTCCTTCAGCCCATTTTCTTAAGATGTCTCACAAGAATAATTAACATGATAGGAATTAGGGCTCCAACGAGGGCAACCGCTCCTCCGATGACATAAATTTTTGGGCCAATATCTTCCACAGTTCTAACAACCTGCATAATGGCAATAGAAACCATCGCAGCAAGGATGCACATCAGAATGATGAGGCCCACGACATTTGAAGCGCTCAATTTTATCATATCTCCGATCCCTCCTCTCTTTCATTATATGAACCATTACGTTTAAATTTTCTGCATACCTTGTGCCATTAATTGTAAGAGTCCTAAAAAAACAGATTTTATGAGTTTTTATTGAAGTTTTCTTTTGTTTATAGGCAATAAGAATGTGAAATGTTGGTCAAAAGTGTATTTTTAATTTATTAACCTTAATAAAATTTTTTGAGGTTAAAAAGTCTAATTATTTGAAATCTAAAAATAAAAATAGAATAAGAAAAATATGCAGATGTATAAAAAATTGATTCATTAAAAGTAGGCGTAGAAGGGAGGAATGTTCACTTATAGAGTTGTCCATACATTGCAGAGAAAAAAGCTCCCAGTCAAAGACTGAAATTCGACGAGCCTTGAAATGTTATGTTATACTTCATTCATTATGTCAGAAATAGATGTGATTATTATTGGAGGAGGGATGGGGGGACTGACGTGTGGGGCTCTTCTCGCCAAGAAAGGGCTTACGGTCCTGATGGTTGAAAAAAACCAAAAAGTAGGGGGTTGCTGTGCCTCATTTCAAAAAGATGGATTTTCCTTTGACCTCTCTGTTCAGTCGATTGGTGAATGCCTTGAAGGGGGTAGAATTTGGAACCTGTTGAAGGAATTGGACCTCTTGGATCAAATCCATTTCATCCCTCTTGAGCCTGCAAGAGAGTATCATTTTCCAGAGCGAAAGTTTCTTCAATCCTCCTTTCTGGAAACTCACATTGAAAATCTTTCCTCCCTCTTTCCCAATGAAAGAAGGGGAATCGTTAAGGTCTATTCGGTCCTAAAAAAAATTTTTGAGGAATTCTCTCGACTCCCTTCCTCTCTCAATTGGATTGAACCTCACTGCTTTTCCTCTCAATATCCTTTCTTGGATCAGTATAAGGACAAAACTTTTGATGAGCTCCTAAACGACTTCATCTCATCCCCTTTTTTAAAAACTCTTTTATCGATTCGGAGCTCTTACGCCCTTCTTCCTCCCGAGGAGATCTCGGTGGTAGGGATGGCCGGGATTGAGATGTCTTACTTTAACTATGGTGTCTCTTGCATTGAAGGGAATGTTGAAAAGCTCCCCCTCACGATAGAAAAGGCATTAAAGAAAATGGGAGGCCAAGTCTTAACTGGCAACGAAGTAACCCAAATCTTAATAGAAAGGAACAAAGCCATTGGAGTGAGGTTAAACGATGGTCAAGAAGTCCAGGGAAAGGTCATCGTTTCGAATATCGATGCTTACAGCACCTTTTTAGACCTGATTGGAGAAGACCATCTTCCCAGTGGGTTTCGATCAAAATTAAAGGGGATGAAACCCTCTCTTTCATATTTTATCCTTTATTTAGGGATCGAGGGTGAATTGAACGGGCTCACCGTCTCCAACAATGAGGTTTTTTTTGAGGAGCCTCTCATTAACGAATATCAATTTCTCTATGAGAATCGGGTGGCAGAGAAAGCCCCCTTCTACCTCTTAGGACCCTCTATGGTAAACCCCTCTCATGCCCCTGCAGGTAAAAGTACTCTCTGTTTGAGTATGAAAGTTCCTTTTCACCTCAGTCGAAATTGGAGTCGGACAGTTAGAGATCAACTCTCTCAATACCTTATTGATCAAGCCTCGACCTTCTTTCCTAATCTATCGGAACGGATCGTCGTGAAAGTTGAAACCACACCGAAAACGATTGAACAATGGACCCGCAACCGCTGGGGTGCAGCCTATGGGTGGGCCCAGATCCCAAGACAATCCGGGATTTACCGACTCTCTCGGATCACCCCCATCCCCAATCTCTACCTCACTGGACACTGGACCTCTCCAGGAGGCGGAATTGCTGGAGTCGTGGCCTCTGGCCAACTCACTGCAGAAATGGTATGGGATAGATTCTTACATGTTTAAGTCTGAGAATTTATCTCTAACACTTGAGAACAAATGGTGTCATGCTGAACTTGGTTCAGCATCTGGTTTTGTCCAAAAGGTGAGATTCTGAAACGAGTTCAGGATGACAAGTCTGTTAAATTTCAAATATTTTTGGCTAGGTTTTTTAAACCTTCTCATTTGTCATTCCTGCGGAGGCAGGAATCCAGGTTTTTCAAAATATTTTTGAATTCCCCTGCCTGCGGCAGGCAGGCCTGCCTACCGCAGGCAGGCGTTTCCACGGGAATGACATTTTCACGCAGGTTTCAGGTTAATTTTTTGTGGGGTAAGGGATAAACCCTTACCCTACGAATTAATTGAGGTCAGGGTCAAACCCCTTCCCTCTCCCCGAGGAGGCTAAGATTAAAGTGTCGGGTTTTTTTCCATGGTTTCCGGGTAACAAAACTGTGATGAGTAGTTAAAAAGCCTAAAAGAGAACTTATAAATGGCGAGATCAATCTCTCCCCTTCATTATGGTGCTTGCCTTGTAAAGAAAGTATGTGGCAATAATGGTAAAGGCAATAAAGGCAAAGAGCGATAGCCACAAGGGGCCATGGAGGTAAAGGAAGTAGGATAATGAAATACTTGTTAGAATGAAGAGGCTTCCCAATAGATAGATGATATACTGTCTCCACTTAAAATGTTCTTTAATCTCCTTCAGTTCATCCATAAAGAAGATGATAAAAAGGATGATTGCAATTAATACGAAAGAGAAAAGCACAAAATAAAGAAAGTAGACATCCATGAACAAAACCCTGAAGGATGATCCAATTTTTTTTCTTTAATCTTTCATATCTTGCCAGCCAAGTCAAGCCATAAGTTGGGCTTCCTTGGAGGCCATCTTCTCGCTTATTAATCTTAGAATCTGATTAAAATCAAAAGGTTTTGAAATTAAAAAGTCAAGTTTATTCTCTTCGATCTCTTCTTCGCTCAACTGGGCTCCCCATCCTGTAATCATCCCGACAGGCGTTTGAGGACTAAGGCTTTTGATTGCCCTGCATACCTCCCAACCCGATAGTCCAGGCATACCCAGGTCGGTCAGAACAATATCGAATTTATTTTCTTTAAATAGTCGAATTCCCTCTTCACCGTTATTGGCCACCATGACCTGATGATTAAATTGGGAAAGAATTTTTGAGAGTGCTCTGCTCACCTGCTCCTCATCTTCGATCACCAGGATTCGAGCCTCCCTTCCCCTTGGAATAGTGACAGAGGAAACCTCTTCCTCCACTCCCTCCAACTGAATGGGCAGTATTATAGTAAAGGTTGTCCCCTGGCCTACCTTACTTTCAACCTCAATCTCTCCCCCAAACCTTTTAATGATCCCATAGGACATGCTTAAGCCCAATCCTGTATTGCTGAAGGGTTTGGTTGTAAAGAAGGGTTCGAAAATCTTCTTTTTTACTTCCTCCTCCATCCCAACCCCTGTATCAGAGACCTGAATGTAGACCTTCTTTTTCTGATGGAATGTCCGAATTTCAATCTTACCTCCTTCTGGCATTGCCTCGATGGAATTAAAGATCATATTGGTAATGACCTCTCTTAGGTCAGAGGCATTGCCTCCTACAGTGGGGATTTCTTGAAGACTTGATATTATCTCAATTGAAATACCCTTTGCCTGAGCTTCGTCTTTCCATTTGGGCTTGGTGATCTCAATGGCATCTCGGATGATTTGATTGATATCCACCCTGTAGAGTTCTTGATGGGATCTCTTCCTTGTAAATTCCTGAAGCCTTTTGACGGTATGAGCAGCATCTTTTGCCACCTTCTCAATCGTCCTGAGAGATTCCCTTAACTCCTCTTCTTTGGCGGTGAGTAACATCAATTGGGCATTCCCGAGGATGGCAGCCAGGGCATTGTTAAAATCGTGTGCGACCCCGCTTGCCATCTCTCCAAGGGCACGAAGTTTTTCACCCTGAAGCAACTGCTGTTCCAGTCTTTTCTTCTCAGTGATGTCTCTGACAAAAACGATGTAATTGATCTCTGCTTCTTGGGCCTTCAATACCTTTGCATTGATTTCAATGTTTCGGACCTCACCATCCTTCCGTATTGCATTCAATTCAAAGAGTGGAGATAACTTTTCCCCTCTTTGTCTTCGAATGGTTCTTTCTTCGATGAATCGTCTGCTTTCTTCGGTGATAAGATCTCTAAAATCCATTCCGATCAAATTCTTTTCAGGGTAACCAAATATTTCTTCCATTCTTTGGTTTACATATCTTAACCGATTATCCAGTCCAATCACACAAATCCCATCATGGGCTCCCTCAACCACCTTCCTGTATTTTTCTTCTGAATGCTTAATACCCTCTTGTAAACGGGTATTCTCGATGATTGTGGCTAAAAGACCGCCGACGATGTTCAGTAACCTAAAATCATCTTCTGAAAAGGCATTCAGTCTCCTGCTCTGGGCATCGATCACTCCAATCACTCTTTGTCCCATCTTTAAGGGGGCACACATTTCAGAGTGCGTCATCTCATCGCCACAGATATATCTTGGATCTTCGCTGACATTGTTCACTAAGAGAGGTTCTCCTTTTTCGGCGACCCATCCTGTGATACCTCTGCCTACAGAGAGCCCAAGTTTTTCAATATTCTTGATAGAAAGTTCATTGTAGGAGGCAGGATGTGGAATCAATCTCATTGTATTTTCATCCACCAGCAAGATCCCCAATGCATCAAACCTAAAGAAGTTTTTGAGACTATTTGTGACTTCTCTTAACAGTTGATCTAAGTTTGACGAAGAGACAGAGACCTTCATCACCTCATAAAGAATGGTTAATTCATTGAGCCTCTTAATGGTCTCTTCAAAGAGCAAAGCGTTCTGGATGGCAATCGCTAATCCCGGGACTATGGAACGGAGAAAATTAATATGCTGATCTGAAAAATTGTTAGGTTCTCTACTACCAAAATTCAAGGTCCCAAAAACCTTCCCCTTATACTCCAGTGGGTAGACTAAAGAGGATCGAATGCCCTCCTTTCGTAATTTCTGGTTAACCCAGGAATCGCTATTTTCTGTATCTTGGATAATCACAGGCTGACCTGTATCCACCGCTTGAGCAAATGGTGTCCCTTCTTTTGGATAGATCACACCACCTGAAAATTCTTTGGCCTCATAATCCTTTTCCAAAGCAAAATATCGAAACCCCTCTCCTTTCTCATCCAATAGGGTGATGGTCATCCTCTCGGAATTGATAACCTTCTTTAATTCAGAATGGACGGCTTTGATCACCTCCCTCACATTGAGACTGGAGGCAAGGATTTTGTTGATATTATTCACAACCTCTTTTTCCATCTCCAATCGTTTCTCTTCAGTGATCTCCCGGGATAGATTGACCATCCCTACCATTTCCCCGGTTTCATCATAAATGGGGAAAACATGGTAGCGGAAAATTCCATTCAAATACCTACTTTTCCTTTCCCCGGATACAGGTCTCTTCATTTCTAAGGCTTTAGAAACATGACACCCTTCACAGGGACGATTATTTTGATAAAAAACTTCAAAGCATCTCTTCCCTATTATCTGCTCAGGCTTTAACCCATATCGTTTAAACGCCGTCTTATTGGCACGAATGATTCGATAATCTCTATCCCTGACGGTAATCAGGTCAGTAACCGCATCAAAGGTTTCTTCCCATTCTGATTTGGCTTTCGTTACTTTTGAAAAGAGCCTGGCATTCTCAAGGGCCATTCCAATCTGGTTCCCGAGACTTTCAATCAGACGAATCTCATTCTGTCTAATAAGACGATCGGAACGGCTGGTCAAACAGATGGCGCCAATCGCTTCTTTTTTGGCAAGCAATGGAATCCCCACCAGTGTTTTCACTTTTTCTTCAATCAGGTTGGGAAGGATGCGTGGAGATGGGTATTGGTCGATCGAGAAAATGACCACCTCTTTTTTATCTACAACCAAACCTGCAACCCCTTCGCCCCACTTAAGCCTTTTAACCGCTTCCTCCAGATGGGACGGGTACTTTCTGTGGTACTTTAACTCCAGCCATTCTCTATCATCACTGACAAGATAGATCGCCCCCATCTCAAACCCTGTAAGGGCCAAGACCCTCTCCAGAGCCATGGGGAGGACCTGGTCTAAATTTAGGGTCTGATTGATAATGAAACTCAACTCATAAAGGGTTTCGAGTTCCTTCGTCCTCTGATGAAGTTCCTCCTCCATCCTTTTCCGAGTAGATACATCCTTAACGATTCCCTCATATCCAATGATTTGATCCTCCTCATCCCTTCTCACACTTGCGGTGATAAGTACCTCTAAGGGAGTCCCGTCCTTTCTTTTCAGTTTCACCTCTAAATCTTTAACAAACCCTTCCTTTGCAATCTCATTTTGAAACTTTTCTCGCTCTTCCGGATTGAAATAGGTATCACTTGCTCGAATCTGCATCAATTCTTCTTTATCCCTATAACCTAACATCTGGACCCCAGCCTGATTGACATCAATAAATTTTCCATCCACAGAGGTGATATAAACCATATCCTTTAGGTTTTCAAAAATCCTTCTGAACTTCCCCTCGGCTTCTTTTAGGGTATGCTTTATTTGTTTTACATCCTTTTCCATCAACTTACCTCCCCTTTTAGGAATCGGATGAGTTCTGATTGAAGAACCCTCCAGCCCTTTCCTGCCTTGATTGCTTTTATTTTCCCAAGATGGATATACTTAAGAAATGTAGGTTTTGAAATCTTTAAATATTGTATGGCCTCATCAGTGGTCAATACCTCATCTTTTTCCACAAAAGGCATTGAAATACCCCCATTTATTTTGAATTTAATCAATTTTACAGCAAATTTTATGCCAGAGGAATTAAGCAGAGGAAATTTTTTGTAATATATGGATTTTTAAGGGTAAAAAATTAAAAATAAAAAGTTACTTCTTTAAGGTAATAAATTATTAAAATGACAAATTGTCAAATTCTTACCAAAATTATTTGAAATTTCTCCCAAATCCCCTCCCCCTTTGATGGGGGAGGGTGAGGGTGGGGGTGGATCAAAGTTACCAAATTCCCCTCTTCCCTTTATCCCCTCCCACCATTCGATACGACTCGCAACCGAGGGGAGAAGAAATTCTTTTTGGGTTTATTTCTGAATGTTAGATTTTTACATATTGAAGTCTGAGAATTTATCTCTAACACTTGAGAACAAATAGTGTCATGTTGAACTTGATTCATCATCTGTTTTGTCCAAAAGGTGAGATCCTGAAACGAGTTCAGGATGACAAGTCTGTGAAATTTCAAATATTTTTGTTTAGTTTTTGATGGATTTAATAAGAATGGGTTTATTAAAAATGGAAAGATCTTTATATATATTCAATTGTACTTGGAGGTTTTGGGGTTAAATCATAGAGAACTTTATTGACGGATGGAATCTCATCGATAATTCGTTTTTGAATTTTTTTGAGAAGGTCCCAGGGAATCTCTGTAACCTCTGCCTTCATGGCATCCTTACTCTCCACAGACCGAATGGCAATCATATCACCAAAGGTTCTTCGACCCTCTACTCCGGTTACTCCTGTAGCCTGATCATTGAGAAGAACCGCAAAGGCTTGAAAAGGCTTGAGTGGCCCCAACTCCTCCTCCACAATCTTAACCGCCTTCCGAACAACCGAAATTCTCTCCGGTGTGACTTCTCCAATGATCCGTGTGGCAAGTCCGGGGCCTGGAAATGGCATCCTTTCAATAACTTCCTGCGGGAATCCTAATGCCTTTGCTACTTCTCTAACCTCATCTTTGTAAAGCTCACGAAGAGGTTCAATCACCTTAAACCCATAACGTTCAGGGTCAATCCCAATCTGTTCGAGGATATTATGCTGGGTCTTTACCCCTCTTTGAGTCTCTGAAATATCTGCAGCAATCGTCCCCTGAAGGAGAAAAGTGGCTCCACTCTCTTTGACCGCCTTGCCAAGGACATTATAAAAGGTATTTCGAAAGACCTTTCGCTTCTCTTCTGGATCGGTAATCCCTCTAAAAGCTTTAAAAAATTCCTGTTGTGCCTCAATGAGATGGACAGTCACCCCAAATTTCTTAAAAGTCTCAATGACGGTTTCAGGTTCCCCCTCTCTCATTACTCCAGTATCAATGAAGACGGTATTCAGCCTATCCCCAATAGCACGATGACCCAAAACCGTGACCACCGAACTATCCACCCCTCCTGAAAGGGCATTGATTGCCTTTTCAGAACCAACCTTTTGGCGTATCTCATTGATTTTTTCTTCTATAAATTTATTGAAGTCCAAATTCTTCATATCCCAGGCCGTTACCTCACATTTTATATTTCCCAAAATCTTCTGGTTTCATCCGTTCGATTATAAATCTTAATTCGTCTTTTTCATTTAAAAGATTGGTTGCCAAAAGTCCTAATTCCTGGGTTGCCTTTATTACGGATTCGGTAATAAATATCGGGGATTTTGTTCTAACCGCAAGGGCAATGGCATCTGAGGGACGACTATCTACAATCATCTCCTTCCCCTCTATATCGAGATAGAGTTTGGCATAAAAGGTATTATCCTTTAAATCGTGGATGACCACCCGAATCACAGAAACATGAAATGTATCCAGAATCTGCTTCATTAGATCGTGGGTCATGGGTCGGAGGGTAACCACATCTTCAAGACCTCTTGATATGGCCTCTGCCTCGAAGACGCCGATCCAGATAGGAAGTGCCTTTTGGCCAGCGAGGTCTACCAGAACGACCACAGGGTTAGAGGCCTTAGTGTCCACGACGATGCCCATCACTTTAACTTCGGTCAACTCAGATTCCATGATCCCCTCTCATCAGTGTGGTTGATGGCTGGATTTGAATCTAATCAATTTTAACCCTTATGAAATGAATGTCAACCCTTCTAAAAAAATTATCCTCAAGATGAGGACTAATAGACCTCTGAAACTGTCCTTACTATCACATATTTATGTGATAGTAAGGTTGAAAACCCTTCGGATGTGGGCCTTGATCATCTTAATTGGGTTGGTTTTTTGTAGGGTAAGTCCTTGCGGCTAACCGCTTCTCGGTAAGGGACAAGCCCTTACCCTACGAATTAATTTAGGTAAGGGATAAACCCTTACCCTACGAGGTTATTAATTTTTTCGTAGGGTAAGCCTTTATGGCTTACCTAATATCTGTAAGGGACAAGCCCTTACCCTACAATCATTCATCAGTATCCGCCCGCCCGATACGGGGAGGAAGGTTTTCCCCCTACCCTCCAATACTGTAGAATGAACCACCTTTAAAAGCCCATATCCTTACTCAAAGGGTCTTTGCTCACTGGGTGAGAAAAATTCACGCCTAATTTTGCGACGTCGATCTCGTGGAAAGGTGAGGGTCACTGTCGTCCCTTTTTGCAACCTGCTCTCCACTGAAATTTCCCCTCCTAACTCTTCAATGATCTTCTTTGAAAAGGTCAATCCTAATCCAATATGGTCTGGCCGAGTGGAGAAGAAGGGTTCGAAAATGTGATGAATATTCTTTTTAGCAATCCCTTCCCCTTTATCAGAAATAGAAATTCCTATCCCATCCCCGTTTCCAAAAAGGTTGATCTGGATCGTTCTTCGCTTTCCCCCTCCTGAGTGGTGAGGGATGGCATCAATGCTGTTTTGAAATAGGTGGAGGAGAACTCTGGATATTAGAGCTTTATCTGTATAGAAATCCCCTTGCCCTTTCAATGACCCCATCTCTAAGTTGAAAGAAATTCCCTTTTCATGGGTGACCTCGGATAACGTTTGAAGGGTGGAGGTCATGATGTCCGAAAGACTCTCTTTTTGATAAACAGGCCTTGGCGTGAGAACATATTCTTCCACCCGTTGAATGGTTTTCTCCAATCTTTTCGTATCGTTTAGGATCCGATGAACGTAGGAGTTTCCTTTCTGAGAGATTGGATATATTTTTAGGAGGCGTTGGGCATATCCCCCGATGGAGGCAATGGGATTACGTATCTGGTGAGCGATCTCCTCCACCATTAAACCAAGACTTGCCCAATGATTCATCTCTAACCTTTCCCTTTCAAGTCTCTTCAGTCGCTGGATCTCTTGTAAAGAGAAGACCAGGTAGGTATCCCCTTCCTCTTTGAATGATGCGGTAGAAAGGTGAATAAAGATTTTCCTGCCATCTTTTTGTTTCAAAAGGGCTTCCCCTTCAAACCCATTTTTATAAAGGGAAAGATAGACAATATTGGGAAGAAAATAGGTTAGATCTTCCTCAAGAAAGAGAATCCTGATTCGCTGGCCCTTAAGTTCCTCTCTGGAATAACCAAATAAACGCTCTGTATAATGATTGGTGTAAATAATTTTTGAGTGAATATCTGTGATGATGAATCCCTCTTGAATAAAGTCAAGAATATGATGGGTGTCTTTCAAAATATCTATCATCAGGACCCGACCTCCTTTCCCCCCCTTTTTTTCTCCGATAGGAGTGTTGAAATCGTTAAACTGGATCAAGGAAGATTAACCAATAATAAGCCCATTCTATTTTATCAATTAAAAAAGTCAACCCTTTCATGGATAGCAATCACTATTCGTAGGGTAAGGGCCGTCCCTTACCCAATATAAACCCGTAGGGTAAGGGCTTGCCCCTTACCGATATTCGGTAAGCCATAAAGGCTTACCCTACAAATTTTCTTAAACCGATAGTTAACAAATAAAATTATTTCTGCCCGCATTCGAAGAGTTTGGAATTCAGCATCACCAGTTTTTTACATACTTTATCAGAACACTCAGACCTTTCTCTTGACAAATGGATGGAATATCGTTAAGAAATGAAAAATTTTATTGATGAGGAGTTCTCATTGGGATTGAAAGACCGCCTCTTCCCCAAAGAGGCCAATTTCTATCAAATGCTCTCTAAACAAGCCTTAAAGACTCTTGAAGGGATCGAAGCCCTCAGTCAATTCGTAGAGAATCAGACCCCTGAAAATGGAAAAAAGGTGAGGGATATTGAGCATGAGGCAGATGAATTACGAAGGATTTTGGTGGAGGAGCTTCACCGAACCTTTGTGACCCCCATGGATCGGGAAGACATCTTTGCCCTTTCCAGGGCGATTGACGATATTGTCGACTATGCCAATACGACTGTGGATGAAATGGAGATCTACCAAGTGGCTTCCGATGACCATATCAGGGAGATGGTAGAGATCTTGAAAAGAGCGGCTCGTGAAATCTCCGATGCGGTTAAGATATTAGAAACCTATCCTCACATCGCCATGGACCATTCCATTAAAGCCAAATCCTATGAGAATGCAATGGAGAAGGCCTATCACGCTGCGCTTGCCAATCTCTTCAAAAAAACCGATACGGTCTATATGTTGAAAATGAGGGAAATCTACCGGCACCTCAGCAATGCAGCAGATCGGACCGATGAAGCAGCCAATATTATCTGTAGTATTGTCATGAAAGCCACATAGAATAAAGGGGACAGGCTACTTTTTTGAAATAAAAATGTTTTAGGATTTTTAACTTAATATAATTTAAAAAAGTAGCCTGTCCCCTTTGGGAGTCTTGAATGAAACTGAAAACAGAGGTCCTCATTGTTGGTGGAGGAGCAACGGGCGTTGGAATTGCCAGAGATTTATCTCTGAGAGGAATCCCTTGCATCTTAATCGAAAAGGGAGACCTGGCCTCAGGTGCCTCTGGACGTAACCATGGCCTTCTCCATAGTGGGGCAAGATATGCAGTCACTGATCCTCAAGGGGCAATAGAATGTATCGCGGAAAATCGAATCCTAAGGAGAATTGCTCCCCATTGTATTGAAGAAACGGGCGGTCTCTTTGTCTCCTTGCCCGAAGACGATCTCTGTTTCCGGGATCAATTCCTCCAATCCTGCGAAGCAGTGGGAATTCCAACCCGCCTCTTATCCAGGGATCAGGCACTCTCCATTGAGCCAGAACTAAACCCCGAACTTCTCAGTGCTATCGAGGTTCCTGATGGAGCGGTACACTCGTTTAGTTTGGTTATGGAAAACGCTATGGATGCAGAGAAAATGGGGGCAAATCTTCTTCTCCATACAGAACTCACTTCCCTCCTTTTGAATAAAAATAAAGTGAATGGGGCTAAAGCAAAAAATTTGATCAGTGGAGAAGAATACCTGATTGAACCATCCTTCTTAATCAATGCGACTGGGGCCTGGGCTAATCAGTTCCTCAGGCTTGCAGGTCTAAAGATCGAGATGGCCCTGTCAAAAGGATCGATGCTGATTACGAATCAGAGACTCAATCAAAGAGTGATCAACCGCTGTAGGCCACCCTCTGATGGTGATATCATCGTTCCTAACGAAACGGTTTCCATCTTAGGCACAACCTCTATCCGTTCCGATGAGGCCGAAAATTTTGAAACGACCCCTCAGGAAGTATCCCTACTGATCAACGAAACATCGAGATTAATCCCTTCTGTTCAGGGAGTGAGACTCATTCGGGCTTATGCAGGAATCAGGCCTCTGCTCCAATCGGGTGAAGAGAATGGGGATCGAGCCATCAGCCGGGGCTTTGCGTTAATCGATCACGAAGCAAGAGATTGGGTGAAAAACTTGATCTCCATCACTGGAGGTAAGTTGATCACCTATCGATTGATGGCAGAGAAAACCTCTGATCTCATCTGTGAAAAGATGGGGGTTCGAATTCCCTGTTCGACCCATTTAACCCCTCTTCCTGTAGCCACCCAGGCCTCAGACGTTAAGACTCGATTAAAAAAACTAAACCCTTCTCTCTCAAAAGAAAAGAAAGAAATCCTATGTGATTGCGAGTTGGTTGAAAGGGGTGAAGTTGAGAAGATATTAACCGATTGCAAATTAAAAGAACCCCTTGACATCCTCCACCGAACCCGACTTGCCAAAGGAACCTGCCAGGGAGGGTTCTGTCTCTATCGTCTTCTCGGGGTATTGCATGAAAGGGGAATGGCCCAAAAGGATTCTTCTAACCTCTTGAAAGGATTCCTTGAGGAGCGCTGGAAAGGAATTCGACCAATCCTCTGGGGAGATGCACTCAAAGAAGAGGAATTGATTGAAGGGATTTATAAGGGAATATTCAATCTCACCTCCACCCACCCCTCCCCCCTCGAGGGGGAGGGTCAGGGAGGGGGGGCGAGGCATTGATGCACTACGATCTGATTGTCATTGGTATGGGCCTCTCAGGGCTCATGGCGGCTAAAACCGCTACGGAGGCAGGTAGGAAAGTTCTGATCATCGGGAAAGGAATAGGTGGCCTTGCCCTATTTTCCAATTCGATCGATGTATTGGGAATCCCCTCTTTAGCAGGACCTGAAACCAAGAGCCTAAAAGATGACCTCTCTCAATGGATTCTTGACCATCCCAATCATCCCTATGGAAAAACAGGAGTAGAAAAGATTGAGGAAGCCCTTTCTTCTTTTAATGCCCTCTTCCCGCCACCCTATACCTTTCAGGCAAAAAATGGATCAAACAGCCTCCTCCCTACAGGTGCAGGAACCTTCCGGCCAACCTATCTCATCCCCTCTACCATGATGAAAGGAATAACCATCCAAAAGAAAAAGACACTCCTTATAGGCTTCAAGGGATACAAAGATTTTTACGCCCAACACTTGGCTGATTCTTTCCCATGCCGCGCAATTACCCTCTCTCTATCTGAAATGCCCCAGGCAGAAATTAATGCAACAGCCCTTGCAAGATGGATGGAACAGCCTTCTTTTAGAGAATTGATCGGTACAGAGATCAAGAAACAGATCCTAAATGAGGAGTTAGTTGGCTTTCCTGCTGTGTTGGGCCTAAAAGATCCGATGGGAGTAAGAAAAGATCTGGAGAAGAGAATAGGTCTCTCGGTATTCGAGATCCCTGTGCTTCCCCCTTCCATCCCAGGCCTGAGAATCTTTCATCGATTTAAAGAAAGACTGGTCCAAGGGGGCGTA
>CAZFDM010000250.1:0-9854 GCA_964517975.1 uncultured Syntrophaceae bacterium
CTTTAGATCTTCTCCAAGTAAGTCGAAAAAAAATTCTAAGGAATAGACCTCGGTATCTTATCCAGCCAAGTTATTTCTTTAGGTCAAAAAAGATAATTAACCAAAAAAGAAACTAAAAAATCAAAAGATTTTATTAAAGGAAGTGACGATTTAGGGCATTTTTTAAAAATTAAAGTTCAGTTTCATTTTTTTCGATTAGAGAAATAAGTTTTTTAATTTCAATAGGTTATGATGATAATCAAATTAATATTTTGAATTGGCAAAAAAGTTGCAGATTTAAAATTAAAAGGAGAATTTAATGACCTTTGAAAAATGGATAGAAGATTTAGAAAAGGATCTATTTCTTCCTGATGACGAACGAAAAAAAGTTACAGATAAATATTATGATATGATGTATTATGAAGACGTTGAGGAAGAGGATTCTTCCAAATACCAGTCAAAGAAAAATTAGTGAAATCGTTTTAAAATCTCCTCCCCTACCTTTAATCCACCCCAAACCTCCCCCTCCAACCCAAGATATGGAAAATTTTCTTTTCCGGTGAAGTATAAATTTTTTGATATTCGGGTTGGAACCAATCCATCTCTCCAATTAAAACCAAAAGGAGTCTCAAAGACATAATTAGAATAAGACCATCTCCATCCCTGCTCAAGGACCCACTCCCAGTCAACCAATTCAAGGTAGTCTTCAAGAAACGGGATGAGCCGGTTTAAATGTCTGAATACCCCTTCCCTAAACTCATCAAACAATCCTTGTTGCCATTTCTCCAATGACATAAACCCTTCAACGGTGAAGGCCCTCTTCCCTTCCGGAGCCATCCCTTCATCTCCATGGGGGCTCAAAGAGCCATAAAGAAGGTTACCTCCTTCTAAGGGTTTTTCGAGATCAAGAATGGAAATGAAAAGATCTCTCATCCCTACAGGGATGACTTTTTCTTGAATCCCTAAAAAAATGGGAATCAGGATAAAGGAGGGTTGAATCTTCCTCACAAATTTCAAAATCTTCTTTTTCCTTTCCCCAAGAAGGGGGGTAAGATGATGGAGTGGAGCGTTGAAAATAAAAATTTTAGAGTGAAAACTGCTCTCCCCCTCCAAAGAAAGAGTGAACCCTCTTCTCCACCCCATCTCTATTTTTTCAACTTTTTTAACCTCTTCTACCCTTCCCCCCGAGTTAAGAAATATCTCAACTATCTGATTTTTAAATATTTCTAAATCGATAAGACCAACCCATTCATCTATTTCACCTTTTAATAGGTGAGATGCCAGAAAGGAGATAGGACACCAATCTAAATAGAAATTCCCATGAGAGATCAATTGGAGTTGGAGAAATTTCTTAAATTCTTTAGAAAATGGAGAGCCTTCATAATCGAACCTGGTTTTCATGAGTGATCTTAAACGCATCGGTAGGGGAAGATAAAGTGACCCATGGACTTTAGCACTTTTCAGAGTAGTTTTAATTTGGGTCATCTTCTCATAAAATTTTTCGATCTCGAAAATTTCTTTCGGAAACTCCCTCTGCAGTTCTTTTTTTAAAAGGAACCAATGCTCATAAAGATCTATTCTCGATTTAGGAAGAATCACCTGGAAAGCGACCCTTTCCTTCTTTCCCCTTCCATTCTCCTGATCCCTTCTTTTCCCTCTAATAGGGGAAAGGCCCACTCTTTGGGAAATGGTCTGGATAAGGTCAAGTGTGACATGTTTCTCCGATAAACTCGAAAAGGGAATAAACCGGTACCCTCCCTTTTCAAAATAGGTTTTGAACCCTTTCTCCAGGAGTAGCAGAACAGAATGGTTTTGTTTTGAAAGCAAGGCCCCTGCAATCAAGCCACCCAGACCTGAACCTAAGATGATCACTTCGTATTCGTTGGGCTTCGGTTTCATGTTAAAGAAATTTTAACCCTTAAATTGACAGGGATGAAGAGGGGTTAGATAAAAAAGATAGTTTCAAATTAATCGATTGCCTCAAAAATGTCAAACATGGTGCTTGAAGATTCGAGTAAACTTTGCTAAGTTTTATTAAGATTTAAATTGAATTTAATCCATATGAACGTAGAAGATTTCAACTACTATCTCCCCCCCTCTTTGATTGCTCAATATCCTCCTTCCCAAAGAGGAAGGTCTCGTTTAATGGTTCTTCGTCGAGACCAACAGAGCATCGAGCATCGAGTGTTTGAGGAGATTCCAAATCTTTTAACCCCTGGGGACCTCCTCGTATTGAATGATACTCGAGTTCTCCCCGTTAGACTGATTGGGAAAAAAGAGTCTGGGGGAAGGGTGGAACTCCTTCTTATCCCATCAGAAAATGGAAGAAAAGGAGAATACGAAGCCCTGATGAAAGGTTCTAAGAGGCTAAGACCAGGGGCTCAAATCCAGTTTACGGAAGAATTTTCTGCAGAAATCAAAGAGGTGAAAGACGGAAGAGCAAGGGTTACTTTTTTGGGGTCTTGTGATCCTATGGAAATGATTAAAAAAATCGGCCACATCCCTCTACCACCTTATATTAAACGGAAAGATGAACCCATGGATAAGGAGCGGTATCAAACTGTTTATGCTGAGAAAGATGGATCCATGGCTGCACCCACAGCAGGGCTTCATTTCACCCCTTCTCTCCTTCAAACCCTCAAAAGGAGTGGAGTCCAAGTGACCTATCTCACCCTCCATATTGGCATTGGAACTTTTTCTCCGGTGAAGGTAAAAAATTTGGAAGACCATCACATGGAAGCCGAATGGGTTGAGATCTCAAAGAAGACAGCCCTGGAAGTCCAAAACACAAAACAACGTGGGGGGAGAGTGATTGCGGTTGGAACGACAACCACTCGTGCCCTTGAATCTTTTGCCAATGGAACTGGAGGGTTAAGGTCTGGAAGGGAAATGACCACTCTATTCATTTATCCTCCTTTTCGGTTCCGTGTGATTGATGGTTTAATTACCAATTTTCATCTTCCTAAATCGACTCTTTTGATGCTTGTCTCCGCCTTTACGGGTCAAGCATTTCTGATGAGGGCCTATCAAGAGGCCATTGAAAAGAGGTACCGATTCTACAGTTATGGTGACGCCATGCTCATCCTTTAAGAAATAACGCGATCGTCTTCCGTGTCGCGTGTCCAAAATACAAATTAGGGAAAAATGATTTTAGGACACGAATCAAGGACAACGTTTTTAAACAATATGGCTTTTCGGTTTGAGATTATCAAAAAAGACCCTTCTTCCCAGGCAAGATTAGGTAGAATTCAAACCAGTCATGGCTCGTTTTTAACCCCTACCTTTCTTCCAGTAGGCACACAAGGTACGGTTAAATCCCTTACCCCTGAAGATCTTGTGGAGAATGGCGTTGAAGTCCTCCTGTGCAATACCTATCATCTTTACCTAAGGCCAGGATATGAAATCATAGGGAGGCTGGGTGGTCTCCATCGATTTATTCACTGGGATAAACCCATTCTTACTGATAGTGGAGGGTATCAGGTCTTCAGCCTCAGTTCCCTTAGAAAACTATCCGAGGAGGGGGTGACTTTTCAATCCCATATTGACGGATCCTTCCACTCTTTAACTCCTGAAAAGGTCGTGGAAATCCAAAGAGTTCTTGGATCAGACATCGCGATGGTGTTAGATGAATGTATTCCCTATCCCTCTGACTACAAATATGTAAAAGCCTCTATAGGACTTACGACGCGATGGGCGGAGAGGTCTTTAAAAGCAAGGCAAAAGAGCGATCCTCCCCTTTTTGCCGTTGTTCAGGGAGGAACCTATCCAGATCTTCGTGAGGAGAGCGCGATGGCTCTGGTCAAAATGGGGTTTCAGGGCTATGCGATCGGAGGCTTGAGTGTAGGGGAACCTAAAGCATTGATGATGGAGGTGCTGAGATGGACCCTTCCGATTTTACCTGAAAGCCATCCTCGTTATCTAATGGGGGTTGGAACCCCACAAGATATCCTTGATGGAGTATTGTTTGGAATCGATCTTTTTGATTGTGTCCTTCCAACGCGAAATGCCAGAAATGGGGTTCTCTTCACCTCAAAGGGAAAGATCTCGATTAAACAGTCCAAATATGCCGAGGATGAAAAGCCCATTGATGAGGGATGTTTTTGTTATACCTGTCGTCATTATTCCCGTGCTTACTTAAGGCACCTCTATCTATCCAAAGAAATTTTATCTTCAAGGTTGAATACTATCCATAATTTATATTATTATATGTCACTAATAAAGAATATAAAGGAAGCGATTCAGGAGGACCGTCTCACAGAATTTTACAAAACTCATTATCCAAAGTTAGAGGGGTTGGAGGAAGAAAACTCAAACCAACTCTAAACGACCTACGAATAAGGGAAAAGAAAAGGAGGCCTTATGTTCACAGAGATTGCTTATGCCATGGGACCGCAACCAGGAGGAGGTCAGGGATCTGGGATGTGGAGTTTCCTCCCCATCATCCTCATCTTTGTTATTTTCTACTTCCTCCTTATTCGTCCTCAACAGAAGCGTGCGAAGGAGCATCGAACTTTACTGGAAAACCTTAAGACAGGGGAATATGTCTTAACCAGTGGTGGCATCTACGGCCGTATCACCGGAATCAAAGATAATATCATCACCCTTGAGATCTCCGACAAAGTAAGGGTAAAAGTCAACCGGGGAAATATTGCAGGAGTCGTCAAACAAGATGTCTTTAAAGCAGACTAAATCGTTAAATCCGAAACGCGACATTCAAGAATTCCATTTTGAGATTTGAAAATTCGCTTTTTTAGATTGTTTCGAATTTCGATATTCGAATTTAGGATTTTATCTGAAGGATTGCCCCTTGCTCTAAACTGAGTTTTAGGGCTATCAACCCATAAGGAGGTAAGAAATGAGGAAGTATGAAACCTTATTTATCATGGATCCAGATCTTGAGGAAGAAAAAAGCCAATCGGTCATCGAAAAAGTCAAGGGGATCATTACCCAAGGAAATGGAGAAATTTTAAAAGTTGAGGATTGGGGAAAACGAAAACTTGCCTATCGAGTCAAAAAGAAGACAAAAGGTCATTACATTCTAATTCACTTTTCAGGATTGCCCCCCCTGCTCTCTGAATTGGAGAGAAATTTTCGAGTCATGGATGCGGTCATTAAATTTCAATCCGTCCGATTGGATGAACGGAAGGCATCCTCTGTGGAGATCCCTGCTCCTGAGGAGTCTCAGGAGGAAGAACTCGAAGAAGAATAATCCAATGGCGTTTTTAAATCGTGTGATTATTACAGGGAAGGTTCTGAAAACCTCCCCACTTCGTTATCGACCCGATGGTTCAGCGGTAGTCCATTTCCTCTTAGAACTGAATGAGACAAGAAGTGACCCACAAAAGGATCTTTCTAAAAAGAGAACGATGGAAGATCAAAAAAATATTTTTCATATCTTGGCCATGAAATCGTTGGCTGAACATAATATCGACCTTCTAAAGATTGGCCAACCTCTATTGGTCGTAGGTAGGTTGAGCCAGCGAAATTGGAAGACCCAAGAAGGAAGGCTTCGGACCCGAACAGAAATTATTGCCACCGATGTAAGAGCCATTGTTGAAAATACAATAAACCCCTATTGGAGAGGAGAAAAGGATGAAGAAATCTTCTGAAAAACCCGCAGGAGAACGGAAGAAGAGGCCCTTTTTGAGAAGAAAGGTCTGTCGTTTCTGCACCGATAAAAAATTGGAGATCGACTATAAGAATGCAAGAATTCTTCGTTACTTCATCACGGAACGAGGTAAAATTATCCCTCGACGGATCTCTGGGAATTGTGCTAAACATCAGAGGGAAATCACCCTGGCAGTCAAACGAGCAAGAAATATTGCTCTTTTGCCTTTTACCACTGCAACAAAATAGAATAGAAAAATACAATTTATCTTATCCCCTTAGCATTAAGGAGGTGGAGGATGCAGGTTATTTTATTGGAAGATGTCCCCTCGTTGGGGAAGGTCGGAGATTTGGTAAAGGTGGCGGATGGATATGGAAGAAATTATCTTATTCCTCAGAGGAAAGCCATTTTGGCCAACGAAAAAAGCATTAAAGCCCTTGAGGTTCAGAAGCGCCAGATTCAACAAGGGATAGAAAAAGCGAAGAAAAAAGCTGAAAAACTTTCTCAACAGATCGAACAGGCAACCTGCACCTTGAGCAAACCTGTAGGAGAAAGTGGAAAACTCTTTGGTTCTGTGACTTCAAAAGAGATCGAGGAATATCTTAAAGGAATTGGAATCCAGGTAGACCGAAAAAAGATCCACATCGAGGAGCCTATTAAGAGTGTGGGGTTATATACGGTCCCTATCAAACTTCATCCTGAGGTCACGGCTCATCTTAAGGTCTGGGTGGTCCAGGAGTAATCCTCCATGAACGAGACGGGTTTTTCCTCTCACAAAATTCCTCCTCAAAACCTCGAAGCGGAGCAATCCGTTTTAGGAGGAATCCTTATTGAGAACTCCGCCATCAATAAGGTGACTGAACTTCTCGATGTCAATGATTTTTATCGTGACGCCCACCGGAAAATCTTTAATGCCTTAATCGATCTTTCAGAAAGGGATGAACCAGCGGATCTTATCACCCTCACCAATGAACTTAGGAAAAAGAATCAATTGGATGCGGTTGGAGGTGCCTCTTATCTTGCATCGCTCATTGATTCTGTTCCCACTGCTGCCAATATCGAATACTATGCAAAAATCGTCAAAGAAAAGGCAATCCTCCGGAAACTGATTGAAACCTCGACCGAAATCATCACCCAGAGTTACGAGGATCGGGGAGATGTGGAAAGTTTCCTCGATGATGCGGAACGTGCGATTTTTGAAATCTCCGAACGGAGGGTAAAACCCTCCTTCTATCCAATCAAAGATATTGTTAAAGAAAGTTTCAGGACCATTGAGAAACTATACGAAAAAAAGGAGATGATCACAGGTGTCCCTTCAGGATTCAAAGAGCTGGATAGGATGACCGCAGGATTTCAACCTTCTGACCTCATCATTGTTGCTGGAAGGCCAAGTATGGGAAAGACAGCCTTCTGCCTCAACTGTGCCCAATATGCGGCTATTGAAAAGGGGGTTCCTGTGGCCTTTTTTTCATTAGAGATGTCAAAGGAACAGTTGGTCATCCGGATGCTCTGCTCTGAGGCTCGAGTGGAGGGAACGCGGCTTCGGACAGGATTCCTCAGTGAAAGTGATTGGCCAAGGTTAACGCTAGCCGCAGGGAACCTCTCCGATGCCCCCATCTTCATCGATGACACCCCTGCCCTATCCATCCTTGAATTGAGGGCGAAATCGAGACGCCTCAAGAGTGAACACGGTCTGAGTATGATCATCATTGATTACCTTCAACTGATGAAGGGAAGAATGAAAGCGGAAAGCCGTCAGCAGGAGATATCCGAAATCTCTCGTTCCCTGAAGGCCCTGGCCAAAGAACTTAATGTGCCGGTCATTGCAGTCTCCCAGCTTAGCCGGAAAACGGAGGAGAGGCATGGAAATAGGCCCCAACTGTCAGACCTCCGTGAATCAGGCGCTATTGAACAGGATGCCGATGTCATCCTCTTTCTCTTCAGAGAAGAGGTCTATAACCGGACTGAAGAGAATAAAGGCAAAGCCGAGGTCATCATCGGAAAACAGAGAAACGGGCCAACTGGGAAGGTCGACCTCGCCTTCTTAGATAAATTCACTACCTTTAAAGAACTCTACAAAGGTGAACCTGAAAATAGTTACAAATGATCCGACATTGAGCGTTCGGACCCAAAGGGTATTTCCTTACTCTGGATTATTATTTTAACCTATGAATCTACCAAATAGCCTTACCCTAATCAGGGTTCTTCTCATCCCGTTCTTTGTGATTTTTATCATCAATAAATCTTTCGACCTCGCTTTGATTACGTTTGCCATTGCCGGGATCACCGATGGGATTGATGGGCTTATTGCCAGGTGGGCGCATCAGCGGACAGAATTGGGGGCCTATCTCGATCCGATTGCAGACAAACTCCTTTTGATTGCCTCCTTCCTCACCCTCGCGATTATTGAGATGATTCCAAGTTGGCTTGCTGTCATTGTGATCACTCGAGATGTCATCATCCTTTTAGGATTCCTGGTGATGATCCTCACCAACTATCATCCCCAAATCAACCCCAGCCTTTTGAGCAAGTTGACTACCGTCCTGCAGATTTGCACGGTCCTAACCGTCTTAATGAAAGACGCCTATCCTCTATTTAAACCAATCAGCGCCGGGGTCATCTACGGAACGGCCTTTTTCACCATTCTATCAGGAATTCAGTATATTTATATCGGGACTCGGATTTTAAATGAGAAAAAATGACGAATGATAGGAGGATAGATATGTCCACAATTGTGAAGGTTATTGGAAGAGAGATTATTGATTCGAGAGGAAATCCCACCATTGAAGTGGAGGTATTCTTGGAAAACGGAATTATAGGGAGGGCCTCTATCCCTTCAGGAGCATCCACGGGTAGCCATGAGGCCTTAGAACTGAGAGATAAGGATTCTAAACGATACTTTGGAAAAGGGGTTCTGAAGGCTGTCCGTAAGATCCACCAGGAGATCGGACCCAAACTCTTGGGGATGAATGTTCTGGATCAAAAGGCAATTGATGAAGCGTTAATTCAATGGGATGGGACGCCGAGTAAAATTCACTTTGGGAGTAATGCGATTTTGGGTGTCTCCCTCGCCTGTGCAAAAGCATCTTCAAATTATTTAGGCCTTCCCCTGTATCAGCATCTTGGAGGCCTTTCGGCAACAAGGCTCCCCCTTCCCATGTTGAATATCCTGAATGGAGGAGTCCATGCGGATAATAATCTTGATTTGCAGGAATTTATGATTTTACCGATCGGAGCAAAGAGTTTCAGAGAAGCCCTTCGAATGGGAGTGGAGGTCTACCACCATCTCAAAGCGGTCCTAAAGAGCAAGGGATATAAAACATCAGTTGGAGATGAGGGAGGATTTGCTCCCGACCTTCGTACCAATGAGGAAGCCTTTTCCCTCATTTTGGAAGCGATTCGGAAGTCAAGCTATCGTCCAGGCAAAGAGGTCGCCCTTGGAATTGATGCAGCAGCCAGTGAGTTCTGTCAAAAGGGAAACTATTTTTTAAAGGCGGAGAGGAAATCCAAAAAGACCACAGGTGAAATGATTGATTACTATGAAAGGTTGGTTAATCGATTCCCTATTCTATCGATTGAGGACGGTCTTTCGGAAGACGATTGGGAGGGGTGGAAGGCCATGACTGCTCGATTGGGGAAGAGGGTTCAATTGGTGGGTGACGATCTCTTTGTCACAAACCCTCAACGCCTCATGAAGGGAATTCGCGAAAAGATAGCCAACGCCATTCTCATTAAACCCAACCAGATTGGAACGTTGACTGAAACTCTTGAAGTCATTGACCTGGCCAAAAGGTCGGGCTACAGAACCATTATTTCACATCGTTCAGGTGAAACAGAGGATACTACCATCTCGGACTTAGCAGTAGGGGTCAATGCGGGCCAAATCAAGGCAGGTGCTCCCTCAAGGACAGAGAGAGTGGCCAAATACAATCAATTGATTCGAATTGAAGAAGAGTTGGGCAAGCGAGCCATCTATCACCCACCGCTTCGATGACCTTTCAACCACTAACGTGTCTCGTGGTTCGTGATTTGTGGCTCGTTCAATCTTTCTCCTACAATCCACGGTTTATCGATCATAGAAAAATAAGCCAAAGTTCTTTTGGACTTATAGAATTATAATCCATGTGGCATGACCTATAGTAAAGAACCCCGCCCACAGGGCGGGGCTTTAAAACCTAAATTCTAACCAAAAATATTTGAAATTTAACAGACTTGTCATCCTGAACTCGTTTCAGGATCTCACCTTTTGGACAAAACAAGATGCTGA
>CAZFDM010000251.1:0-1842 GCA_964517975.1 uncultured Syntrophaceae bacterium
GATCGTTTCAAGATATTCCATTTTGGCTCGTGGACTCATAACAATCTCCCTTCTTAAGGGAGATTGTCGGGTAACATGAATTATGAGTCAACGATCCCTCTTCCCTCATCAACTGGGTAACATTTAATGTGAGGCAATTCGAACCCCAAAATGAAATTGACAACCTCTTTTTTTTATGTAAAATTGAAATGGTTGGGTGGGGCTGTAGCTCAGCTGGGAGAGCGCATGAATGGCATTCATGAGGTCGTGGGTTCGATCCCCATCAGCTCCACCAACAATCGAATAAAATGCCTTTTTTCGTCTACATTCTTAAAAGTGAATCAACAGGAAGTTCCTATGTGGGCCATACCTCTAACTTAGAAAAAAGACTCAATGAACACAATAACGGCAAAAACCCCTCAACCAGAAACAAAAAACCATGGAAACTCGTCTATAAAGAAGAATTCCCCAATCGCTCACGAGCTGTCCAAAGAGAAATCTACTTCAAATCTATCAAAGGAAGAATAGAACTAAAAGAAAAAGGAATCTTATAACCCTCACCTCGAAAGGGAGAGCGGTCGCATCGACAGGTCGTGGGTTCGATCCCCATCAGCTCCACCAACTTTCTTCTTATACCTTACTTTGCTGATCTCCTTAAGAGCCATTAGCCACCTGGATCCGATTGAGAGTTGAAGGAAGAGTAGTTTTAATCGAGTTTTCCCCCATCATCTATTGATTCCTTCCTTAATTCGTGTTAATGAAAAAACCTTGAAATAAAGTGGGTGCATCATGAAATGAATGAAAAAGTAGCCTTTCCAAAAAGACGTCTTGGGAAGACTGAGGTAGAGGTGACTACCCTTGGGCTTGGGGGAGAAGGGGTATTGAGAACCTTTGAAAAAGAAACGGAAGCCATTCCCCTCATCCAACGGGCCATTGATTTAGGGATTACCTATTTTGAATCGGCCCGTGCCTACGGAGGAAGTGAATCCTACTATGGAATGGCTTTGGGAGAAAGACGTAAAGAGGTCTTTCTTGCCAGCAAATCTCATGAACGAACAGGGGATGGTGCTTTAAAACATTTAGAGACGACGCTCAAAAACATGAAGACCGATTTTCTCGATCTCTGGATGATCCATGATGTCAGGACCATAGAAGACCTAAACCAAATCTTTGGACCTAAAGGGGCTATCAAGGCCTTTGAGGCAGCGAAGCGGAATAAATTGGTTCGATTTATTGGGATCTCTGGGCATCGTAATCCAAACATCCTTTCAAGGGCACTTGATCTGTTTCAATTCGATACGGTTTTAATGCCCATTAATCCAGCAGAACCCCATTATTGGTCTTTCTTGGAAGGGGTTCTCCCTAAGGCGCAACAGAAGGGGATGGGGCTCTTAGGGATGAAAAGCCTTTCGAGGGGTGTCTCTGTAAAGATTTTTGGGGCCGAATCCATAAAGGAGTTCTTTTATTTCGCCCTTTCTCAACCCATTTCCACATTGGTGGTGGGTTGTGACAACATCGAACAACTCGAGATGAATATTAAGATTGTCCAATCCTTCCAACCCATGACCCAGAAGGATCAACATATCCTAATGAGTAAAGTAAAATCCTACGCCCGGGAACTGATGTATTATAAATTGTAAATTCATTTCATTCTTAACAAGTGGATGGGGTAAGGGTTTATCCCTTACCGAGAAGCGGTAAGCCACAAGGGCTTACCCTACAAAAACCAACCCATAAAGGGTTGCCATACAAATTTTCTTAAAACGATTGTAAGCAAATGAACCCACTCCCTGGGCTAAAGCCCAGGGTTTCAGGTCTACTGATATGATCTGGCATAATTACCGACGCTGTTCCCTAATATAT
>CAZFDM010000252.1:0-2106 GCA_964517975.1 uncultured Syntrophaceae bacterium
AGAATTAGTTGTTGTGATGGTCATTATTGCCATTGGGGCGGTGTTGTTGGTTCCAAATATTGGAGCATGGCTTCCAAACTACCGGTTAAGGAGCGCAGCCAGAGACATTTGCTCCACAATGAGAACTGCTCAAATCAAGGCAGTTTCAACCAATACTGTTTACCGAGTAGAGTTTGATGTTGCAGGTGGAAGTTATATTCTACAGGTTAAAACGAACGGAGAATTTAAAGACGAGGGGGTAAGGCAGAGTCTTCCTCAGGGAATAAACTTTGTGAGTGCTAATTTTTCAGGAGGAGTTCCCTATGTCATTTTTAATCAAAATTCTACGGCCTCATCAGGATCGGTTGTATTGGCCAACACAAAAGGGGCTCAAAAAAAAGTTACTGTAACTTCTGCAACAGGGAGAGTAACTATTGAATAGGTCTGGACAAAAAGGGTTCACCTTAACTGAAGTCCTAATTGGTCTGATCATCCTTGCCATTGGGGTTTTGGCCATTGCAGGGATGCAGATTACATCCATACGGGGAACATCGTTTAGTAATAATCTATCTCAAGCCTCTATAATTGCCCAGGAGAGGCTTGAGGAGTTAAAGAATTTGCCAATGCGAATAACTGGTGGCGGGGTAAACCCTGCTTTGAGTCCTGGGAATAATACCGACCCCGACTTAGGAATATTTAAGCGGAGTTATCAGATAGAGGACCATCTTCCAGATTATCTAACCATAAGATATACTGTCGCATGGGAGGAAAAGGGGGCCACCCATAGCGTTTCTTTCACAACGATTAAATCAAGATAGATTCTTACATGTTTAAGTCTGAGAATTTATCTCTAACACTTGAGAACAAATGGTGTCATGCTGAACTTGGTTCAGCATCTTGTTTTGTTCAAAAGGTGAGATCATGAAACGAGTTCAGGATGACAAGTCTATTAAATTTCAAATATTTTTGGCTAGTTTTATGAAAAATTTATTAAAAAATTCGAAGGGTGTTACCCTTATTGAACTTCTTATTGCCCTTGTCATTAGCGCCATTCTGGTTGCAGGTATATATAGGGTCTATATTTCCCAACAACGCTCCTATGCTGCACAGGAACAGGTGGCGGATATGCAGCAGAATGTAAGGATAGCGATTAATCGGATGCTCAGGGAGATAAGGATGGCAGGCTTTGGTGGAAAGAATGAGAATGTTAACGGAAGTAATGATATCATCAATGTCTTTGGAAATGTGAATGGATTTTTTAATATTGTAAACCCTGTCAATGATGCCTCCACCATCAGGGGAGATAATGTTGGAGATAGTGATGAGATTGTCGTCCTGGCTGCCTACGATAGACTTGGACGTCTTGATCAGAATGCCAGCGCTGGGGCTACAAGCATTACCATTTCTTATGATGGAGGAACAAAATTCGATACCGATGTGAGAAGATATCTTTGCATTGGTGGAAAAGACAATTATACTGTAACCAATGCCCCAGGAGGAGCCACTGTCCTCGATATAAATCCTCCCTTAAGAAGGGACTACATTGTCCGCGACGGAAATAGCAACCTGATTACTCCTGAGACCCCTGTATTTTTAGTCAGGGCAATAAGATATGGATTGAGGTGGAATGGTTCTGTCCCTGTTCTTTTTAGAGATTTATATCCCAATACTGGGAGCACTCATAGGGATACGGTTGCAGAATATATTGAGAACCTCCAATTTAGATATGTTCTGGTTGATGGGACTGAGTGGGATATGCCTCCAAACCCAATTGATATTCGGGGTATCAGGGTTACCATCACTGCAAGAACACAGATGTCTGATCCCCAGATTAAAGAGGGAGGTGGATTCCGAAGAAGGACTTTAAATACCTATGTGGATTTAAGAAATCTGAGGGATGAAACGCCCTGAATGAATTGGTTCTATTAACTTTAATGGTCATTATAAAAAATTTTTAGGTGCGTTTCTTCAAAGTTATGTGGGGTGCTTTTTCAATAGAATTGAAAGTAAACCCTCCACACCTCCCCTTAATATGAGACTGTGTCGTAATTACTGTTTTGTCACCCTGAATTTATTTCAGGGTCTCTAAGCCGTTGATTTTATTAGATGCTGAAACAAGTTCAGCAT
>CAZFDM010000253.1:0-3871 GCA_964517975.1 uncultured Syntrophaceae bacterium
AGGGACAAGCCCTTACCCTACGGATTAATTTAGGTAAGGGACAAGCCCTTACCCTACAATCATTTATTGGTATCCGTTCGCTCGATACGAGGGGGGAAGTTTTTTTCACCTACCCTCCCATACTGGAGTATGGTTTATGACATACTTTTTCAGAGATCTCTGAGTTCAAGGTTGACAAAGATTGAAAACAAGAGTATATCGAAATAAAAAACGTTAACATGAAATTGAAGGTCGGGATCACCTACAATTTAAAAAAAGGATTTTTCCCAGCAGGAAGGTCATCCGATCGATTGGTTCGAGGAGTTTGATGCGGAGGAGACCATCGATGCCATTCGAGAGGTTCTTGAGAAAGATGGGCATGAGGTGATCCCCCTGGGGGGTGGGACTGGTTTAATCGATCGATTGCGAAACTCTCCTGTGGATATTGTCTTCAACATCGCCGAGGGAATTGGAGGGCGAAACAGAGAGGCCCATATCCCTGCTCTCTTAGAGTTTTTCAACATTCCCTATACTGGGTCTGATCCCTTAACGCTCTCTCTCACCTTGGATAAGGCCATGGCGAAGAGGGTCGTGATGAGCGGGGGCGTTCCAACCCCAAGGTTTAAAAAAATCGAAAAAGCAAAAGACCTCGAGGGATTAGACCTTTCCTATCCTCTCTTCGTTAAATTATGCTACGAAGGCTCAAGCAAGGGAGTTCGGCTCGATTCAAAAGTATCAGACTTCTCCTCCCTAAAGGAAAAGGTGCAATGGCTTTTGGAGACCTATGGCCCCCCGGTCCTGGTGGAGGAGTTTGTGGGTGGTCCTGAGTTCACAGTTGGAATCTTAGGCAATTCAGATCCTATTGTGCTTGGGGTGATGCAGATCGAGATCAGAGGGACTCCTCCCGATGAAGCGATCTATTCTCTGGAGGTGAAAAGGGATTGGGAGGAGAGGGTTCGTTATCACTGCCCACCTCCGATCCCTGAGGACCAGAAAAGAAGAATCGAAGAGGTGGCCCTGAAGGCTTATCGGGTCTTAGAATGCCGAGATGTTTCAAGGGTTGACATTCGAATGGCAGAAGATGGAGTCCCTTATTTTTTAGAGATGAATCCCCTTCCAGGCCTTTCTCCTGTTTATGGGGATCTTCCTATCATGGCAAGAAGGATGGGATGGGATTATTCAACGTTGATTTCCACTATTTTTAACCATGCCCTAAAACGATATGGATTCATTGACTCGTGAGGAGAGAGAGGATGAATCGTTCCGAGCAAAACCTCCATGAACTTCTTTTAAAAAATTTTAATGAGGCGGTGGTTTACACCGATACGGACAGAAGGATACGAATCTTTAACAAGGCTGCTGAAGAATGTTTCCAGACAAGCGGAAAGAAGGTTTTAGGGAAGAAGATTGAGAGGGGGATTCCTTACGCCAATATCCGGAAACTTTTTGATTCTGTTTATGAGAAGAAGGAGAGCAATCATGACATTGAACTGGCCATCCATCTCCCCTCTGGTTCCTCTCAGGAGAAAGAGACACGAATCCTCCAATGTAGTTTCCGACCCATTTTTGGCCCCAAAGGGGTATTCTTGGGTTGTTTTGCTACCTTTGACGATGTGACCCAGAAAGGTATTCTCTCAAGGGAGATCAATCGAAGTCGAGACCTCTCTACCATTGGGGTATTGTCGAGATGGATGGCCCACGAAATCAGAAACCCTTTGAGTTCCCTTAATATCAATATAGAGTTGTTGAGGGAGGAATTGATGGAAGAGAGCAATCTCAACAGGAGAGAGGAAATCCTTTCCCTTCTCAATTTCATCAGTTATGAAACCCTGCGGTTAGAGAATAACCTGAAGGATTTTTTGGATTTTAACCGCCTTCCTCCGCTGAAGTTCGAGTGGGTTCAACTCAATGAGGTGTTGGAATCACTTGTTCGAATTTTAGGCCCAGATGCCCAAATGAAGAATGCAAAGATTGAGACCCATTTTCAAAAAAAGTTGCCTCTTGTGAAGGTCGATGTTAGCCAAATCAGTCTGGTCATCTCCAACCTCCTGATTAATAGCATTCAAGCGGTTTCCGATAAAGGAGAGATTCACCTCTTCACCCGGGGGTCCAAAAAAAATGTTATCATCACCGTGAAAGATAATGGCATGGGGATCCCTGAGGAAAATCTTCACAAAATTTTTGATTTTATGTTCAGTACAAAACCCATGGGATCAGGATTGGGGCTATCGATTGCCAAGAAAATCGTTTCAGACCATCACGGGGACATCACGGTAGAAAGTGAGGTCAATAAAGGATCAACCTTTAAGATTCGCCTCCCCCTCAGTCCAAAGTCATGAAGGAAGTGAGAAGTTTGGAGCAGAAACCCTATAATAAAAATAAAAAACGATACTCCGAACTTTTTAGGGTAAATACATGGATAAGAAAGTCATCTTAGTGGTTGAGGATGATCCAACGGTGGGCGAGAGCATTCGCCTCCTCTTGAAAAAGAGAGGTTATGAAATCCTTCTCGCCTCTAATGGGAAAGAGGCTCTTCAGATCTTTCACCAGGAGATGGTGGATCTGGTCATCACAGACCTTGTCATGCCAAAGATGGATGGGATTGAGCTTCTGGAAGCCGTTAAAGCGGTAAGGCCAGAGACGGAGGTGATTGTGATCTCGGCTCAGGGGACGATCGAAAAAGCAGTCATGGCCATGAAGCTGGGAGCCTTTGACTTCATCGAAAAACCGATCAACCCCAAAGTGATTTCCCTGGTTGTCGAAAGGGCTTTTGAGAAACAGACGTTAATTCTTCAGAACAAAGATTTGCGATTAAGGCTGGAGGATAAATTTCATTTTAAAAATATTATTGGCCGTAGCCCACAGATGGTGAAAATCTTTGAACTGATCCGTCATATTGCCCCTTATGATAGCTCGGTCCTCATCATTGGGGAAAGTGGAACGGGTAAGGAGTTGATTGCGAATGCCATCCATTATAACAGTCCCCGAGCTTCGATGCCTTTTATCAAGGTGAGTTGTGCCTCTCTCAGCGAGGGGATTATTGAAAGCGAACTGTTCGGTCATGAGAAAGGAGCCTTTACGGGGGCCATCACCTCCCGGAAGGGCCGATTTGAATTGGCCCATAACGGAACCCTCTTTTTGGATGAAGTGGAGGATATTCCTCCCTCCACCCAGATTAAACTTTTGCGCGTACTTCAGGAGGGAGAGTTTGAAAGGGTTGGAGGAAATAAGACCATCAAGGTAAATATTCGAATCGTTGCTGCAAGCAATCGGGATCTTCAAGAAGAGGTCCGTAAAGGAACTTTTCGGGAAGACCTCTTTTATCGTTTGAACGTCGTCAATATTAAACTTCCACCGCTCAGGGAGCGCAAGGAGGATATCCCATTTTTAGTCAATTTCTTTATTGAGAAATATAATCAAAAATATCAAATGAATGTAAAAGGGATCTCTCAAAAGGCTATGAACCTTTTAATCGATTATCCCTGGACAGGAAACGTCAGGGAGCTTGAAAATACTATTGAGTCTGTTATGGTAGTTAATAGTCCTGAAGTGATCGAAGTCCAACATCTTTCTCAAGAAATCCGAGAGGTTCAAGGGAGCCCAGAAGTCATTCCCATCCGAATTGGAACTTCGCTTGGAGAAGTTGAGAAGGAACTACTCATTCACACCCTTCGTTGGACCAGGGGGAATAAGAAAAAAGCAGCCCAACTGCTCGGGATCAATGTTCGAACCATCCATAGAAAGATGGGGGAGATTGAAGGAGGTTCATAATTGAAAAACAGTGTCAAAAAGTCAATTTATTCCGAAATTTAAAGAAGAATAATGACTTTTTGTCGCACTTTTAAGAAAAAAAGAGAGTCATTTTTTCATAAGTTAAGAGAAGATTTTATTT
>CAZFDM010000254.1:0-6236 GCA_964517975.1 uncultured Syntrophaceae bacterium
GGGTAAAGGATTTTCATCCCTCTTTTTCTCAAACCCTCTCCCCCAACCCCGAAAAACTGGATTTCAGGATCAATCTCTTGAATCGCCTCTACCAGATGGGAACCTAAAAGATCTCCTGAAACCTCTCCTGCTACCAGTAAAACCTTCTTCGGTTTCATAGGGTATCTCTTGAGGGTCATCCTCTCCCATCGACGTTCCCCATCTTTTGAAGGATCTGGAAGGCCACCTCCAGAGCCCTCCTCCCCTCCCAACCCGAAACACGGGCCTCTTTCCTATTTCTGACACTATGGAGAAAGGATCTGATCTCCACCTCCAGATGGTCGTTCTTGTTTACTGGAATCTCCTGAGTTACCATATCAGGAGGTTGATCTTTTCGATGGAGGAACTCCTTTTTTGAAAGAGAGGCCTTTTGAAAGAGGAAATCGATGGATAGGATTCGATTGGGTTGGAAGATCCAGGCCTTTCGTACCTTCTCCGTTGAAACACGGCTTGCCGTTAAAATTGCCGTGCATCCATTCTCAAATTCTATCCAGGCCTGGGCTATATCAAAAGATCGAGTGAGAACAGGAATCCCTATCGCGCGGACCTCTTTGATCCTTGAATTCACTAAGCTCAACGCAATGTCAATATCGTGTATCATTAAATCTAAGACGACGTTTACTTCGGCCCCTCTCCCTGAAAAAGGACCCAAACGATGGGATTGAATGAGCCGGGGATTTTTGACCATCTTTTCTATGGCCAAAAAGGCTCCATTAAATCGTTCTAAATGGCCAATCTGGAGGATCAACCCTTTCGAACGAGCCAGTTCAACCAATTCGTCCGCTTCTTCAAGTGTGTTCGCAATAGGCTTTTCTAAGAGAACATCAACCCCCTGAAGGAAGAAATCCTTCGTAATGGAGTGGTGGGAGGTGGTGGGCACAGTGATGCTGACCGCCTGAACCTTTCCAAAAAGTTCTGAGTGATGGAGAAAGGGTTGAGTATGATATCGTTTGGCGATCTCCCTGGCTCGAGTGGCATTGATATCCACCACCCCTACCAACTCCACCTCTTTCATCTTCGCGTACTTCTCTACATGGAATTGGCCGAAATAACCAACACCGATGACACCGACCCGGATCTTCCTCACTTAACGATTGATCCCCCTCTTTGAATGCTGGATAAACTCGATAAGGTGTTGAACCTCTGGCATCTGATAGATTCCATCCCCCTGAATGGACTTCAATGCCCGATCCAAGGTCAACCCTGAGCGGAAAATAATCCGGTAAGCCTTCTTCAAGGCACGGATGGTCTCTGGAGAGAAGCGGTGACGTCTAAGACCAACCATGTTGAGGCCATAGAGTTTAGTGGGAGCCCCTTGCGCCAACGTGTAGGGGGGGATATCGAGAAGCACACCAGAGACGCCACCGATGAAGGAGTGAGCCCCAATCCGACAGAATTGATGGACAGCGACCAGCCCCCCAATGATGGCGTAATCTTCAATCAGAATATGACCCCCCAAGGTGGCTCCGTTGGCCATGACTACCTGGTTTCCGATCTGGCAATCGTGGGCCACATGAGAGTAGGCCATAAAGAAATTATTATTCCCGATGACTGTCTTCCCTCCTCCTTGCAAGGTTCCTCGATGGAGAGTGACAAACTCCCGAATGATATTATGATCTCCTATAATGAGGGAGGTTTTCTCTCCCTTATAGACGACCGCCTGGGGAGCCTCTCCAATGGAGGTGAACTGAAAGATCTGGCATCCCTTCCCAATCTGAGTTCCCTCTCGGATGACCACATGAGAACCAATCTTAGTTCCATCGCCAATGATGACCCCTTTCTCGATCAATCCATAAGGGCCAATCTCCACCTCGTTTCCAATTTCAGCCTTCGGATCGACAATCGCAGTTGGATGAATCATTTTCCCCCCTCTTCAATCATGGCTAAAAGGTCTGCCTCGGCTACTAACTTGTCTTCGACAAAGGCCCTCCCTTTAAATCCCCAGATCGATTGGCGGTGTTTGGTAATCTCACATTCAAGACGAAGCTGATCACCCGGGATCACGGGTTTTCTGAATCGCACATGGTCAATCCCAAGAAAGTAAACCGGGAGTTTATGTTTCTCCTCGGGCAAGGATTTAAAGACAAGCATTCCTGCAGCCTGGGCCAGGGCCTCCACGATGAGAACTCCTGGCATAATGGGCCGTGTGGGGAAATGTCCTGGGAAAAAGGGTTCGTTGTAGGTGACATTCTTGATCCCCACCACCCTCTTTCCTGGTTCAATCTCTATAATCCGATCCACCAATAGGAAAGGGTAGGAATGGGGTAAGATCTTCATGATTTCATTGATATCAATCATCTATTTCTCCTTCCCCTCTAAATTGAGCCTCTTTTCGATCTCTGCCAAACGTTTTTCTATCTCAAGAAGGGTTTTCCTCATCTCAGGCAATTTAGGAAAAACAGAGATGGCCCTCAGAAATTCTCGGTGAGGCAGTGGAGGACTTCCTGTATAGGCCTGATTGGGAGCAAGATCATAGGCGACTCCAGATTGCGCTCCTACAATGACATTATCACCAATTTCGACATGATCCACTACGCCCACCTGACCTGCCAAGGTGACATTGCTTCCAATCTTTGTAGAACCTGAGATACCGACCTGGGCAACGATAATTGAATCCTCTCCAATCACCACATTGTGGGCCACTTGCACCAGATTATCGATCTTCACACCTCTCCGAATAACAGTCTCTCCAAGAGTGGCACGGTCAATCGTTGTATTGGAGCCAATCTCCACATCGTCTTCAATCACGACCTTTCCCACTTGAGGAATCTTTACATTCTTCTTTCCATCTTTAACATAACCAAATCCATCGCTTCCCACCACTACCCCACTGTGAAGAATGACCCGTTTGCCAATGATCGACCTGGGATAGACGGAAACATTGGGAAAGAGGACAGAGTCTTCATCAATGACCGAATCTTCCCCAACATAGACACCTGGATAGAGGATCACACGATCTTTGATCTGACACCCATCCCCGACGTAGACAAAGGGATAAATGGTCAGGTCTTTGCCCAAAAGTGCATTCGGACTTATCCAAGCCTTAGGGTCGACCCCTCGAGGTGAATAGACCTTTTGAAAAAATAGATGAAGAATTTTTACAAACGCCAGGTAAGGGTTGGAAACACAGAGTAAGGGTTTATTCGCAGGAGTCACCTCTTTTGAGACGATGATGGCAGAGGCTTGGGTCTTTTCCAGTTTTGGAAGATACTTAGGGTGGGCAATGAAGGTGATCTCTCCAGGACGAGCCTCTTCAATGGAACCCACTCCTGAGATCTCCACCTCCCCATCTCCAACAACTCTCCCTCCTACCCAATCTGCCAGTTCCTTCAGACGTTTTTTCATTCCCTCACCTGTGGGTTCATGAAAGCGCATAGGGGACAAGGGGTTTAAGCTTTAGCCCCTAGCCCTATGGTCCATAATATTACTTTTTTTGAGCATCATAAGCCTTAATGACCCGATCCGTCAGATCAATGGCCTTGGAGGCAAAGAGGACGATGTTCTCGTTCTTATCCAAAATGAGAGTATAGCCTTCGTCAGCCCCCAACTTCTGGATCACTCTCTGGAGGCCCATTGAGATGGTTCGTTCCATCTCCAGTCTCTTCTGATTAATTTCATTCTGATTGTCCTCACCCCACCTTTGGAACTCGCGAAGTTTGTTCTGGTATTCTTTCTCTTTGGCCGCCCTCGCCTCTGCGCTGAGCAGCAAGGCCTGCTTCTCAATGGACTCCTTCAAGGCTTGGAGTTCTTTCTGTTTCTCCGCGATCTTACGCTGAAATTTTTCCAAATCACTGGTGATTGCTTTCTTGGCCTCTTTGCCTGCCTGACACTCATTGACCGCTTTCTGGATATCCACAAAACCAATCTTGATCTCAGAAGCCAAAAGGGATTCAAATCCTCCCAGTGTGAGGAGGATTCCGAGAATCCCAATAATGAAAGAAAAACCTTTTCGATACATCGCTCCTTCTCCTCTCTAAGAATTTTTTAAAAAGAGTTCGTTAAAAAACTGTCCCGACTGTAAAATCAAGGACGTGCCGTTTCTCTCCCCGCTTTGGGTTGAGATTGAATCCAAAATCGATCCGAAGGGGTCCAAAGGGAGAGAACCAACGAATCCCCACTCCAGCCCCATGTCTCAGTGGAAGGAAATCATCCCATTTATCAAACCCCTTTCCGATATCATAGAAGACAGCCCCTTTGAGGCCAATTTCCCGAGCAAGGGGGAAGATCAATTCAGAATTGATCACAAACATCTTCTCAGCTCCAAGGGGATCTCCGGTTTTGGGGTCCACAGGTCCAGCTTCCCCATATTCAAAACCTCGAACAGTGCGGATCCCTCCCACATAGAATTTTTCATAGACAGGAGCCTTCTTTCCACCATAAGGTTCAAGGATTCCAAACCTTCCGCGTAGATTGAGAACCGTTTTTAAAGGCATTGGAAAGTACCAACTGGTCTCCAAGGTTGCCTTGACAAAATAGTTATCTCCTCCTAAGATTCCTCCTGCGTATTGTATAAAGAAACTATGATAAGCTCCTCGAGAAGGCTGATAATAATCGTCACGGGTATCCATAGAAGGGTTTAGAGAGATGGCACTGGTGACCTTCTTTCCCTCCTGCTCTTTGATAAACCAGGAGGCATCTGGGTTCACATCGTAAACATTGATCTTTTCCAGTTTATACATTCCATCAATGCGAAAATTTTCTAAAATCTCTTTTCCCACTCGGAGATTCCCCCCCAGGATCTTATACTTATAGGAGGTGAAGATCTCTACCGTATCGTAGTACCCATCGACCCCAACGGCGTAGTTATACCCCAAGAAGTAAGGATCGGTAAAGCTTAATTTGAAATGGCTTGTTTCCGTACCGAGACTGAACTTTAAAATAGCGTGGTAACCCAGACCAAACAGGTTTCGATCTGAGATAGAGGCAGTGCCCACCACCTTCTCAATGGAACTATATCCGATTCCAAAGGTAAGGGACCCTGTTGGAGCCTCTTCCACCTTGATATCGAGGTTCATCTTCTCGTCCGTGCTTCCCCGACTCGTGGTGAAGTCAACCTCTTTAAAAAACCCTGTCCGTCTGAGCCGATCTCGACTCTTCCCCATCTTGGTGACGCTGTAGAGTTCCCCTTCCGCAAACTGGAGCTCACGGCGGATCACCTTGTCACGGGTCTTGGTATTTCCTACAATCTGAATCCTTTCATAATAGACCTGTTTGTTCTTCCGGATATCAAAGGTAATGTGAACCAAAAGATTTTTGGGATCTGAAGAGGTCTCTGGGTCAACCTCCACATAGGCATATCCTTGATTGGCAAACTTTTCTGTAAGGGCATTGACGTCCCGCCGAAGTGCCGAATTACTATAAATTTGGTTTCGCCTGATCTTAATGACTTTAAAAAGATCCTCTTTGGTGGTGAGGAGATCACCCTTAAAATCGACTTCCCCTATCCGATATTGAGGCCCCTCTGAGATTCCGATTTCGATCTTTATCCTTTTGGGATCACTGAGATCAATCTTGGGTTCGGAAATCTGAGCTTCGAGATAGCCATGATCGACATAATAGGCGGTTAGGAGCTGAAGGTCGTTCTTAAGAATATCTTCATCAAGTCTGCCCGTTTTGGTGATGATGGAGAAGATATTTCGCTGTTTGGTCTGCATCACCTTCTTCAATTCAGAGCTCTTAATCTTTTTATTCCCCTTAAAGAGAATTTTTTTGATATGTCCTTTGGGTCCCTCAACAATCCTAAAGGTCACCACTGCTTCGTTTGTCTCAAGGTAATCGACCTGGTAGTCAACCTTCACTCCATAGTAGCCTTTGGAAAAATAGAGTTTACGAATCAGTTCCGCATTCTCTTTTACTTTATCCAAATTGAGGATGGAACGTGGGGTCAAGGTCAATTGTTCCTTAATCAGGTCATACTTCACCTTTTGATTTCCTGTGATCCCAATGTCTTTGATGGAAGGTTTCTCAACCACAATAAAGATGATCTCCTTACCCTTAGGCGTAGGTTTGATATCGACCTGAACATCTGCAAAGAAGCCCAGGGCGAAAATAGAGCGTAAATCCTCACGGACCTGATCAGCAGAGAAGGGAGCGCCCTCCCGGCTTTTAATGGCCGCTCGAAGAGCACCCTCTTCAATCCTCACATTCCCAAGAAAAGTGATTTTATCAACGACTTCTTCTGCGTGACCAATTCCCAC
>CAZFDM010000255.1:0-1557 GCA_964517975.1 uncultured Syntrophaceae bacterium
AATCTAATCCGAAACCCATTCGGGAATGGTGTAACTCTCATCAGGGCCAAGTTTTTTTATGAATCTCCCTGATCCATCGATATCAAGGATAAGGTAGTCAATAGGGGGCTCTTGATCGTGATCCACAGCGTAAGCAAAGACCTTTCCATTTCCGCTGATCCTTGCGATATGACCACCATTTGGGGTAAAAAACTTCTCAACCATCTTCTCCACTCCATCAGACTGTCTCACTGAGATAGAGTAGGGATGAAGACCTTTTAAATTCGGGATCGGCCATCCTTCAACATTTATCTCCTCTCCGATTGCAAAAAAAGGGAGTAGAACCATTCCCACTAATAGGAGACATCGTAATAGAACCCTCTGCCTCATCTTAAACTCTGCCCTCTCTCCTCTAAAAACTTCTCTACAGCAAATGCAGCGGTTGCACCATCTCCCACTGCAGTCGAAATCTGACGTAACAATTTTTTTCTACAATCGCCTGCAGCAAATATCCCTTTGACATTGGTCTCACCATTCTCATTCGTGAGGATATATCCACCTTCATCCATCTCAATCAATCCTCTTAGAAATTGAGTCCTGGGGGTTATTCCAACAAAAAGGAAGACACCCTCGACTGGAAGCTCCTTGACCTCGTTGGTCTTTAAATTCTTGACCAGAATGGACTGAACCATTTTATCTCCTCTTATCTCCTGAACCACTGAATTCCACAGAAACTTTATCTTTGGGTTGGCAAATGCCCTTTCCTGGTAAATCTTCGTAGCCCGTAGGGCATCTCTTCGATGAATGATGGTCACCTCTTTGGCAAACTTCGTTAAAAAGAGTGCTTCGGTCAGGGCAGAATCCCCTCCGCCCACCACCACAATCGAACTATCTTGGAAAAAGGCTCCGTCACAAGTGGCACAGAAGGAAACCCCCTTCCCAATAAACTCCTCCTCTCCTGGAATGCCCAATCTTCGATACTCTGTTCCAGTAGAAACGATGAGAGCCTCTGAAACATATTCAGATTCATAAGTCTTGACTACCTTTTGATCTCCCACCAATCTCACCTCCAAGGCCTCTTCGTGGACTGTCTCCAATCCAAATTTTTTGGCCTGCTCTTCCATCAGTTGGCCAAGTTCAGATCCGCTGATCCCATTTGGAAAACCAGGATAGTTCTCAATGGTCTCGGTGGTCGTGATCTGGCCTCCGAAAATCCCTAATTCGATGAGCAGGGTTCTTAGTCTTGCACGCGAGGTGTAGAGTCCAGCAGTTAACCCGGCTGGACCTCCCCCGATGATGATCACGTCATAAGAATGGGACGGTCTTTGATTCATCTTCCTCTCCTCTTATCAAAAATTATCTTATGTATAGTCGAATCCCCCCTTCTTTGTCAATGTCTCCCAGAGATTTTTGGAGAGTTAAATGATCTTGACAAGAAAGACGTAGGAAAGATAGATTTATCTAAAAAGTCTGAAACCGTGGAGGGATTATGCAGAGGACACTTTCAATCGTCAAACCTGATGGAGTGAAAAGGAATCTGATCGGTGAAGTGATCAAGCGTTTTGAAGATAATGGATT
>CAZFDM010000256.1:0-5726 GCA_964517975.1 uncultured Syntrophaceae bacterium
GAAATTTGGTGGGTATATCCCTGGAATCAGACCGGGTCAGAAGACCGCCGAATATATCGATAGGGTCTTAACAAGGATCACCTTGGGAGGGGCCATCTATGTTTCGGCCATTTGTGTTTTGCCAACGATCCTTTATAGGAAGTTCAATGTTCCTTTTTATTTTGGTGGCACCGCTCTTCTGATTGTGGTCGGTGTGGCATTGGATACGGTTCAACAGATCGAGGCCCATATGCTGACCCGACATTATGAAGGGTTGATGAAAAAGGGCAGATTGAAAGGAAGGCGTGGATAAATCTAAAATCATCCCCAATTGTAAAATGAAAATTGAAAATTTAAAAAATAGAGAATTAAAAATTTTGTTCTCTACTGAAAGATCCTTTTAAGGGCGAGGTGCTCGTTTGATGAATTTGATTCTATTAGGTCCTCCTGGGGCAGGGAAAGGGACCCAGGCGCAAAAGATAGTTGAAACCTACCATATCCCTCAAATCTCGACCGGGGATATTTTAAGATCAGCAGTGAAAGAGGGCACCCCTCTGGGAAAGGAAGCCAAAGCCTTCATGGATCGAGGCCAACTGGTACCAGATGAAGTAGTGATTGGGATCATTGAGGAAAGACTCAGGGCTTCGGATTGCCAATCTGGGTTTATCCTGGATGGATTTCCGAGGAATATCTCTCAGGCAGACGCCCTTCAATCCCTGCTGTCAAAGATAGGAAAATCGATTGATCATGTCATCAATATTGAAGTCGATTTTGAAGAACTGGTCCGGAGGTTAACAGGACGAAGGACTTGTAAAAACTGTGGAGCAATGTTTCACATTCTTTTCCAACCTCCCAAAGAGGAGGGGAAGTGTGACCGATGTGGAGGCCCCCTCTATCAACGAACCGACGATCATGAGGAGACCATCCGAACCCGTCTGAAGGAATATGAGAAGCAGACTGCCCCGCTTGTTGACTATTATCAAAAGAAGAAACTCTTGCGATCCATCGATGGGGTAGGGGAGGCCGAGCAGATTTTTGTACGAATTCTCCAACAACTAGGGAAACCTCTTTCTTAAAGAAGAGGATGACCGATGCCGAAAGAAGAAGCGATCCAAGTCGAAGGGAAGGTTTTAGAAACCCTTCCCAATGCCATGTTCAGGGTAGAATTAGAAAATGGGCATAAGGTGTTGGCCCATATTTCGGGAAAGATGAGGATGCACTTTATCAAGATCCTTCCCGGGGATAAAGTGATGGTAGAACTATCCCCCTATGATCTTTCACGGGGAAGGATCATTTATAGGGAGAAATAGAGACCGTGAAGGTTCGGGCTTCTGTCAAAAGAATCTGTGATAAGTGTAAAATTGTGAAGCGAAAAGGGGTCATCCGAGTGATCTGTGAGAACCCCAAGCATAAGCAGCGACAGGGATAAATTTGAAAGGTGGGGAGTGGAAGGTCAAGGGTGTTTAACACTCCCTTCCGCCTTCTGCTCTCCCTTTTCGATTAAAGGAGAAAGAGATGGCCCGTATAGCAGGCGTTGATCTTCCAAAGGACAAGCGAGTGGAGGTGGCTCTGACATATATTTATGGGATTGGGAGGCCCTCTGCCAACAAAATCCTCGAGAAGGCGAACGTGAACAAAGACACCAAAGTCCATCAGTTGACCGAAGCAGAGGTCGTTCGAATTCGGGACATCATTGAACAAGAATATAAGGTAGAGGGAGATCTCCGAAGAGAGGTGGCGACCAATATCAAACGGTTGATGGATATTGGGTCCTATCGGGGGCTTCGTCATCGAAAGTCCCTCCCTGTTCGAGGGCAACGAACCCATACCAACGCCAGGACACGAAAAGGACCTCGACGGGCAATCATTGGGAGGAAAAAGGAAAAGGAATAATTGGTATTTTTCCCAGAGGACCTCATGAATCCTGCATCAGGGACAACGAAATGACGCTAAAGAGGAGGAAGTATGGCCAAAGGGCCAGGGGTGAAGAAAAAGAAAGTGAAAAAGGTGGTTCAGTCTGGAATTGCTCATATTCAAGCAACCTTTAACAATACCATCATTACGATTACCGATCCTGAAGGGAATGTGGTCTGTTGGTCTAGCGCAGGTACCCAAGGGTTTAAGGGCTCACGGAAGGGTACTCCTTTTGCTGCTCAGATGGCCGCAGAGGATGCAGCCAAAAAGGCAATGGAGCATGGAGTTCGTTCCATTGATGTCTATGTGAAGGGACCAGGGGCCGGTAGGGAATCTGCTCTCAGGTCTTTGCAGGCAGCGGGATTGAAGGTTCACCTCATCAAGGACGTGACCCCAATCCCCCACAATGGATGTCGTCCTCCTAAGCGGAGAAGAGTATAAGGAGGTTCACGTTGGCAAGATATACGAAATCGCTTTGCAGACTTTGTCGAAGAGAGAATTTGAAACTTTTTCTCAAGGGAGAGAGATGTTATACGGAGAAGTGTGCTTTTGAAAGGAGGAATTACCCTCCGGGTCAACATGGACAAGAACGAAAGAAATTTTCTGAGTATGGAGCCCAGTTACGTGAGAAACAGAAGGTTAAGAGAATCTATGGGGTGTTAGAAAATCAATTCCGCAATACTTTCAAAGAAGCAGATCGAAGAAAAGGGATCACAGGAGAAAACCTCCTCTCCCTATTGGAGCGGAGATTGGATAATACGGTTTACCGACTGGGATTTGCCCATTCAAGAAATGAAGCACGCCAGTTAGTAAGGCATAATCACTTTCTGGTTAATCAAGTCAAGGTGAATATTCCCTCTTACTTGGTCAAGCCAGGGGATGTCATTGAGGTACGAGAAAAAAGCAAAAAGGTAGTGCGGATTATAGATGCCCTGGAAGGCGTGGCTCGAAGAGGTGTTCCACAATGGTTGGAATTGAATAAGGAACAAATGAAGGGGAGTGTGAGGGCCCTTCCAACCCGGGAAGATATCACCCTTCCCATTCAAGAAAAGTTGATTGTTGAGCTCTATTCAAAATAACCTTTTAACCCTTTTTTTTGGGGAGGCTATATGGTTCAGAAAAGTGGAAAAGACCTCATTCGACCCAAAAAGTTGGAGTTCGAAAAAGAAACTCTAACCCCCTATTATGGGAAATTCACGGCAGAGCCTTTTGAAAGGGGATTTGGCATCACCATTGGAAATTCTCTACGTCGCATCCTCCTCTCCTCCCTTCAGGGAGCTGCCATCACCTCGGTCAAAATAGACGGAGTGCTGCATGAATTCTCAACAATCCCTGGGGTGAAAGAGGATGTGACGGAAATCATCCTTAATCTTAAGGAGGTCAGGTTAAAACTTCATACCGAAGGTCCCAAGACGATCCGCGTGAAGGCAGAAGGCCCGAAGGTCCTGAAGGCAGGAGATTTCCAAACCGGTGACGCTGTGGAGGTCCTCAATCCGGAGCATTACATCGCTACTCTGTCCAAAGATGGGAAACTCTCCATGGAAATGATGGTGAAGATGGGAAGAGGTTATGTCCCAGCAGAACGAAATAAGGATGAGAATCAACCCATTGGCACCATTCCTATCGATGCCATCTTCTCTCCTATCAGGAAGGTCAACTATACGGTCACCAATGCCAGGGTGGGGCAGATCACGGACTACGATAAATTGACCCTGGAGGTCTGGACCGATGGGAGTTTAAATCCTGAGGAGGCTATTACCCAATCGGCCAAGATTCTGAGGGACCAACTTTCCATCTTCATCACCCTTGAAGAGGAGGAGGAAGAAGAGAGTTCGATTTCTGAGGAACAGACCGAAGCCCAGAAATTGAATGAAAATCTTTTTCGAAGTGTTGATGAATTAGAACTCTCTGTGAGGTCTGCCAATTGTCTGAAACATGCCAACATCAAATTGATTGGAGATCTGGTTCAGAAGACAGAGGCGGAGATTCTGGCCACGAAGAACTTTGGTCGAAAATCTCTTAATGAGATTAAAGAAATCCTTGCAGGGATGGGACTTAGCTTGGGAATGAAATTAGAGAATTGGCCTCCAAAGTCCCATAAAGAGGAAATGGAAACAGGGGCAGTGGGATAGGAGGATAGGATGAGGCATCGGATCTCGGGAAGAAAATTGAGTCGCCATACCCAACATCGGAAGTTGATGTATAGGAACATGCTCGTCTCCTTGCTTCAACACGAGCGGATCAAGACCACCCTGGCAAAAGCCAAAGAATTAAGGCGTTGGGCAGACTGGGTCATCGGGTTAGGGAAGAAGGGAACCCTTCATGCTCGAAGGCAGGCATTTGATATTTTACGAGACGAGACGATCGTAAAGAAACTTTTTGATAAAATTGCCCCGAAAATGAAAGAGAGGGAGGGAGGATATACTCGCATCTATAAACTGGGTTGGCGCCAAGGCGATGGAGCCCCTCTCTCTTTGATTGAATTAGTCACCTATGCCTCCCCTGAAGAAGAGAAGAAGTCGGCCCTCAAGAAAGCCAAGAAAGCCCTTGAAAAGGTAAAGCCTAAAAAGAAAGAAGAGGCTCAGAAACCAAAAGAGAAATGAAAGAATGTTTAAAGTTCTCTCTGAATCCCTCATGATTAAATTTATTTCCGTTGAGTATGGAAAAGGGGAGGGCATGGCTACTGGAAGATCATTGTGAAAGCCATCTTAGGACTCTGAAGTGGAAGGCCTGGGAATTAAGATCCTCCATCTCACAAAAGATTTTGAAGAAATCTGTTCCCCGAATGAAATAAACAGAGTCTTTAAAAAAGAGCGCTACAATAAACCCCTCTCCTGAGGTGGGCTCCAATCCCTTCTCTTTGAGATATTTTATTAGATTTGGATAAACTTTATCTCTTAAATAATCCCATCTCTCATTTTCCCTTATCACGACCTCATAGAGGATAAAAGATCCTTCTTCTTTCTCACGGAGTTCATATGAGACCCTGTTGTAATCGACTGCTGGTATCACTTTATACGCTTTGGATAATATCATATCCCTATAATCGGCCATCTCCCCAACCCCCCGGTAAAAAAGGGCACCTTTGAGGGTGCCCTTTAGGAGACGGTCAATACGCTGACCGAAATTATTCAACCTCTATCTTGATTTCTTTCTTCTTGGCCTCTTCGGTTTTTGGGAGAACGACCTTCAATACCCCGTTTTTATAGGTGGCATTGATCTTATCATTCTGGACCTGGCTCGGAAGTCGAATGGTTCGTGTGAAGGATCCATAACTTCGCTCAACAAGGTGGTAGTTCTCCTCTTTTTCCTCTTTCTCATGCTTCTTTTCTCCCTTAATGGTGAGAAGGTTATTCATCAGAGAGATATTTATATCCTTTGGGTCAATCCCGGGAACCTCCACCTTCACCATGTATTCACTATCTGTCTCAGAGACATCGAGCGAAGGGAACCACTCCGAAACCTCTTCCACTCTTGCAGGCCTCCTTTCAAAGAATGAATCCCAGAGCCGGTCCATCTCCCTCTTGATGCGATCTAATTCCCTAAAGGGTCTCCAAGGAGAAATCTCCCACACCATAATTCATCCCTCCTTTCGAGACTTAATTTTTTGTTCGGTTTTTCCAACAAAAAAATAATCACTCATTCTGTTTTGTCAAGGGGAATTTGAGACCTTAAGTAATCCCTCACTGAAGCGTGGGAATATATATTGTCCCGAGAAGGATGCCTCCGAAAATCTTAGAACGCGGATCAAATTGACATTTTTTGGGTAGGGCTAATAGGGATAATAATAATTGGGTTATTAAGTGATAGGGTAAGAGGTCTCACGTTTAGGG
>CAZFDM010000257.1:0-2519 GCA_964517975.1 uncultured Syntrophaceae bacterium
AGCATAGACTTGACGATCCGCTCCAAAGAGGGGGGTAAGCAGAAGGGTTCCTCCTTGCAGACTTTTTGCGTCCCCAATAGAAGATAGAAGAACATCGATTCGAGTTCCAACTTTTGAAAAAGGAGGAAGAGTGGCAGTCACTGTGACAGCGGCTACGTTCTTGGGTTTAATCTGATTGATTCTTTCTTGGTCGATATGAATTCCCATTCTCTCAAGCATATTAATGATAGACCGGATGGTGAAGTCTGCATTCGAACTATCCCCTGTTCCATTGAGACCTACAACCAAACCATATCCAATTAAGAGATTATTTCTAACCCCTTTAAAGGATGAAATCTCTTTCAAACGGACAGCCTCTGCTGAGGAAACAATAAAAAGAAGACTAAGAATGAGGGTCCAGCCTTTCTTGACCATACAAATCATTTTCTCAACCCTTTCCTTTTTCAAAACGGCCATAACCAATCGACAATCCTCATTAACCATCCAGGTCTCTGTTTGTCACTCATAATACCTGAACCACTCAATTCTATTACCGCTTCGGCAATATAGATAGAGGGGACTGTATTGTTTGAGGATATGTCCTCAGGACGAACAATTCCCTGAACAAAAATGAATTGATTTTCATTGTTAATTCTTACCTGTCTTGACCCCCGAATAACTAAATTCCCATTAGGAAGGACATGAATCACCCGGGCAGTAATATAGGCACTCACATAGGAAGTTCGGGAAGTCCCTCCTTTTCCATCAAAACTATTCTTAATATTTATCTTCTGATTTGTACCGATGGGAGTGTTATGGATTTTCCATCCCTTGGTAATCAGTTCAAAAAGGCCACTCCAATTTGCCTCTAATCCTGAATCCCTCTCTGTCTTCGTCTCAGCATTCTTTGAGGCCGTGGATTTCTCAACAATATTGATCGTGACAATGTCTCCTACATTTCTTGCTTTGACATCGGCGTAAAGATTTGGAATCTCTCTGTCTGACCAAAGAGAACCTTCTTCCTTTATAGGTCCTTTAGGCGGAGGCATAGTAATAATCTCTTTTTCAAAATCTATTGGAGAGAAACGTCTTTGATCAAAATGGAATCCACATCCACTGAGTAAGTATAATAAACTAAAAATCAAAAGAACCCTTGACATTTTATTTTCCGGGTCTTCGTGGAAGTGAGTGGGTAAAATTATATTTCCTTGAGCATGCAAGTTAGAATCTTGAGCCGGAGATATTGCTCATCCCGAAGACCGTATGCTCTTCTCTGAAGGACTCGGACCTTATTATTCAGTCCTTCCACAAAACCCAGTGAGACTTTGTTTTCAGGTTTACTGTATGCGGCAATCCCATCCCAGTGTCTTTCAATCATCTCCGCAAATCTCTCGTAGGGTTTTAACCGCTGCCATTTCAATGCATCTTTCCAGTTACCAAAAAACCGCCGTGCCCATCCCTCCGTCTGGTAACTCCATAACTGACCAAAGGTCTCCTTTAGCAAATAGGCCGTATGGAGCCGTCTGTTGGCCTTCAGAAGCTTTCTTAAGGCCCTCCGCCCATCCAGCGTCAGGTTCTCTTTGCTCGACAAAAGGGTGTATTTTTGCCCCTTTATATAGGAACGATCCTTGCCCGAAAGACGGGCATATTCCATCTTTTCCGCCAGAGGCGGATCCGACTTTGGCGGACGAACCTTGTCCAATGCTTCTCCTAAATGTCGCATCACATGAAACTTATCAAAGAGAATGACGGCCCAAGGGGTGTTTTTTCGGGTCGATTTCTCAAAGGCTTTCCACATGTCCATCACCACCAGCCGAATCCTCCTGGCCTTTTTGGCCCCAAGCCATTGGTAAAATTGGTCCAGACTCTGCTCGGATCGATCCTCTCCCCCATACCAGATCGGACGCCTCCGCTCCAAATCACTCACCACAATCCGATACCGATGCCCCTTGCGTAACGCCATCTCATCGATTCCAATCACCCCTGGAGCCACTACAGGATTGCGCCGAAGCTGCTCCTCCATATACTCCTTGTCCAGTGCCTTCACCGTGTGCCAATCTAACTTCAACTCCTTGGCCACATCCTTCAGGGTCATGGTGCGACACTTCCGTCCCACATACATCGCAAACCGCTTGGTGTAAAAGGGATTGTTCGCAAGCCAACTTAACTTCTCTTGCTTCACTTTCCCACACTTCCGACACTGAACCCGCCGCACCTCCACCTCCAGATAGATCCGAGTATCCCCACAGGAAAGATCCCGTACCTTCCGCAGCTTCTTGTCGTAATAACTCCAATAAACCGTTCCGCAGCAGCCCCATAGCGTTTTTTTTGAATCCGCTTAAGCTCAATGACCCTTGCCCGGGGATCTCCAAATACCCCTCGAATTCTGGCTTTTGGACGATATCCGGGGAACCGATACTCGTCCAACAATCGCCTCTGTTTTTCCATCCTGTTATCATGCAAGATTTTTTATCCAAGTTAAAGTCCCCTTTTCCTTTATTTTATGATAGGTTAAGTGAGTCCAATGGCATCATTTTACC
>CAZFDM010000258.1:0-1796 GCA_964517975.1 uncultured Syntrophaceae bacterium
CTCAGTGGCTCGGTCGATGATGCCTACAGCAATCTTTGGTGCCTTTTCCATTTTATTAGGGATAACTGGATTATTCCCATTTTAGAATAGATTGTCAAATCTACCCTGTGAGAGTTCTGAAAAAGTCTATAAAAAACTTACGAGTCCGAGTTCCAACCCCTTTGAATGTGTGAATTGATGATGATATAACCACTAAAAACTTTTTTAGAGGTCTCCATGGTCTTATATTGACTTAAAGAGAAGTTCTATGTTAATCGATCATTGTAGTCTTTATTATTGAGTTTTATGTGAATTGTTTTTTTCTATGAATTTTCAAGCCCATTTAGGGACCACCGCGATGGGGATCATGCCCCATAGAGATGTTGATAAGGCTCTTGAGCTGGTTCTAAACCTCGACATACCCTTCTGGCCACAACTTCCAAATGTGAGCCTCTATGAGGATATGTATATCCAATCCTCAGAGAATTTTCCGGGGATATCGATTGATTTTGAAAAGGGGAGGCTTGTCTTTGATACGACACGATTTAAGGCAGAGGTGGATGAATACTTTGCAAAGATGGAAGACCCCGAAACCTATGTCCTCACCCAAAAATATTCGAGGGTATTCAAAAAATTTCTATCCAAAGACCTCCAAGGTTATAAGGCCATTCGGGGACAGGTTACAGGCCCTGTGAGTTTTGGGTTTAAGGTATTAGATGAAACTCTTAAACCCATCATCTATAATGAAGAGGTAAGGGCGATTCTTTTCGATTTCATTCAAAAGAAGGTCAATGTTCAATACCAGGAATTGAAAAAGAAAAATCAAAATGCCTTTGTCTGGGTGGATGAACCAGGTCTGGGCTATGTCTTTAGCGGTCTTTCGGGATATAATGATCAACAGGCCAAGGAGGACTATAAAAATTTTGTCCAGGGGTTGGAAGGTCCAAAGGGACTTCACCTCTGTGCGGATGTAAACCTCCCCTATCTTTTAGAATTGGGGGTGGAGATCCTCTCCTTTGATGCCTTTCAAATTGGATTTATGCCCAAGGAGTATGTGGGGAGCGTTGCTCAGTTTATTAAAAATGGAGGGGTGATCTCCTGGGGGATTGTTCCCACTGATTCGATAACCCTTTCACTCCAGACTCCAGAAAAACTGGCCTCCATTCTTTTAGAATATTGGAACACCCTTTCAGAGTATACCGATGTCACTTTAAAAGAGATTTCCGAGCAGGCATTGATTGCGCCTGCAAGATGTTGCCTTAGGGATCTTGGCACAGAAACCACTGGACAATGTTTGCTTCCGAACATAGAGGAGAAGATAGTTGAGAAGGCCTTTCAATTTTTGAAAGAAATCTCCCAGATATTAAAAAAGAAAAACCATATAGAATGAATTCTAAATTCTCATTTTTGCCCATTGGCATTGGGAGTCTTCCCCACTCCGACCCATATCAGGCAAGCCAATCTATCCTCCGTCACTTCCCTGAATCTCCCTACTGGCCTCAGCTCCCCCTTAGGGGATGGAGGGAGGGGATGCTTGCCCAGTTTACCGAAGGGATGCCGGGGCTTGTCCGAGATAGAGAGAACCTCTACTTTCGTACCCCCTTTGACCCCCCCTCAGAATGGGAAAGGTTCTATGAAATCACCCAATCAGGAAACCTTGAGGATTTCAAAATCGGGGAGGATTTTGCCTCAGGATTTCACACCATCCTGAAATTACTAAAAGGTAAAAAGCCTCTTCTCATCAAGGGGCAAATCACCGGACCGATCACCTTGGGATTAGGTCTTCTGGACGAAAAGAAGATTCCCATCCTTTATGA
>CAZFDM010000259.1:0-16592 GCA_964517975.1 uncultured Syntrophaceae bacterium
AACAGACTTGTCATCCTGAACTCGTTTCAGGATCTCACCTTTTGGACAAAACAAGATGCTGAACCAAGTTCAGCATGACACCATTTGTTCTCAAGTGTTAGAGATAAATTCTCAGACTTAAACATGTAAGAATCTAAGGAAGGAGAAAAGAGATGAATGGTTCGTCATTAAAAGGAGCATGGAAAATAGGGACCCTGATGGGAATCCCCATTCGAGTCCATTATTCTTGGCTGATTATTTTTGGTCTCCTCACATGGATGTTATCTTCCCGTTATTTTCCTCAAGTTACCCCTGATCTTCCTTTCGTTTCTTATTGGGTTAGCGGGATTCTGGCAGCCTTGCTTCTCTTTGCCTCTGTGGCTTTTCATGAGCTTGCGCACTCCTGGGTGGCCCAGAAATATAGACTCACCATTGAAAGTATCACGCTTTATATTTTTGGAGGGGTGGCTCAACTCAAAGGTGAACCACCTCATCCCCGGGCAGAGTTCTGGATTGCGATTGCTGGCCCCCTTTCCAGTTTTTTTCTATCTGCAGTTTTCTTCCTTATCATGATCAATACATCAGGAGGAAGTAAGGCTCTCTTCTCCTATCTGGCAAGACTCAATCTGATCTTAGGAATCTTTAATCTCATTCCTGGTTTTCCAATGGATGGAGGAAGGGTGCTTCGTTCAGCCATCTGGGGAAAGAAGAAGGATTATTTTTATGCCACTCAAAAGGCCTCTCTGATTGGAAGAGGGATTGCCCTGTTCTTTATCTTCTTCGGGCTCTTTTCAATCTTTACCGGTGGACCAGGAGGGATATGGTTAATGTTCATTGGGTGGTTCCTCTATAGTGCTGCCCAGGCAAGTTATCAGCAGGCAACCCTTCAAGAGATTCTTTCAGGAGTTAAGGTTAAGGATATCATGGTTAGGGAGATGCAGAGCCTCGATCCATCCAGTTCTCTCAGTGAGGCAGTCGATCGGTATTTCCTCAGATTTGGATATGGAGGCTTTCCTGTTATTGACCGAGGAAAATTTCTTGGAATTTTGACACTCAAAGAGGTCAAAAACGTCCCCAGAGATGATTGGGGAAGGGTGAGAGTTTCAGAGGTTTATATCCCTCACGACAAACGATGGGAGGTTTCTCCTGAAGCAGATGTGATGAAGGCTCTGGAGTTGATGATCAAAGAAGACAAAGGGCGGGTTGTCGTGGCAGATAAAGATCAAATTGTTGGGCTCATCACCAGAAATGGCATTGCCCGATATGTCCAAATCAAAGGGAGATAATCCTGTTTAATTCTTTTTTCAATTGTTGCGCGGAGATGAAATGAATCCCCTTCATGCCTAACGAAACCGCAACGTCTATGTGGGTTTTCATGTCATCGATAAATAGGATTTTTTCAGGGTTAACTCTTGCCCATTCAATGGCTTTCTTGAAGATTTCCGGCGAGGGTTTTTTAAATCCCACCTCGTGTGAAAGAAACCATTTGTCAAACACCTTGACTACAGGGAATTTTAAGAGGATATAATCAAAATGAAGTGGATTTGTGTTAGAGATCAGTCCGAGTCTTTTCATTCCCTTCAATCGCCGGATGATCTCAGAGACCTCCTCATTTTCCCAGAAGATATCGTTCCAGATCAGTTTGAACTCCTCGAAGGTTAAAGAAAGAGAGAGAGATTCTTTTAAGGATCGGAAGAATTCAAGGGAGGAAACCTTCCCTACCTCGTAGCCATTTACTGCTCCCTTTTCGAAGTCAAAGAGATAGGAGAAGATCTTGTCTGGATCCTGAAACTCTTTGCTTTTTGTATAAGGAATTAGTTTTTCTGCTATCTGGTAATGATTGAAGGGAAGAATAACATTACCAAGGTCAAAGAGAATGACCTCGATAGAAGATTGACCTATGGACATACATCCCCCACTTCCTCTACCACCCCTTCTCCCCTCTTAATTTAAGTGGGGAGATGAGTAAATTTAAGTAACTGTAGTTTAGTAAAAATTTATAACCTATTGAAATAAAAAGAAAATTTTCAAAGCCTTTTTGTCACCCTGAACTTGTTTCAGGGTCTCATAAGTCTTTGATTTATAAGGTTTTTAGATGCCGAAACAGGTTCGGCATGACAGTTTAGAATTTAAAATTTGCTAAACTACAGTAAATAAAATATTCAGCAATGGCCTGAGTCAAACCGAAAACCGTGTATTCTTTAGGCTGGATATGAACCTTTAGCCCCTTTTTTCTTGCTGTTTCTGCAGTGATTGGTCCAATGCAGGCAATGACAACTCCCTTTAATGCCTTTTTAAGATCAACGCCCTTAAGAAGGTCAACAAAATGGTCAACCGTAGAGGAGGAAGTGAATGCGATGACATCGATCTTTTCCCTGAGGAGAAGGTTTAGTCGTTTCCTCCCCCCTTTTGGCTTTACGGTTCGATATGCCTCCACCACATCTACCTCTGCACCCATCTGCCTCAGGCCTTTTGGGAGAATGTCCCTGGCCTTTTTGGCCCGAGCAAGCAGGATCTTTTTCCCTGCGACCTGCGTTCCCTTAAATCCATCAAGGATGGCTTCAGCAATAAATTCTTTTGGCATAGAGTCTATACGAATCCCTCTCTTCTTTAATTCGTTTGCTGTGGCGGGTCCTATTGCGCAGACCTTTAATGATGAAGGAAGACTAATTTTCCTTCTCTTTTTTTTCAATCTCTCAAAGAAGAAACGGACTCCGTTAGCACTGGTCAAGATGAGCCAATCGTAGGAGTTGAGTTTTTGGATGGCCTGATCTAACCCCGTCCAATTGAGAGGAGGTAAAATCTCAATGGTTGGAAATTCAATGACCTCGGCCCCAAGCTTTTTAAGGGAGGATGCGAACTGGGCGGATTGCTCCCGAGCACGGGTGATGAGAATTTTTTTACCCGCAAGTGGTTCACGGTCCATCGTTCGTTGTCCATTGTAGATTTGATTTTTTATAAACCTCTCTTAGGATCCCTTCTCCCCCTTTTTTCAAGAGAATCTCAGCCAACTCCACGCCAAGCCTTTCTGCTTGATCTAGTGGGCCTTCCACATGATCTCGCAAAAGCCTTCTTCCCTCAAGAGTTCCTACCATGGCATCTATTTTAAGGAGTGAATTCTCTATTCGACCCAACGCAGCGATTGGGACCTGACAACCTCCTCCCAATCTCTTAAGGAATGACCTTTCTGCCTTGATGGCAATGGAGGAAGCAGGATCGTTGAGATATCGGATTTTCTCTTCGATCTGCTCATCTCCGATTCTGGATTCGATTCCCAAAGCCCCCTGTCCAATCGCAGGTAGAAAGACTTCAGGAGAAAGGATCTCTGTTATCTCCATCTCGAGACCAAGTCTTTTTAAGCCTACCAGGGCTACGACTATACCATCCAGGTTCTCTGTCTTTAACTTCCTCAATCGAGTATCTAAATTTCCTCTTAAGGGGAGAATCTGAAAATCGCCTCTGAAGTGGAGAAGTTGAGCCTGTCTCCTTAGACTGCTCGTCCCGATCTTCGCTCCTTTGGGAAGGTCTCTTAAGGGGGTTCCATCCTTAGAAATGAATGCATCTCTTGGGTCCTCACGTTTCGTGATGACGGAAAGGTAAAGCCCCTTGGGCAACTCAACGGGGACGTCTTTGATGCTGTGGACTGCAAGGTCAATTTTTTTGTGTAGGAGTGCCTCCTCAATCTCTTTTACAAAGAGGCCTTTTCCTCCGATCTTTGCCAGAGGAGCATCAAGAATCTTATCTCCCGTGGTTTTGATCTTCATCAGGGTGACCTTGAGATCAGGGTGGTACTGGATCAATTGCTCCTTCACCCAATTTGCCTGAAACAGGGCGAGTGGACTACCGCGGGTTCCTATTCGAATTTCTCGGGAGGTCATTGGGTTTGGATCCCTCTTAGAAATTGATTATGAAATATCGCCTCGATGATCACCCACTCCTTAGAGGCCATATTCTGTCTAAATTCTGGCATCTTCTTCTTCCTTCTTTCCCTCAGACACCTCTTGAATCTGAAAGAGTGTTCGAAGGGCTTCGATATAGAGATCGGTCATCCAATCCTCTTCTTCCCTTTTAAGCAAGGTCAGTGGGTGATGAAGAATCTTATTGATGATGGCCGAGGTCATGGCTTCTAATGATTCCCTTTCTTTATTGGAGAAATTGGGATGAAGAGAGAAGACCTTCTCCAGTTCCCTCTTTCGAATCTCTTCAAATTTCTTTCTCAATCCGACAATGGTAGGGGTGAGTTCCAGGGAACGATACCAATTGACAAATTTGACCACTTCCTCCTGGACAATGGCCTCAGCTCTTTCAGCCTCTTTTTTTCGGTCCTGAATGTTATCATCAGCAACTTTTTTCAGGTCATCAATATTATAGAGATAGACATTCCCGATCTCACCCACTTTGGGTTCAATATTTCGAGGGTCAGCGATGTCAATAAAAAAGATGGGTCGTTGTTTTCTGTCCTTCATCGCCTTTGATACGTGTTCGTGTCGAATGAGGTAGTGAGGCGAATCGGTTGCGCTGATTAGGATATCCGCTCTCTTCAAGCCCAGAGAGATCTCTTCAAATGGGATGGCCTCTCCTTTAAATTCCTGAGCAAGAGCCACGGCTCGTTCATAAGTACGGTTCGCGATCAGAATCTTCTCTACCCCTCCTGAGACGAGATGTTTGGCCGCCAGTTCACTCATCTCCCCTGCACCGATAAGCATTACAATCTTTCCTTCAAGGGAGCCAAAGATTTTCTTTGCCAGTTCCACAGCCACAAAACTGATGGAGACGGCACTGTTACCAATCCTTGTTTCTGTTCTTACCCGCTTGGCCACATGAAAGGCTCGATGGAGAAGTCGATGGAGGATGAGACCTGAGGTTTTGGCCTGTTGGGCCAGATGGTATGCCTCTTTGAGCTGACCTAAAATTTGAGGCTCCCCAATCACCATTGAATCGAGGCTTGAGGCAACCCGGAAGAGGTGCCTGACTGCTTCTTCCCCTATGCGGGCATAGAGACTTTTTTCAAAATCCTTTAATGGGATTCCATGGTATTGTGAGAGGAATTCTTTCAGGGCAGGAATGGCCATCTCTAACTCCCGAGTCACTGCATAAATCTCAACCCGGTTACAAGTGGAAAGGATCATGTTTTCTTTTAGCGAGGGAAGGGAGTGAACCTTTTGGAAGGCCTCCTCCAGTTGGTCCTCTTTAAAGGCAAGGCATTCTCGGATCTCAATCGGTGCAGTCTTATGATTTAATCCAACGACCAAAAGTTCCATTTCTTATCCTTGGCCTTAACCGAGTGGATGCTTACCAATTCGCGTAGGTATGAAGCCCTGGCAGAAGAAGGTTTACCCCAAGGAAGGTAAAGAGCACTGCAAAAAATCCTACAATGGCCATGAGGGCTGCCTTCTTGCCCCTCCACCCGACCGTCAAGCGCTGATGCAGTAAGGCAGCGTAAAGGAACCACGTAATGAGGGACCATGTTTCCTTGGGATCCCACCCCCAGTATCGTCCCCAGGCATATTCAGCCCAAACGGCTCCGGTGATGATGCCAAGGGTGAGCATTGGAAATCCAAGGGTCAAAGACCTGTAGTTTAAATCATCCAAGACCTTCAGTGAAGGAAGCCTCTTAGAGAGGGCCCCCATCTTCTTTGATTTGAGTTGATGCTCCTGAATCAGATAAAGGATTCCGCAGCAGAAGGTCAGGGTGAAAAAGGCATTTCCCAGAAAGGCAAAGATGACATGAACAGGATGCCAATAACTTCTTAACACAGGGGCCAGAGGTAGAATCTCTTTAGGCAGGGCTAAAGCAAAGAGCATGAGGATAAGGGCTATCGGGGTAAGGAAGGCACCTAATACCTTAACTTTGTATTTTAAATGGGTGAGCAGAAGCACACCCATGATCATCCACGCAAAAAAGGAGAGGGATTCGTGAAGATTGGTCACCGGAGTATAACCTGCTTCCCAGTACCTTGTGAGGAGGGCCAGGGTATGGGAGGCAAAACCGATCAAGACCGATGCCAATGAAATTTTAGAAAGGACTTCTCTCTGGAAGATGATGTAAACCGGATAGGCTAATGCGCCAAATAAATAGAAGAGAGTCGCCCATTTCAAAAAATAGATGTTCATAAAAGTTGGATTTAATCTTAACCTATTTTACCACTTTTTTGTCAATTGGTGAAACTGCCAATTCATCACCCCATAGAAGAGGGGATGGATCCAGGGCCGTTTGAGGACTCTTTTATAGATCGAGCTTAAGGAAAAGACTTCTTTCCATATTCTCCTCATTCCCTTTTCCAACTCATCCACAGACATCAGGAGAGGCTGATAGACCACATGGAGGGAGTCGTATTTTTCCCAATCTTTAGAGAGGATCCTCCCCTCCCTTTCCAATCGGATAAAAGAATCAGTCCCTGGATAGGGAGCCATGATAAAGGCGAGTGCCCAATCCAGTTTTTCATGGAAACAGAAATCAATAATTCTTTGAAAGACTCCTGGGTCATCATCATCAAGCCCCACGATGAAGGTTCCCATGATCCCAATGCCGTGGTCGTGAATCCTTTTTACTGCTTCTGAATATTGGGAGGGTTGGTTAAAGGCCTTACCCATGGCTTTAAGATTTTTAGACGAGAATGACTCAAAGCCAATATTGAGGGCGATGCAACCACTGTTGGCAAATCCTTTCAAGAGATTATCCTCAAAGGCAACAGAGACCGGAGCATGGCCATACCAGAGAAGATCATACTCTTTTAGTAAGGAAGCCAGGTCAAGGGCAAATCGTTTATCGCCTGCGACATTGGAATCGATGATATAGAGAAGCCTTCTTTTAAGAAAATAGGGGAGATCTTTACTGATGAAAGAAAGTGTTCTTTTTAGGAAGGAATCCATCACCGGACCCTTGGGAAAGAGGGTTTGAAGCTCTCGATCAATTTCGCTAATGGGTCGGTTTCGATAACGAAACCCAAAAAATTTTGAAACCCCACAAAAGTCACAACGGTGGGGACATCCTCGTGTTGTTTCAATCAATTTTAGAGGGAAGTAGAAACTTTCATTCAGTAGTTCCCTCTTAGGAATGGGGAGGGTGGAAGGATTGACAAAACCGTTGGCCTGATAGACCCTCTTCAATTGGCCTTTCTTTAAATCTTCGATTAGTTTTGGCCATATCTCCTCAGCCTCTCCAATTACCACTGAATCCACATACCCGAGGGCTTCCTCTGGAAGCATACTTGCATGAACTCCTCCCATGACCACAGGGACTCCCCTTTTTTTAAATTCTTGTGCAATCTCGTAGGCTCGAGGGGCAACAGGGGTCTGTGCAGTAATTCCCACCAAATCAAATTTCTCATCCAACGGAACCTTTTCGTAGGCTTCATCAACGATCCTCACTTCTACCTCAGGAGGAGTCACAGAGGCTATATAGGGAAGGTTTAAGAAACTCAGACGGAAGAGAAAGGCCTCTTCCCTCTTTCTCTTCCGTTCAGGTGAGATCAGCAGGACTTTCATGGATTCTATTTAACCCATTTGATTGCCTTTGGACAACCCTCTCCCTGAAGATTCGAGGGCCATGAGAATTGAGTCTTGACTTCTTTTTAGAGGGGTATATATTAGAAAAAACGATTTTTTAATTCCTTTGGTGGGGTTTGATTGAATGTTGAAATAGGGTTATCTGAAATGGGATGAAAACCTGGAGTTTGTGTAATTATTCTGTTTGAATTCTTTACGTTGCTAAGATGAATAAAACAGATACAGCAAAACTTAAACTCAGAGAGATTACGTTGAACTTTGGGGGAGTATCTGCCCTCTCGGGAGTTAGCTTTGATGTTAGAGATGGAGAACTGTTGGCCATCATCGGGCCGAATGGGGCTGGGAAAACAAGTATCCTTAATTGTATTAATGGATTTTACCGTCCCCAAAGGGGAGAGATTGTCTTTGAAGGCCAGGATATTTGCCATCTCTCTCCCCATCGAATTGCACGTCTTGGTATTGGACGAACCTTCCAGAACATAGAACTCTTTACAGGACTTTCGGTTCTTGATAACCTGATGGCAGCACGGCATCTCCATATGAAACGAGGGGCCTTGGCGGGTGCTCTTTATTTCGGTCCTGCTCGCTGGGAAGAAATCAGACATCGAGAGGTGGTTGAGGACATCATCGATCTTTTGGAAATGGAACCGTATCGGAAGAAAGTGGTAGGGCTCCTCCCATATGGCATAAGAAAGCGAGTCGAGTTGGGAAGGGCTCTCGCCATCGAACCGAAACTTCTTCTCCTTGATGAACCAATGGCCGGTATGAACCTTGAGGAAAAAGAGGATATGGCTCGATTCATTATAGATATCCATGAACTCAAAAAGATTTCTATTATCCTGGTGGAGCATGATATGGAGGTCGTGATGGATATTGCAGAAAGACTGGTGGTGCTGGACTTCGGAAAAAAGATTGCAGAAGGAACTCCTGATGAGATCAGACAGAATCCTCTGGTGATACGGGCATACCTCGGTGAGGAAGAGGCCTAAATGGAAACAATTCCTCTGTATAGATTATCGAAGGGGGAACCAAAGTTAATCATTCGGAGTTGATTTTGAAAGAAACTAACCCTTTGCCGAAAGAAGACACATTGCCGAAGCTTCTGAAAAGTAATGCAGAGAAATATGGACATCGAAAGGTTGCCATGAGGGTCAAGGATCGGGGCATTTGGCAATCGTTTACTTGGAAGGACTATTATGAAAGAGTCAAGTTTTTCTGTCTGGGTCTCATCTCCCTTGGGATAAATCGGGGGGATAAGGTCGCAATCATTGGGGAGAATAAACCTGAGATTTTCTGGGCTGAATTAGCTGTTCAGTCAGCAGGGGCCACCATGGTGGGGATTTTTACAGATTGCACACCCCCTGAGGTCCAATTTTATGTTAACGATTCAGATTCCACCTTTGTCATCGCCCACGACCAAGAGCAGGTGGATAAAATTCTTCAAATCAAAGAGGACCTTCCCAAGTTGAAGAAGGTGATCTATTGGGATCCCAAAGGGCTGTGGAATTATGAGGAGCCCATCCTCATAAGTTTTCAGGAGGTGATCCAGTTAGGTCAATCCTATGAAAAGGCTCATCCAGGTCTTTTTGAAGAGATAGTTGACAGTGGACGAGGAGAAGAGATTGCGCTGATCTGCTATACCTCGGGAACGACAGGATTACCTAAAGGAGCAATGATCAGCCATAAAGGATTGGTGGCCATTGCAAAGGCCTGGCGAGATGTCGATCATTGGTCGGACTGTGACCGCTATGTTTCTTTCATCCCCCCTGGCTGGATTGCTGAGCAAGCGGTCGGGGTCACCGGTCAATTGGTCTCAGGCATGGAGGTAAACTTCCCTGAAGAACCCGAGACCGTCCAGGAAAATATCAGGGAGATTGGGCCCTCTATTCTTTTCTTTGCCCCTCGTCTTTGGGAAAATATCAACAGAATGATCCAGGCCAAAATTACTGATACATCCACCTTGAGGAGATGGATCTACTATTTCTTCTTACCCATAGGATATCAAACGGCCAAACATCGATCCTCACAAAAAAGATTGAGTCTTGGTTTAAAAATCCTTTATCAGATCGCTCATTGGGTTCTCTTCCGTCCCCTTAAAGACAGGGTTGGGCTTTCTAAAATCAGATGCGCCTATACCGCTGGGAGTGCGGTCAGTCCAGATATCCTGAACTATTTTCAGGCAATCGGTGTGAATATTAAACAACTCTACGGTGGTTCGGAACAGGGGCTGGTGACGATTCATCGGGATGGTGGAATAAAATACGAGACCTGTGGTCCTCCTATGCCAGGGGTAGAAGTCCGTCTCTCCCCTGAGGGGGAAATCTTAGTGAAGGGGGAGAATATCTTCTCAGGATATTATAAAAATCTCGAGGCCACCAAGGAGAAGATTCGTGACGGATGGTATTATACAGGAGATTTCGGCTACATCGACAAGGATAACCACCTCATCGTTATCGATCGTATGGAAGACTTAAAGGAATTAAAAGGAGGCAGAAAATTTTCACCCCAGTTTATTGAAATCCGGTTAAGATTCTCTCCTTATATTAAGGATGCCCTGGTGGTAGGAGGTGAAGATAAAGACTATGTGACCGCCATCATCAATATCGATCTTGAGAATGTCGGCAGATGGGCCGAGACCAGACGCATCCCCTATACCACCTTCACCGACCTCTCACAGAAACCAGAAGTAATAGAATTAATCCGACATGATATTGAGCGGATTAATAAGTTTCTTCCAGAATGGTCGAGGATCAAAAAATTTGTTAACCTCCATAAGGAATTCGATGCCGACGAAGCGGAACTGACACGAACCAGAAAATTACGAAGGGCATTTGTTGAAAGTCGTTATAGTGATTTGATCACAGCGCTCTATGGGAAAGAACAGGAATATCGGGTGGAGGCCTCCGTCACCTATCGGGATGGAAGAAAAGGAGTGATCCAGACATCGATTCATATCAATCCTGTGGAGGAGATGGCATGAAGGAACTTCTACAACTTGCCATTCCAGGATTGATGATAGGCAGTCTCTATGCTTTGGTGGCAGCGGCAATCGTTCTGGTCTACAAATCGACCCGTGTGGTCAGTTTAGCCCATGGACAACTTCTTGCCTTTGGCGCCCTCTTTTTCTGGATAGGTCTTGTCGCCCTAAATCTTCCGGTGTTTCTTAGCATCATAATGGCACTTGCCTGTTCTACCCTGATGGGTTGGCTTGTAGAACGAATTACGCTTCGTCCCCTCATCGGTCAGCCATTGATCTCTGCTTTCCTGATGACCTTTGCCATCTTCATGGCATTAGACGGAGTATTTCAGCTCATCCTCAAAGGTGAGTCGAAAACCTATGCGACCCTTTTATCGCTCGGTGAGACAAAAATTTTTGAGGTTCAAATCCGAATAGTCCAATTGCTCAATTTTGGGGTGGTGATGCTTGTGTTTATCTTTCTGGCCCTTTTCTTTCGATTTACCAAAATAGGCCTTGGGATGCGGGCGACTGCAGAAGACCACCAACTTTCCCAGAGCACAGGAATCAATGTTAGAACCATCTTCTCTTTCATTTGGATCCTCTCTGCCCTTGTCGCCTCGGTTGCGGGGATGGGAACAGCCTATGTGATGGATATTCATTTTCCACTTCCCTACATCGGCATCAAGGGATTAATCGTCTCACTCTTCGGTGGCTTGGATTCCCTTCCAGGTGCTCTTCTTGCAGGGCTTATTCTTGGCGTGCTCGAGAATCTGATAGCAGGTTACCTCGATCCCCTGGTGGGAGGAGGACTGAAAGATGTTGCGGCTTATGCCCTCCTTTTAATCATCTTGCTGGTAAAGCCCTATGGGCTTTTTGGTTTAAAGAGAATTGAAAGGGTGTAACTCTGTATATCCCCTTTAAGGGTTGAGTATGCGTCCTTGTGGAACGTTTGATGAGCGATATAGCCAGGATATGGCGATTTTAAGGATTAAGAGGCATTGGGGAATCTTAATCGCAATCCTCATGTTTCTCTATACCTTCCCTCTCTATGGGTCATACTACTTCATCAGTTTAATCAATCATCTTAGCATCATCATCATTGTTGTCCTCGGTCTCCAACTGGTCAGTGGCTACTGTGGTCAGATCTCTTTTGGACAAGCCGCTTTTATGGCCATTGGGGCTTATACGTCGGCGATCCTCACTGGAAAATTTGGGTTATCCTTTTTTGTGGCCCTTCCGATTTCTGGGATTGCAGCAGGCCTGATCGGGTTAGGAGGAGGTGCTCCCTCACTCCGAATCAAAGGGTTTTATCTTGCGATGGCCACGATTGCAATCCATTTTGTAGTGATGTGGCTAATCCTTCACCTCCAGGTTACAGGGACAACGCAAGGACTCCATCCCCCTCCCCCTCACATCGCAGGATTTGAATTCGATAGCGATGAGAAAATCTACTATATCATCATCACCGTGATGTTGATGATGACCTATGGGGCAAGAAATATGGTGAGGACCCGTGTAGGCCGAGCCTTCGTGGCCATCCGCGACAACGACCTTGCTGCAGAGGTGATGGGAATCGAACTTTATCGTTATAAACTGCTCGCCTTCTTCCTTTCCTGTTTCTATGCAGGGATTGCGGGCTCTCTATGGGCCCATTGGATTCAGATGGTTCATCCCGAACAGTTTACGTTGCTTCATGCATTGAATTATATCGGAATGCTCATTGTAGGGGGTGGGGGAAGCATTCCCGGAGTCTTTTTTGGTGTACTTTTTCTCCGGCTCTTAGATGAAGGGGTGATGTTTGTGGCTCCATGGGTGGCTTCAATTTTTCCCTGGATTGGTATCCACCCCGCGGCATCGATGAGCGTCTCGGTTTTTGGTATTGTTCTGATTCTATTTTTGATCTTTGAACCGAGGGGACTTGCTCATAGATGGGAAATTTTTAAAGCCTCTTATCGGCTCTACCCGTTTTCACATTAACCCCCACCCAAAGAGGGAGGGAAAAGGCAAAAGGAGGTGATGGGAGAATTAGATGAAATGGTGCAAACCCATTATATTAAGCGAAAGGAGGTAGTAAAGATGAAAAGATTTCTATGTGGGCTCATCCTTATTTCATTGATTTTAATGACGGGGGTTCTTAAAAGCGAAGGGGCAGAGAAGTTTGTCACCTATCTGAGCCTGGCGGATTACACCGCAGCCATTGCTGGCTTAAATGTGCCTGCGGATATGGGCTGTGAAGACTACATCAAAGATTTAAATGCCAGAGGTGGTGTGGATGGAGTGAAGATAAAGTTCATAGGGGTCGATACTCGATACGATGTCGCCAGAGGAGTCTCTGCTTATAAACGATATAGGGCGGAGCCAAAACTCTTGGTAGTCAATGCAATTGGTACACCGATTGGTAAAGCGGTTGCTCCTTTGGTAGCCAAAGATAGATTAATTACTCTTGTGCCAGGGGACGGAGAGTTTCAGGCCCATCTGGGGAGGGTCTTCATATGGGGGCCTGCCTATCAGGATTCCTTTGCTGCAACGATTGACTGGATCATTTCGGACTGGAAGAAAAAGGGGAAAACAGGGATGCCGAAAGTTGGCTATATTTCCTGGGATAACCCTTACGGGAAGGAATTTCTTCGCGGAGGGAAAGAGTATGCGGAGAAGATGCATGTCACGCTTGCTCCTCCAGAATTCTTCCCTCCAGGATCGCTTGACCACTCGGTTTATCTCACTCGATTGGCCAAAGCAGAAGTGAGCTACATTTTTGTAGGTGGGGTGGATCCTACCCCAACCAATGTGATCCGAGATGCTCATAAATTGGGTTTGACTAAAACCATCCAATTCATTTGCGATTACTGGGGTCCCACCTCTCTCGGAACAAGGCTCCATCCGGAAGCCTTGGAAGGGGTGGTCATCGTATCCTACTATCTGCGTGGGGATGATGCCAGAAAACATCCTCTCGCAAGACTCTGGACCCAGTATGGTCGGGGAAAACTTGAAGACATGAATGAGGTCTATACGATTGGTATGTCTTGGGCAATGACTTTTGAAGCGGCATTAAGGAAAGCCTTAAAAGAGGTGGGGTATCGAAAACTGGATGGCGAGGTAATCTATCAAACCTATCAGAAGCTTACAGGTGTGGAGAGGGCTGGGCTTCAGGGCCCCTGTGCCTATAGTCCCACATCACGAAGGGGAAGTCTGGAGGTCAAATTTTATCAGGTCCGATCCGGAAAGGTTGTATCCATATCTGATTGGATAAAGGCTCCAGATGCCGTATCCCTTCATAAATTTTAAAGTGAAAGGAGGGAAAACCGATGAACTCCTATCGGAAGTTATTGGTGATATTCATTCTTTTCCTATTTGCACTATCTTTTTCAAATTGTAGCACTCTATTTCCGCCACCGAAACCGAAGGTGACAGTGGCAGTTACTCCTGAGAAGGTGGAGTTGAAATTCCCAGATATCATGAGAGTCCCTATTATATTTACTGGAACAGGATGGGCACCCAAAGAGATGGTCGTGATCGATCTTGTCCTTCCCTCTGGGGTTGAAATGAGAGGGGTGAAACCCGGAGAGGATGTGGGAATCGCATTTGGACTGGCCGATGAGGCAGGCAATTTTAAGGCCGAGGTTCCTCCCACAGCAAAATTGAATACGATCTTCCGTGTAGGATGGACCCCCATTTTAGCCCCGGATCCAAAGACACTCAATCCCATTCCACCCGGGGTCTATAAGATAAAGGCCAGTGGTTCGGACTCAGGAGCAGAGGCAACCACCACTCTGGAGTTTGTAGCACCCATAAAAAAATAAAAATTTAAAATTCCGAACCACCTTAAATGATCCATTTTTAAATGGTCCAAACAAAAGAGTTTAGAAAATTTATATTTTAAAATTTTTATCCCTCACCCATCTCCCTCTCCCTCAGTGGGGAGAGGGGGATGGGTGATCCGCCAAAGGCGGGGGAAAATTTCAAATCGTTTTGGATTTAGAATTTATCCAGTGTTGCCTTAAAAAGGGGATGGTTCATCCATGCTTCGTCTCAATAATATTGAGGTGATCTATAGTGAAGTGATTTTAGTTCTTAAAGGTGTCTCTCTTCAGGTTCCAGAGGGGAGGATCATCTCCTTACTTGGCGCAAACGGTGCTGGAAAGACAACGACTCTCAAAGCCATTTCAGGAGTTCTATACACAGAGTTGGGTAAGGTCACAGATGGAAGTATTGAGTTTGAGGGGGTGAGGATTGACGGAAAATCGCCTGAGGAGATTGTGCAGATGGGAATTGTTCAGGTGATGGAGGGTCGCCGTCTCTTTGAACATCTTACGATTGAGGAAAACCTTAGAGTGGGTGCCTATGCACGAAAAGACAAGAAGGCCATCCAGAGGGATATGGAATCAGTATATGGTTATTTCCCAAGGCTTAAGGATTTGAGAAGCCAAGTGAGCGGCTATCTCTCCGGGGGGGAGAGACAAATGCTGGTTATGGGTCGGGCACTTATGTCTCACCCAAAAGTGATGCTTCTCGATGAGCCCTCTCTTGGACTCTCCCCACTCCTGGTAAAGGAGATATTTGAGATCATTAAAAAGATTAATAGGGAAGAGAAGACATCGATTCTTCTTGTGGAACAGAATGCGAAGATTGCACTCTCTACGTCTGACTATGGCTATATCATGGAGAATGGCCGAATTGTCCTTGATGGATATTCGCAGAAATTGAAGGAGAACGAGGATATCAAAGAATTTTATCTTGGGCTCAGCCATTTGGGGGAAAGGAAGAGTTACAAAGAAGTGAAACATTATCGAAGAAGGAAGAGGTGGCTATCGTGAAAGAGAGAAAACCCATCAAAACCAGTAAATCCAAAGCGAAATGGGCTCATAAGAAAAATTTAGATAAAAAGTTGGTGGATATCGTGCGATATGCTTACCGACATGCTCCTGCTTTCAGAGCAAAAATGGACCGTTCAGGGGTGAGCCCTTCTGAAATAAAGACGGTTAAGGATCTGGAAAAAATACCGATTACTTCTCAGAGCGAGATGGTTTCACTCCAGAAAGAGAATCCGCCCTTTGGGGGATTTCTCACCCTGCCCATTGAAAAGGTGGAAAGGATTTTTGTCTCTCCAGGTCCGATTTATGAACCCATTCGAATAGAAGACTTCGCAAAAGCTGCGAAGGAAGCCTTATCCGTTTTTGGCATCAAGAAGGGGGATCGGGTACTTAATACCTTCTCTTACCACATGGTTCCTGCAGGGTTATGGGTGGATCAGGCCCTTCGTCTCTTGGGGGCCACCGTGATTCCTGCAGGCGTAGGGATGACCGATCTTCAAGTGAGGATTATGAAAGACTTAAAGATTACTGGATATGTAGGGACCCCCAGTTTTCTCATGACGTTGATCAAGAAGTCCGAGGAAATGGGATTCCAATTTCGAAAAGACTTTTCTTTGGACTTTGCCCTTTGTAGTGCAGAGATTCTACCTCCCTCTATGAGAAGATCTTTCGAGGAAGATTATGGAATCAAGGTGGTGGATACCTATGGCTCTGCAATCCTTGGAATCCTTGGCTATGAATGTGAGGAGAAGTCTGGATTCCATTTTCCAAATGGACTCATCATTGAGATCGTTGACCCAACCACAGGAAAGTCCTTAGGAGCCGGAGAGGTTGGAGAGGTCGTGGTCACCCTCTTCGATAAAATCTATCCATTGATTCGTTTTGCCACAGGAGATCTCTCCAGTTTTACGGATCGACCCTGTTCTTGTGGAAGAAAATCTTTCCGACTCACCCGCATTATAGGAAGAACCGGCGATGCCGTAAAGGTGAGAGGAATGTTTATCCATTCCAAACAAATAGAAGAAGTTTTACAAAGGTTCCCTGAGGTCTCACGATTTCAGATCCTAATATCTCGCCCCGAATATCGTGATGAGTGGACCATCCAGGTAGAATTGAAAGAAGAAGTAGATCGGGGAAAATTTTCTAAAATCCTCCAAGAGGGTATTCAGGAAAGTTCCAGACTAAGGCCAGATAGGATCGATTTTGTTTCACAAGGAACGATTCCTGAAGGCGCAAAAAAAATTATCGACCAAAGGACATGGGAGTAAAGCTTTCCGTTATCCCTACCGACGACGTTGGCATTCAGCCAATGATCGCGAAAAGGAGTTCAAAAT
>CAZFDM010000260.1:0-8820 GCA_964517975.1 uncultured Syntrophaceae bacterium
TGCGGGCGTTTATAAGTTAGGTTGCTAACAAGCGAGTAAATAAAAATCAAGCATTATCAGGGAATTAAACGTAAATGCTTAACTCTCATCGGTATCCGCCCGGAAGGCTTTTTCACCCCACCTCCCCAGTCTCCAAAATTCAGTTTAAACAATTTTTTCAGAGATCTCCAAAACATTCTGATCAACCTATGGAAATCATATTTGGAATCGACCGTTTAAAAAAATCTTTTTTAAACCCTGTCGTCACTCTTGGAAACTTTGATGGAGTCCACTTAGGCCACCAAAAGATATTTTCAAGAGTTAAGGAGGAGGCCGCCAAGTTCCATGGAGAGGGACTTGTTATCACCTTTGAACCTCATCCACTTAAAATCCTCGCCCCCGAGAGGTTTCTCCCCCTACTTACTCCCTTTAAAAAGAAAATGATGCTTATTGAAAAATCTGGAATCGAAACGGTCCTTTGTATCGAATTCACTATTCCATTTTCAGAAATCTCTCCGGAGGCGTTCATTCAAGATATTTTATTAGAAAAGATCAAAGCCAAAAAAGTCATCATCGGCTATAATTACCATTTTGGAAAAAATCAGATGGGTGATGCACAGACCCTCATTCATGCAGGCAAACATTTTCATTTCGAGGTGGAGGTGGTGGAACCATTACAGATTGGGGGCACCATCGTCAGTAGTTCAAAGATAAGAGAGTTGATTCGAGATGGGCAGGTGGAAGAAGCATCAACGCTACTGGGTAGAAATTATCCCATGACTGGAAGGGTGGTGAAAGGGACAAAGAGAGGACGGAGCCTGGGTTTTCCAACGGCTAACCTTGAAATTCCAGATGGGCTTTATCCTAAGAATGGGGTTTATGCAGTAGACGTCATTTGGAATCAAATGTCCTTCCAAGGACTTGCCAATGTGGGGGTCAATCCAACTTTCTCCAATTTAGAACGTCTTTCCTTAGAGGTCTACATTTTGAATTTTGATAGGGAAATATATGGAGAAGAAATTGAGATTCATTTTAAAAAGAGAATCCGTGATGAAATTCGCTTTGATTCCCCTTCACGCCTGATTGAACAGATTCGGGAAGATATCCAGTGGGCAAAAGAAAATGTATTTAAGGGAAACCCTCCAGGCTAACGGATCCATTTTCCCAAACGACTCCATCGGACTTTACCCAAAAGGCTCTGGGCATACCAATCTAACGAGAAATAGATAACAAAGGCTTTTCCTTTCACCGCATTGAGATGGACAAAGCCCCAAAAACGGCTATCCTGGCTATTATCCCGATTATCTCCTAAGACAAAGAGGCTATCCTTAGGGACGACATAAGGTCCATATCGATCCACAGAAGGGAAAAACCTCTTGAGGTCTCCCTGTTCACCATAATGTCCCCATGGATCAGGGATCAATTTATCGTTAATGTATATCTTATTGTGGATAATCTCAACCTTTTCGCCTTCCAGTCCAACCACCCGCTTGATAAAATCCTTTGAGGGGTCTTTGGGGAAGATGAAGACAATAATATCCCCCCGATTAGGAGTCCTATAGGAAAAGAGCTTCTTTTCTGAAAAAGGGATTTTCACTCCATAGATAAATTTGTTAACCAGAATATGGTCCCCCACCAACAGGGTTGGTTCCATTGAACTCGAAGGAATTTTAAAGGCCTGAACAATAAATGTGCGAATGAAGAGTGCGATGAGGATTGCAATGAAAATGGGCTCAACGTATTCTTTAAAAAATTTTTTCTTTCCCATCTTTCCGTTAATAACCGATCCTTTTTCAAGAAATTTCCTGATAACTCTCAGGTCTACGGTCTTTAAAAAATGGCCATTCCCTCCTGACCTTTTCAATCTTTTTCAGATCGATTTCAATAAGGCTAACCGCCTCCTTCATTCCTGTCGGTTTATCCAAGAACTCTCCCTCTGGCGAGATGCAAAAGGAACGACCGTAGAAATCCTGTTTCTCCTCGCTCCCCACCCGGTTCACCCTGAACATATAGACCCCATTGGAAATAGCATGACTGGCAATCATGGTTTCCCATTTCTTTTGGGATGCGAAGGCAGCGGCGGTAGGGGAAAAGATGATCTGGGCTCCTTTCAGTGACAGAATCCTTGGACCTTCTGGAAAGAAATTATCCCAACAGATTTGTACTCCAATGACAGCAAACTTTGTTTTAAAGACGGGAAACCCCAGATTTCCTGGGGAAAAATAGAATTTTTCCTCCCAAAGGGGAATTTGAGGAATATGGATCTTTCGATAACAACCTAAGATCTCTCCTCCTGCATCGATGACCACAGCAGAATTAAAGTACTTTCCTGCCCCATCTTCTTCAAAAATGGGACAGATTAGTACGACTCCAAACTCCTTTGCCAACCCCTTCATCCTAAAGATAGTTGGCCCTTCCATCCTTTCGGCCAACGAGAAGTGCCGTCTGTCCATCTCTCTTGGAAACCAGTGAGTTGAAAACAACTCCTGGAAACAGATGATGTGAGCCCCTTTTTCTGCAGCAATCTTTGCGAATTGAACTGCCTTTTCTATGTTCCGTTCTTTTTGTTCGCAACAGGAGATTTGGATTCCGGCCAGCTTTATCAAGGGTTCCCCTTCTGATAAAAAATTTCAAAAATGCTAACAAAGTTAAGATGGAGTGTCAAGGTGTTAAGGTAAGATTTTCTGAAAAAGCCCAGAAATCTTCTTAATCCTTCAAGAGGGGGCATCCCCCTTCGAAGAATGAAAAATTGAGGCTTCTTAGAGTAAAGAACCCCGCCCTGTGGGCGGGGCTTTAAAACCTAAATTCTAACCAAAAATATTTGAAATTTCACAGACTTGTCATCCTGAACTCGTTTCAGGATCTCACCTTTTGGACAAAACAAGATGCTGAACCAAGTTCAGCATGACACCATTTGTTCTCAAGTGTTAGAGATAAATTCTCAGACTTAAACATGTAAGAATCTAAAACCCAAAACGGAGATCCCGAAACAAGTTCGGGATGACAAAAAGGCCAGAACCTAACCGTCATGTCATGCTGAACTTGGTTCAGCATCTGGTTTATTTTTCTGCTTTCAACATATACATCTTTCATCCCCGTCCACAGGACGGGGTTTTCAAGTGTGACCTTAATGATAGAAAAATTTATCGAAATTGTTGGAGCAAAGTCCCACAATCTCAAAAACATCTCATGCCAGATTCCGAGAGAAAAGATGACCGTGATTACGGGCGTCTCTGGCTCCGGCAAATCCACCTTAGCCTTTGATACCCTATTCGCGGAAGGGCAGAGGCGCTATATCGAATCCCTATCCACCTACGCTCGTCAATTCCTCCAAAAAATGGATCGGCCTGATGTCGAAGCAATTCACGGGATTCCCCCAGCCATCGCCATCGAACAGAGAAATACAGTCAAAAACGCTCGGTCCACCGTTGGGACAGCCTCAGAGATCTATGACTACCTAAGGCTTCTTTATGCAAAAATTGGAGAGGTCTTCTGTCCCCAATGCCATATCCGGGTTTCAGGGGATACTGCAGAAAGAATCGTTGAGGAGATTCTAAGCCAATATCAAGGAAAAAAGATTTTCATCCTGTGCTCCGTTTACGTTCAGAAAGGGCAACCTTTGGAGTGGAAGGTAAGGGATTTGATCAAAGAGGGTTATTATCGAATCTGGGATAAAGGAGAAGTCATTGACCTATCCAATCTTCCCCTCACAGATCTCCAGGATCGCGCTTCACTCCCCATTCTCATTGACCGTCTTCAGGTTCGTGAAAAAGAACGTTCGAGGTTGGCTGAGACAATTCAGAAGGGATACCAATTGGGGGAGGGGAAGGTACAAGTGGTTAGCGAAGAAGGAACCCTTCTCTCTTTTAGCAGAAGCTTCTCCTGCAATCGTTGTCATAGAAATTTTTTAGAACCTGAACCACTCCTCTTCTCGTTTAATAGCCCTCTGGGAGCCTGTCCCACCTGTCAGGGGTTTGGTAAGATCATCGAAATCGATTGGCAGAAGGTCATTCCAGATCCAAACAAGACATTAAAAGAGAAACCCTTTTCTCCCTGGAATACTCCTGCCTATGAGAATCTTTATCACTATCTATGGAAAGCCTGTCAGAGATATCGCATCCCCCTTCAAAAACCCTTTAAGGAGCTTACTCCGGATCAGAAAGAGGTTTTACTCAATGGAAAGGGTGAATTTATTGGTTTAAAAGGCTTTTTCGATTGGATGGAAGGAAAACGATACAAGGTCCACTATCGGGTTTTTCTAAGTAAATATCGGGCCTACACCCCTTGCCCTACCTGTCACAACACCCGACTTAAGGAAGAGGCGCTTTATGTTTTAATTGGAGGTAAAAACATCGCCCAGCTCTGTGACCTTCCAATTCTGGAGCTTCAGGGGTTTTTTAGAAGCCTCACCCTTCGGGAGTTTCAAAAAAAAGTAGCCGAACGCCTCCTCCATGAAATTAAGAACCGAATTGGGTTTATGGTGGATGTCGGTTTGGGATATCTTACCCTCTCCCGACAAACTCGAACCCTCTCCAATGGCGAATATCAGCGAATCGTCCTGGCAAGAGCACTCGGATCTTCCCTGACAGAAACCCTTTACGTCTTAGATGAGCCGAGCATTGGGCTTCATCCCCGAGACACTCATCGCTTGATTGAAGCGCTTCACCTCCTTCGCAAAGAAGGGAATACCGTAGTAGTGGTAGAACATGATCCTGACCTGATCCTCGCCGCGGATTGGGTCATCGATCTTGGTCCAGGAGCAGGAAAGGCTGGAGGCCACGTGGTTTTCCAAGGTGAGATCAAAAACCTGTTCAAACATTCAGGCTCCCTGACCGCCCAATGTTTAAGAGGGGAGAACTTTATGAGTCAAAAAACTCCACGGAGGGAACCAAAAGGTTGGATCCTCATCCATAATGCCCGGGAGCATAACCTCAAAGGGATTGATGTAAAAATCCCGTTAGGAGTGATGGTCTGTATCACCGGGGTTTCTGGGGCAGGAAAGACAACTCTTATCCATAACATTCTCTACGCAGGGGGGAAGAGAAACGGAGATGCGGAATTTGAAAAAGGGGCTTTCGATTTGATTGAAGGCTTAGAACAGGTTGACGACCTGATCATGGTAGACCAATCCCCCATCGGGAAGAGCCTTCGATCCAACCCCGCCACTTACCTAAAAGCCTTCAGCGATATCCGGGATCTCTTTGCCAATACCCGAGAGGCGAAGAGAGCCGGATTGAAACCTTATCACTTCTCTTTTAATACAGCAGGGGGCCGATGTGAAACCTGTGAAGGGGCAGGAGTCCAGATCCTGGAGATGCAATTCTTGGAAGATGTCATCATCACCTGTGAGGCCTGCGAAGGGAAAAGATTCAGCCCCGAAATATTAAAGATTAAATACCGAGACAAAAATATTTCTGAGGTGCTCAATATGACGGTCGACGAGGCGTTGTCCTTCTTTAACGATCATCCTCGAATCATCCACAAACTTCAGGCATTAAAGGAGGTGGGATTGGGTTATCTCACCCTCGGTCAATCAACGAATACCCTGAGTGGGGGAGAATCTCAACGCCTTAAACTGGCTTCTCACATTCTCCAAGGTCAAAAAGGGAAAAACCTCTTCCTCTTTGATGAACCTACCACAGGGCTCCATCTCTATGATGTCCAACTGCTTTTGGGAGCCTTCCAAAAACTTCTTTCACAAGGTCATTCAATTATTGTGATTGAACATAACCTCGATCTAATCCGCCGGGCGGATTATATTATTGACCTTGGACCCGAGGGGGGAGAGGGAGGCGGTAGAATTGTGGTAGAAGGAGATCTTCAGACCATTATGTCTTCAACACAATCCTACACCGGGGAGTTTTTAAGAAAGCGGTTTACTCGGAATAAGGGAATGTGAATTTTCACAGCAACCTTATTTTCCCGCTATTCCAATATTCCAAATAGTTTTTATACTTCACTTCTCTGTTTGATACAGTTAAGCATTTCTTCCAGCCGATTTTTATCAAATCCAATCATCACCTCATTGCAGGCTGAGATCACGGGAACACTACGGGCCCCAGAGATCTTAACCATCTCATCCAGTGCCCTACGATCTCTCGTTACATCATACTCCGTAAAGATATAACCTTTCTGGGAAAGGAACTCTTTCGCCATCTTGCAGTAAGGTCACGTGGGGGTGGTATAGATTTTGATCTCTTCTGCGGCCATCGCTACTCCTCCTTGAACACATATTTTTTAAATTTCTTACATATCCCATACCAATTGTCAACAGCCCTTTTTGAGAGCTCTGAAAAGGTCATTTTTTATGGGAGAGTTAACCGAATTTCGGTAAGGGATAAACCCTTCCCCTACGAATTGATTGAGGTAAGGGACAAGCCCTTACCCTACAAATATATTTAAGGAATATCCCACCCTTGGGATCCATCTCACAAAAACTGTGAGAATCGCACAATTTAGTATATAATATTTCCATTTCAATTTAATGAAAGGCTATAAATCAAATGAAAAAAATATTTGATCTTAAAGTTCTTCAGAAATCCTCAGAGGACTTCCGCTATCTTCTCGACAGGGGGTATCCGAGGAAACCTTCCCTTGAATTGATTGGAAATCGTTATCAACTCACCTCGGACGCACGTCACCTCCTCCACCGAGGAGTCTTTTCACTTCAAGACTCAACATCACGAAAGAGAAAGATCGTTTCGGCCAACGAGGTGCGAACTAAAAACCTTGCGATTGATGGATATAATGTTTTAATCACTGTTGAGGCTGGACTAACAGGCCGGCCCCTTATCCTTGCAGATGATGGGTTTTTCAGGGATATCTCAGGTGTCTCAGGAAGTTTTAAGAAGACCGAAACAACCCAAAAGGCTCTGGACCTCATCTTTAACATTTTAAGAAAAATAAAACCTAAAAAAACAGTCTTCCTCTTTGATGCCCCCATCAGTAAGAGTGGAGCATTGGCAATGGAAGTCAGAAATCGGTTGAATGAGGAAGGTCTTCAAGGGGATGCAATGGCTCTTAAAGTTCCAGAGAAGATACTCATCGGGTTTCAGGGAATCGTTGCTTCAAGTGATACCGCTATCATCGATCATTCCAAAAGAGTTTTTGACCTGGCAGGTGAAATCCTGAGAAGAGAAAATCTTATGAAGTCCCTTGTGGTCTTGAGGAGAAAGAGAGGATCCATTGCAAGGGGATGAAAAAAACCGCTGGGCGATCTTAATGATTGTCTATCTATCCATTCTTGCCTTTGCCCTCACCTTTCAGTCCATCCCCCCTATTCTTCCACTGATCACCCATGAGCTTAGCCTCACCTATGCGCAATCCGGGCTCCTGATGAGCCTCTTTGCTTTTCCAGGGCTCCTCCTGTCCCCATTAGGAGGCTTCCTCTCTGATCGTTATGAGATGAGATTTCTTGGAGGGATCTGTTTCTTATTCATGGTTATCGGGACACTGCTGGTTGGGTTTGGTGAAGGGTTTTTGATTTTAGGAACAGGAAGGATTCTTGCTGGAGCAGGGGCATTCTGCCTCTCTGTCCTCCTTCCCAAACTTCTCTCTCAATGGTTCAAGGGGAAAGAATTAGGTTTTGCAATGGGGATCTATAATACAGGTGTCCCTCTTGGTTCAGTGGTCTGCTTTGGGCTTTTTGGAAAAATGGGTCATCTTTGGGGGTGGCGTCTTCCAGTCCAGTTGGTAGGAGCCTATCTCTTCCTTATCTCGATACTTTTTTTAAGATTCTACCGACTTCCTTCTCAACCTATTATGGAGAACCCCAAACCATTGGGGTTCTTTCCTTCTTTAAAAGAAATGGGGGCCTCCATCTGGTGGATTTCCTTCTCCTGGCTCTGGTTTAATGCGGGGTTTGTCTCTTTTGCCACTTTCGCCCCTCCTTTCTTTATTCAAAAGGGGTATTCTCTTGAACAGAGTGGTTATCTCATAGGAATTCCTCTTCTGGGATCTCTCTTTCTCAGCCCTCTGACAGGATATTTAGTCGACCGACTAAGACATCAAGAATGGCTCATCGGGATCGGAGGATTCATTCTCTCCTTACTAACCCTCCTCTTCAATTTTACTTCTTCTTTCCTGTTTCTTGTGATTGGAATGGGAATCTTTTCTGCACTCATCCCCTCTCCCATCTATTCCCTCCCCCCCGAGATATTGAAACCAAGAAATGTTGGATTGGGATTTGGTCTCCTTTCTACCTGCTCAAGCATTGGTCTGTTTTGCGCACCCTACATGGTTGGAAAGGTCAGGGATATCACAGGATCCAATGAGTGGACTTTCATCCTGACCTCCCTATTCTTCCTTTTCGTGACGGTTTTTATAATCCCCACTCATTTCCTTCGATCTTCAAGGAGACATTAAAAAAGTTTTTTTGGGGTTATATAATCACTTGGTTTAAGGTAAGGGCTTGTCCTTTATCTCAAGGCGGCTTTTAACTTAACTCCCCCAACCCCCTCTTCAGTTAAGAGGGGGAGTTATGAAATTCCGAGATGGACAATAGATCAGATTTTTAGGGCTTGGGCCTGTCGATTAATTAATTCAATCTGTAGGGTAAGGGCTTGTCCCTTACCGAGAAAAGGTAAGCCATAAGGCCTTACCCTCCAAAAAAACCTATGAAAGATGTCACTACAAATTTTTTAAACGATTGTAAGCCAGTAAAGAACCCCGCCCACAGGGCGGGGCTTTAAAACCTAAATTCTAACCAAAAATATTTGAAATTTAACAGACTTGTCATCCTGAACTCGTTTCAGGATCTCACCTTTTGGACAAAACCAGATGCTGAACCAAGTTCAGCATGACACCATTTGTTCTCAAGTGTTAGAGATAAATTCTCAGACT
>CAZFDM010000261.1:0-2054 GCA_964517975.1 uncultured Syntrophaceae bacterium
TAGACTGGGCTGACCTTTTCCTTAGCGACCGCCTTTCGCTCCTCTGTCTCGTTTCTATTAAAGGTAATATTGGCCCTTAAGAAATATTCAGCAATTTTAAGAGCAATCAGTGAGGTATCCCTTCCCGAAGAGGTAAATAAGAGATCAGACTGGGCGCGGAGTTTAGCCCTTGCCTCTTTCATATCCAGGAAGCTGAAGGGAGGTTGACTCCTTCTCTCCTCTCGAGTTTGGATATTTCGAATAATCACTCCCTTATCGGAGTCGGGGTCGAGAAGGTCCTTGTCGTTGACCACCCCTCTTTTGAGAACGGGAGAGAGGAGTTTTAGGGCATTCTCCCCAATGGAGGGATTGAACCGTTCCCTTTCAAGGATCGACCACTCCTGAGGGCTAAGAGGGATTCGGAGAGCGGAATCCCATTCGTTTCTTCTTTTAAGATTTTCCTCTGGCCTTTTTCCACTCGTTCGAAAAGATGAAGAAAGGACTTCAAATGTAGAGCGTATTCGATTCTCAGCGTCGGTGAGGACACCCGGATCATAATCATAAACCGAGAGAACAGACCGTTGTGCCTCCACCCTTTTTTCATAGGTAGATTTTTCATCTTCAACCAGAATCTCTTGAGGAGATTTAACCTCCTTATGGGCGACATCTCCAACTCTATATTCTTTGATATGGAGTTTTAGTGAGGGGGAAATCAAGAGGGTGAGAAGGGTGGCTGTTCCTATACCAATAAGCCATTTTTGAAAGGTAGGTTTTTTTATCCTTTCAACCCAAAGGGAATACCTGACCCCATTGGCGGTTTTATAAAAAGGGAGATGCTGGATTAATTTTTTAATGAAAGGTTTCATAAGTTTGTTGAGTGTGGAGGAGATGGTTCTCGATGGCGTTGCCGTCTCTCTTCCGCCCGTTCATAGGCCTTGATGATCTCCTGAACGAGGGGATGTCTCACCACATCTTTATCGGAGAAGTAAATAAATTCAATCCCCTCCGTTCCTTTAAGAATACCTTGAATTTCAATCAACCCTGACATCTTATTCTCTGGGAGGTCTACTTGAGTAATATCCCCCGTGATGACGGCTTTGGAATTGAAACCCAATCGGGTGAGGAACATCTTCATCTGTTCGGGGCCTGTATTTTGGGCCTCATCGAGAATGATGAAAGAATCATTCAGTGTTCTTCCTCTCATGAAGGCTAAGGGGGCTACCTCAATGACCCCTTTTTCCAAGAGTTTGGAGGCCCGATCAAAATCCATCATATCATGAAGAGCATCATAAAGTGGCCGAAGATAGGGATTAACCTTTTCGATAATATCGCCAGGGAGAAACCCCAATTTTTCTCCAGCCTCCACGGCAGGCCGTGTGAGCACAATCCTTTCAACTTCCTGTTTCATGAGGTAGGCCACAGCCATAGCCATGGCCAGGTAAGTCTTACCCGTGCCTGCGGGTCCAATACCAATGACCAGATCATATTTTCGAATGGCATCGATATAACGCTTTTGATTTAAACTCTTGGGTGTGATCACTCTCTTTCTTGAGGAGATATAGATCGTATCTAAAAAGATGTCTTCCAGATTAACCGTCCGATCATCGGAGATCATTCGGATGGCATAATCGATATCCGTTGCATAGAGAGGATAACCCTTCTTCAGGAGACCATAGAGATCGTTCAGAATGCGAATGGCCAGTTGAACATCCAGGCCATCTCCTTGAATGGTTATAGCATTGCCTTTGGCGTTGATCCTTACACCGACCGTCTTGGCAATGCGTTTTAGATTTTCATTGTGAGGACCGAAAAGGGTATGAGTAATTTGGAGATCGTCAAAGATCACCTTTTCGGCCAACTCCTCTTGGTTTTCTTTCAAATAAGAATCTTCACTCCCCCAACGGCCACTTTGAATTTTCTTCAAGGGCTAATATCCTAGCCAAAAATATTTGAAATTTAACAGACTTGTCATCCTGAACTCGTTTCAGGATCTCACCTTTTGGACAAAACCAGATGCTGAACCAAGTTCAGCATGACACCATTTGTTCTCAAGTGTTAGAGATAAATTCTCAGAC
>CAZFDM010000262.1:0-4996 GCA_964517975.1 uncultured Syntrophaceae bacterium
AACAGACTTGTCATCCTGAACTCGTTTCAGGATCTCACCTTTTGGACAAAACAAGATGCTGAACCAAGTTCAGCATGACACCATTTGTTCTCAAGTGTTAGAGATAAATTCTCAGACTTAAACATGTAAGAATCTAAAAACCTCAACTTTTAAATCCAAATTTACAAAACCAAAAGGAGGTGAACGTTTATGGGAAATGAAAAACCCCCAAAAAAGATTGGAATAGGTCCATCTGGAAGAGGAGGAGGGTTGATTCAATTCATTGTATTCGCAATCCTTGGGATCCTCATCTTTGTCTATGGAATCCCTTCCTCTGCAATCGTTTTAAAGATCATCCCTGCTACACTCATCATGCTTATCGCACTCGGGCATCTTGTCCTCTTAGGTGACAATTGGCCATGGGCTCCTCCTGCTGGCAATTGGACACCTGCAAAATCTCGGCTCATCCCTGGAATTGGGATGACCATCCTGTGGGCAATCTTTACATTTGCTGTGTTACTCTTCATGAAATTCGTTTACCCCAAATGGCCAGTGGGTCCACTTTACCTCTGGTTTGGGGTGATCGGGTTCTGGGCGACCCTTCTATATGGAGTGGTCTGGGGCGGGTGGCCTTTTAAGGGCAAACTTCATCCCTGGGGAACTATGGCCCTGAGTTTCATTATTGTGATGGTCGGTTCTATTCTCATCTGGAATTTCCTAACCAATCTCGATGGGACACCTCTTGCAGATACTCCAATCAATCATAAAGGACCATTCAATGTGAATTGGTTGACAGGATACCTTGTCTGGTCCATTGCATGGTTCTTTGTCTTCAGTCCTGTCTTTACAACCCAAGGTTGGCCTTTTGGAAAATGGGGGCATCCAGGTGCAGCCATTGGACAGACTATCCTTGCACATATTTTGGGATATATATTTTGGAAAGGAAGTCTGGGGATTGGCCTTAGTCCTACCTTCTCTTTTGCTGCTGTAGGATCATCCCTTATCTTCTGGCCATTGGTCCACTCCTGGCATTTACAATTCTGGGGAGTAACGAGGTATACCTTTTTTAAAAGGGCCCTTTCGGCATTTATCCTTCAATGTATTCTCATCATTATATGGATCATCATCTTAACGGCGATCCTCGGTCCTAAGGCTAATGAGATTGCTTTGGCAAAACTTCCTGCTGATGTGAACATTCTGATCATCTATCTGAATCTCTGCATTATGGCTCCAGGCCTTATCGCTCATAATGCATTCTGGTTGAGATGGCCCCTTACCCTTCCAAACCCACCTGGAACACCACCCCCTGGTCAGGCCGAATAAACAAAAGGCCCTGGGAGAATTCTCCCAGGGCCTTATCCTTCATCTGGGCGCCCTTCGCAAGGGGGAGATGGAGGTGATTAAGGTCGATAGGATTGTATCATATGATTCAAAACTTCCACGGCTCTTAGTGCAAAGATAGGATCACTGATATGAGCATCCACCTCTTCAATAGGTATTTTGGGGGTGAGGATGTTTCTTAATTCTTCTACAAAAATCTGGTCCGTCTTCGGGTCATAGAGTTCCATCCCAGGTTTATCCGCCTCCGACCATCCCTTTTTGGGAATAAGCACATGGGTTGGCCCCATTGATCGGTTCAGTTTTTCTCCAATGATTCGTGCAAATCCCTTCATCTCCTCAGGACCCATTCTGACGCAGAAACGAGTATCATGATAATGGATCTTTCTTCCTTTTAACTGGTCTGGCATGGGATAGACTGGGCTAAAAACAGCATTATCAAGACCTCCTGGGACAACCACAATGGGGATTCCCTTTTGACCTGCGGTTTGAAGTCTTTGAGGGCCAATCCCTTTGCAATAGCCTCCAAATATTTCATCCGCTATCTCGTGAAGGGTAAAATCGATTACACCGGAAACTAACCCCTCCGAAATAAACTCCTCCATGGCCATTCCACCACAGCCATTGGCATGGAAGGCAATCATTTCATATCCCCTCTCTCTGAGGAGAGGTTCTGCATTCATGGCACAAATAGAGTTGATCCCATAGGCGGTTACAGCCACCATGGGTTTTTCTTTTCTCAGGATGCCTCCTTGTTCAATCATTCCACAGATGGCGTAGGAGGCCTGTTCAAGGATCAGGCGCATGAATTCATTGAGCCCCAAGATGTCGGCCACTGAATGGAACATGACGATGTCTTTGGTTCCAATATATTCTTTCACATCCCTTGAGGCAACTGTGGAGAGTACAACCTTGGGCAAGCCGAAAGGAAGAGATCGCATGATGGAGGTAACGATCGCTGTCCCTGTCCCTCCCCCCATTCCAAATATCCCTTGAAGTTTTCCCTGCTCAAACAGGCGTCTTGCTAAGATTGCCCCTCCCTCCTGGACTGCTTTCACAGCAGTGGAGCGATTCCTTTCTTTAATGATATCTTCAAGCTTGTAGCCTGCAGTCCCTGCAACCTCAAACCGTGTAATATCCGGTTGGGTTAGAGGTTCTCCAAGAGTACCCACATCCATAAGGATTGATTGGATTCCAAGTCGTTGCACACAGTCCTTCACATAAGCGACTTCTCTTCCTTTCGTATCTAAGGTAGCCACGATGAGTAAATGTTTCTTCATACTTGCTCCTTTTAAGTAACCCTTTCAGACCTCCTTTAACATAAGGGGAGGTCTCATTCAATACGAAAGTGGACTTTAATTCATAAGAACCTTAGTAAGGATTTTCAATCCCCAAATCCCTGAAGAAAACTCTTCACATTTCTTCCAAGAACCAAGTGGTTGTAACCTCCTTCAAGGAGGCCAAATCGCCTCCCCTGGCATCTTTCAAGAGATGCCTCTTTAGCCCATTTTCCAATCGTGAAATAATCTTCTGTCTTAAGGAGTCCTCCCCAGTCCTCTTCGTGGCGGTCAAACCCTGCAGAAATGGCGATGATGTCATAAGGTCTCTCCATTTGAAGGGATCTTTTGAGATTATCCATAAAGACCTTTCTATTTGTCCCTTCAGGATGGAAATAACTTACAACTCTGGAGCCACTAAAGGTATTGGCCGTGCCATCTCCAAAATGGAGATCAAAGTCAAGAATAAGGGCAGTTTGGATCTTCTCCTCACTCAGGAGTTTTTTAATTGCAATCGCGATATTATTGAAATAACAGAATCCCCAGCAGGAATGAGGACTCGCATGATGACCAGGTGGTCGAATCAGTCCAAAGACCGATTGGCCTTCAAAGGCCAATTGAGCAGAAAGGATGGCTCCCCCTGCAGCCAGGAGAGCCATTTCATAGACTAATGGCTCTCTTTTTACAGATTGAATATGTGACCTTCCATGAACCCTTTCCAGATCTTCTTCAGAGGCAGGTTCTGGTTTGATAAAATCAAATTCTCCCTTCAATTCCTTGGTAATGGCTTCCATTCTACCTCTTCCTGCTGCCGGATCTGAAGTATAGACCTCATAGAATCTTGGATGAAAAATCACCTTCATAGGATTCCTCCTTCAACCACTTTTTTTGATGGTAATGGTATCACAATCGCCCTATTTATTGAAACTTTTTTAGATGATAGGCAAAGGAAAATCTAGGCTGGTGATCGATTGATGAGTCGTTTTTGATTTTTTCATAAGGTTTTCACTGAGTAAGGTAAAGATGCCCACATTTTTTACACAGAATTATGACATTTTGTGCCCTTAAAAAACCCTGATAAACCCCATTAAAAATTTAAAATATTCTTTGATTTCAATAGACTATAGAGGTCATAACGGATTGGCATAAGAGTTGCTTATTTAATTAATAAAACTATAAAAGGAGTTTATATGAATTTAATGATTAATGAACTTGCTTCCATCAATCTATTTGTCATTTGGATAATTATTATAGGGGGTTATGCATTTCTTAGATATGTAAAAAGAAAATTAGCCGAATAGATTTTAAAGTTGGAATTTGACAAATTCGAACAATATTTACAATTTTGTAAATAGGGAAGAGTATGAGTTTAAATAGAATTCTTGGAGTAAGAAACGTTGAGGGAACAAGAAAGATCGAGATTAGTTTGAGAAGGGTTGCTCTTTGGGCACTCATCTTTTCAAACGCATTCTGTGTTCCCTATTTCTTCGCCAAACTATTTCGGTTAGTTTAAAAGACGGTTTATCTATTTAAATAACTTGGATAACCGTTTGAACTCTTCGGTCCCAGCCTCCTTCAATAGCTGGAAGGCGATGATCTCTGTGGTGGAGATCATCGCCCCCCTCCTTTCCAAATATCTCAGGCCAAACTCCCAATCTATTTTTCTCCTTGAACAGACTCCATCTGCGACCACATAAACCTCGTAACCTCTCTCCATCAAATCGATGGCTGTCTGAAGGATACAAACATGAGTCTCAATCCCGCAGAGGATGACCTGTTTCCGCTCGAGTGAATCCAATCTTTTATTAAATTCCTCCACCCGACAACAACTAAAGGCCATTTTCTCAATCGGGGCCAGACCCTCCATCTCAACCTTAATTTCAGGAGTAGTCCCGCCAAGTCCTTTAGGGTATTGTTCGGTTGTAAGGATGGGAATTCCCATTGTTTTTGCAAATGAAAGAAGGAGGATAATATTTTTTATCAGATTCTTTGCTATTTCCTGGCCCATTGCTTTAAGGAGGCCATCCTGAACATCAACCACGATGAGAACGGATTTCTCCCTTTCCATTTTCACCTTCTCCTTTCAGGTCAGTTGGATTTTCTATATCGTAAAACGTTATGGGAAGCATCTCAAATCCCATGATAAGATGATGAATCCAAAGGTGGTTTGGTCCCTGAGTGCCCCACTAGTCCCAGAAAAGTAATGAGGCTTAGTAATCCCTTACTGAAGCGTGATTGTCCCGAGAAGGATGCCTCCGAAAATCTTAGAACGCGGATCAAATTAATATCTCTTTGGGTAGGGCTAATAGTGATAATAATAATTGGGTTATTAAGTGATAGGGTGAGAGGTCTCACGTTTAGGGGGCAATTTAAGGTTACCGCTCCTCCGACCGAGTCGGATC
>CAZFDM010000263.1:0-14110 GCA_964517975.1 uncultured Syntrophaceae bacterium
AGAATACTTCATATCTCCCTTCACTTTGGGAACAGAGTCAATTCGAGGAACTCGCCTTCCAACGATAGAATACTCTGAGAGAGTAAGGTCCTTTTCCGAGGAAGGGGTTTGGTGATTTGTAAGAGACTTAATCGCTTCAACGATCTTCGTATATCCCGTGCATCGGCAAAGATTGCCAGAGATGGCCTGTCGAATCTCCTGCTCTGTTGGAGAGGGATTTTTATCCAAAAGGGCCTTTGCAGTGAGGATCATTCCAGGGGTGCAGAATCCGCATTGAATACCACCATGTTTGACAAAGGCTTCTTGCACCGGGTGAAGTTTTTCTCCATCGGATAGTCCTTCGATCGTGACGATCTCTTGCCCCTGGACTTCCGTTGCAAGAAGGAGACAGGAACGGACAGGAACTCCGTTTAGCAAAACCGTACATGCTCCACAGGTTCCATCCTCACATCCGGATTTCGTTCCCGTAAGTTTTAAATCTTCCCGGATGACCTCTAAGAGCGTTCGGTGAGGAGCAATTTCAAGAGTCTCAATATGTCCGTTGATATTTAATGAAACTTGGATCTTTCCCATGATTCTCCTTTATATGGGTTCGTTTAAAAATGAATATCGTTTCACGGTGAGGAGGCTCATATCGCCAGCGCCTTACGCAATGCCCGCTTTACAAGCACTCCAACCATTTTCCTACGATAGTTAGCATTGATAATAAGGTTCGCTACTGGTCGAGCCACTTCCATAGCCTCTTCGGAAACACGTTGAAAGAGTTCCTCTGAAGGGTTTTGGTCATGGAGAAGTTCCGAAGCCTTGGGCACCTCTATGGGAGAAGATCCCACTGCTCCGAGCACGATTTTGGACTGTTCGATGGTGCCATTGGGGCCCCTCTTTACCATCAAGGCCACTCCTGCCATAGGAAAATCCATTCCCTCGCGAACACGAAGTTTTTCGTAGGTTGAAGTCACTCCCTCTCCAAGGGCTGGGATCCTAACTTCTTTAAGGATTTCATCAGAGCCAAGACAGTTCGGTTTCTCTCCCCTTCCCGTGAAAAACTCCATTAAGGGAATGACCTTCTCCTCTTTTGAAGAGACGATTTTTACCTCTGCTCCCAAAGCGATTAAGAGTGGGGCAAGATCACCTTGATAAACCGCCTGACATCGCTTTCCCTTCTCAACGGCATGACAAACGTTTCCTCCTAATTTGAAACAGGGCTTCTGGCTGCTTCTCCAGAATTCGGACTGATTGTAGTAGATACAACGGGTATTGAGACAAAGATTTCCTCCGAGAGTGGCTTTATTTCGAATAGGAGGGACAGCCACCCTTCGAATGGCCTGAGCCAAGGAAGGATACTCATTCAGAACCCAAAGGGATTTCTCTAAGGTGTCCAGAGTGGTCATGGAGCCAATCACCAGCCCACCGCTTTCGGTTTGGGATAAATAATCCAAATCAGTTAATCCTTTTAGGCCAATCACAATGGCTGGTTTGGTAAGTCTATAACGAAGGCTTACCACCAGTTCCGTGCCTCCCGCCAGGAGGGCTGCCTTTCCCTGATACTCTTGAAGGAGGGAACAGGCTTCTTGGAGGGAGTAGGGTTGGGTAAACTCAAACGGGGGAAGATTCATCTCATTTCCTTCTGTTTCAATGAGTGGTTAAGTGGTCTCCTCTTATTTAACATATTTCAGCAATTCCAGTCCAATCGAGAATTAATTTAATGTATACTGTATACAAAAAATTTTTTTTGTCAAGTAGAATCCTCGAGAACACTGAAAAAGTCCTTTTTTATATGGGAGGGTAGGGTTTAAAACCCTTCCATACTATATTTTTAAGGGTTACAGAATATCGGTAAGGGCCAAGCCCTTACCCTACACCTTGTGATTATCGGTATCCGACCGCTTGCGGCGGGATGGCTTTTTCATCCCACCCTCCCATACTGGAAATTGATTATTATATACTTTTTCAGAGATCTCATCTCTTTTACTGTTCTTGATGAACTTGAAGGCTTTGTTTCATTCATTATTGAAGGTTATTATAATGTGCCTTTAAAGAATCTTTGGATTCGGGTTTTAAAGAGGGAAGATTTGGAGGCCATTGTAAAAATAGAAAGGGGATATGATCAATTGGGAGTTGAAGATTTAGACTCTTTCACCCTAATCTTTAACTTCTCTTCGGGATAGATTACGTCTGACCCATCCAGTTGATTCCAAGTGCGAATTTCCGAAACGCTCACACGATATCTTTGAGCAATACTCCAGAGGGTATCGCCTTTTCTTACAGTGTAAATAATCTCCTTTTCTTCTTTCACTTCAGAGGAATTTTCTGCCGATGCGGACATTCTGATTTTAAGTTTATATCCAGGAACAAGCTTTTGGTCAGGATGGAGGTTATTCCAGCGACTCAGGGCACCAATGTTTACCCCCATCTCGTTGGCGATGCTCCATAGGGTATCTCCCTTTTTGATGGTATAGATGATCTCTTCAGAATTTCGTTGGATGTTGTTCCCGTTTCTCTTTTTTTGTGCAATCACCGTCGGTTTGACCTCCTCATCCTTCGGAAGGGGGATGAGCAGTGTCATCCCTCTATGGAGTCGGCTCGACCCATCGAGCCGATTCATCTCGAGGATGGGTTCCACCTCCACTCGATATAATCTTGCAATTTTAGGAAGGGTTTCTCCTTTCTTTACCAGATGGGTTTTAAACTGAGACTTCCTTAGGGGTTGAAGCGTTTCGAAGTTCCTGAGAAATTTTTCCTTTGTTCCAAAGGGAATTTTAATTTCATACCCCGACTCATCAGGAGGGGTGACCCCTCTACGGAGCTCTGGGTTTAAATCTTTGACCTCTTCGAGAGAGACTTCACAGGCTTCAGAAATGAGGGAAAGTGGGGTCAGCCCAGGGACCTTCACTTTTTCGTAACGGAGAGGTTCCTCATAGTCAATATTTGTAAAACCATATTTTTCTGGGTCCTTTGCGATGAGAGCCGCAGCGATCATCTGAGGAACATAGTCTTTGGTCTCCTTCTTCAAATATCGATATTTTGTAAGTTCCCAGAAGTCTTCTGTCCGGTAGCGTTTCATGGCACTGGCGATTTTGTTCTCTCCTGCGTTATAACCCGCTGCGGCAAGGTACCAACATTCAAACATATCATAGAGGTCTTTCAGATATTTTGCTGCGGCAATGGTGGACTTTTCTGGATCTCTCCGCTCATCCACCCACCAATTGACCTTCAACCCATACTTTTTCCCTGTGAGGTATATAAATTGCCAGGGTCCAGAGGCCTTGCTTCTGGAGTAGGCATAAGGATTAAACCCACTCTCGATCAAGGACATATAAACAAGGTCTTCCGGAAGACCATTCTCTTTTAAGAGATTCTTCATAAATGGGATATATTTTTCAGAACGGGCAAGCCAATTGGAGAAGTTGTTCCGAGCAGTGGTTTGAAAATATTGGATGAAGTGTTCCACCTTCTCATTGATGACAATGGGGATATCAAACTCTGGACCTTCCTTTGTTTTATCCCTGGGGATGACCTCCAAATAGAATTCGTCACTCGATTCATCACTAATGGGGGGTTCAAATCGCTGGGTTGATGCCAACTCTATGGGAGGCTTAGGAGGAGGATTGGGTGAGGTTGAAGGTGGGAGAGGCTGTTGGGGAGGAGGAGTTTCATCCCATTGTGTAGGAGGAGTTGAAGGAAGAGGGGGCTCTACACTATAAGATTCTCCAATAATAAAGGGGATTGCATCCTTTTTCTCCTGAGATTGGGTACGAAGGGAAAGACAACCCGAGGCCAAAAGTAAGACCATTACCCCTATTAGAATCTTACCAACCATGTTGCCTTCCTCCTAAAGCCAAAGATATTTCGCAGGGTTAGAAATTTATAAAAAAATGACATAGATAATCCAATCTTGTCAAGAAAAATTGTTGAGACCTCTGAAAAAGTCCTTTTATATAGGAGGGTAAGATGCGGACATTGATCATTTTAATTTACTAATTGGATTATTGAATATTTTTTTGTAGGGTAAGCCCTTGTGGCTTACCACTTCTCGGTAAGAGATAAACCCTTATCCTACGGATTGATTCAGGTAAGGGACAAGCCCTTACCCTACAAATATTCGTAAAAGATAAACCCTTACCCTCCGCATAATTATTACAATATTCTGACGCCTGCCTACCGCAGGCAGGCCTGCCTACCGCAGGCTTTTCACTCCACTTCACCAGTGATGATATAACCACTAAAAACTTTTTAAGAGGTTTCTTACATACGGGTTTATTTTTATTATAGTTACTTTTGAAAAAAAGAAGTTACAATTTTGTAAGGTGGACGTTCAATTTTTTCTCCATTAGAAGAAGATATTTTTTCCATTCATTTTTCCTACCTTAGTAGAACGATTAAGAAAGTTAAGAATCATTTTTGCGTGAAAAAATTCTTTTAGAAATTATAGCAATCCTTATGCCAGATATTAGAATATCTAAAAATCTGAAATGGAAAAAAATTGATTTTAAGGATCCATTCCTATTTTGATAGGGAGGGTTTTGTCGGCAGACCATTCTACCCATGATCCTCGATAGAGACGGACATGGGAAAATCCGAGGACATGCTTCAGGGTAAAGTAGAGATGGCTGGCTTCTCTACCTGTTCGGCAATGGACGACGATCTCTTTATTCTTCCACACTCCTAATTCAGCCAAAAGTCTTTCCAGGGTTTCTTTCTTTTTCCAAACCCTGACTTCCTCTCCCTCCAGCGTTGTTTCCCAAAAGAGATTCTTGGCTCCAGGGATATGTCCTCTTCGAACCTCTTCTCCCTCTTCCCCACTATACTGTTTGGGGGGCCGGGCATCGAGGATCAGGACTCCTTTCGTTTGGAGTCTATCCAGAACATATTTTTTATCGGCAAGTGTCTCTCGTATAAATTTCCCGAAAAATTTTTTAGGAGGAGCAGAGGGATACTCCTGAGTCACTGGATGTCTTTCTGAAATCCATCTCTCCCAACCACCATTTAGAATTCCTACTTTTTTATGGCCTAAGAGATCGAGGGTCCAGGCGAGAAAGGTGGCATTGGGATTTGATTTTTCTGAATAAAGGATCACCCACATATCGTTGGAAAGACTTAAATATTCTCCTAATATTTTTTCGATGACCATTCGATCCGGACTTTGGGCAGGAATCCCATTTCTTGGAACACGGATGCTTTCAAAATGGAGATAGAAGGCATTTGGGATATGACCTTTCAGGTAATCCATGAGCGAGATTCTCATGTCAATCACCCGAACCGAGGGATGGTTGGTTCTGTTTGCCAGTTCCTCTGGTTCAACCAATCTGGGCTGGTCGAAGTTCTTAAAAGGAGGGGTTTTGGCATCAAGGGTGGTGGAAGCCATCAGGAGAAGGCAGAGAAGTCCTCCAATAAAAATTTTCAATTTGAAATTTAATGGTTTCAATTTAGGCTACTCCTTTCTTCTTCTCCAAGGCTTTTTGGTAGAGTTGATAGTAGGCCTGGGCTGACCTCTTCCAGGAAAAATCTTCAGACATTGCATTTTGGATAAGTTGTCTCCAGTGATCAGGTTGATGATAATAACGAATGGCTACTTTGATCTGACTAAAAAACTCCCGAGCATCATAACGATTAAACTTAAAACCATTCCCTTTTCTTGTGATGGGATCATAAGGGATGATTGTATCGTCAAGGCCACCAGTAGCCCGAACGACAGGGATCGTCCCATATTTCAAACTGTAGATTTGATTCAGGCCACAGGGTTCATATTTTGAAGGCATCAGAAAGATGTCACAGCCTGCTTCAATTTTGTGCGCCAATCGGTCATCATAGGCGATTCGAATCCCTGCTCGATCAGGGTATTTACGGGCGATTGAAGCGAAGAGGTCATGATACTTTTGTTCCCCTGTTCCTAAAAGGACAAACCCCACATCCAAGGTAAAGAGTTCATCGAGGATTTCACTAAGAAGGTCAAATCCCTTCTGATCTGCCAAGCGGGAGATCATTCCTAAGAGAGGAAGGGTTTCCATGGAGGGAGGAAGTTTGAATTCTTTTAAGAGATCTTTTTTACATTCTCTCTTGCCTGAGAGGTCCTTGGGGTCGTAATGGGCAATCAGATAAGGGTCATGAGAGGGATCCCACTCCTGATAATCTACCCCGTTGAGAATCCCGTAGAGGTCACTGCTTCGTTTTCTCAAAATTCCCTCCAGACCGTAACCATATTCAGGGGTCTGAATCTCCTCACTATATTTCTCGCTTACCGTATTGATCACATCAGCATAAACGATCCCTGCTTTCATCAGGTTGATCCTCTCCCAGAATTCGATTCCCTCAGGGTTATACATCTCTTGGGGAAGGCCGGTAAGCCAGAACTTTTCTTTCTTGAAGATTCCCTGATAAGCAATATTATGAATGGTAAAGACAGTGGCGGTTAATGAGAAGAGAGGATCATTTTGGTAAAGGGATCGAAGATAAGCAGAGATCAATCCTGTTTGCCATTCGTGATGGTGAAGGATCTGAGGAGAGAAGCCAATCTTTTGACAGAGGATCAAAGAGGCCTTTGAAAAGAAGATAAACCTTTCAGCATTATCGAAGTAATCTCCCTTCGGGGTACTGTAGAGATATTCTCTGTCGTAAAATTCGTCACGACCAATGAAATAGACAGGGATATCCTGATGAAGCATTCCCTGATAGAGATCAGCCCTTAGGATTTCGTCTCCCAAGGGGACCTGGATCTCTTCCCCTAAGTATCGAAGGGGAAGTCCAGACTGCCTGACCATTCGGTAATAAGGCATGACCAGTTTAATCTCCCCCCCTATCTCTTTGAGGAACTTCGGGAGGGCTCCGCACACATCTGCGAGGCCACCTGTCTTAGCAAATGGCACTGCCTCTGACGTAACAAAGAGGATGCGGAGAGGGGACTCAACCATGATTAACCCTCATTGAAAATGGATCAATGTCCATTGAAATGGGACCGTTGAAAAGAAAATTTTGAACGTTGTGCTTTCCTTTTCATTTTTCATTGAGAGGTTTCTTGGGTTCGCCCCACAGAAGAACCCGATGAGGGAAGGGGATTTCAATTCCTTTCTCATCAAACCGGATCTTGATCCTTCTTCGTAACTCCCTTCCCACCTCCCATTGTTTAAGGGGTACGGTTTTAATCATCATTCGGATGATCACTTGAGATTCTCCAAATTTCTCAACTCCTAAGATCTGAAGGGGTTCGAGGATGGAACTCTTGTAGGGCTCTTCTGATTCGAGTTCTTTCCCTATTTGGGTCAGTAACTCATAGACCTGATCGAGATCTTCTCGGTAGGAGATGCCTAAGTCGAGCACTGCACGAGACCATTCTTTGGATAGGTTACTCACCACTTTGATTTCCCCATTGGGGATGGTGTGAACCCTTCCTTTTAAGTCTCTCAGAACGGTTCGTCTGAGATTGAGCGATTCGACCAGACCGGATACTCCCGCTACTTCGATCACATCTCCAATTCGGTATTGATTTTCAAGAATGATGAAGAACCCACTGATTACGTCCTTGACCAGGCTCTGAGCCCCAAACCCGATGGCGAGGGCCCCAATGCCTGCCGTGGCCAGAAGTGGTCCGAGTTGAATCCCCAATTCTCCGAGGATCATTAAGGCGGCGATAAAGGAGATCAGGATAAGGAAGACATGGCGGAGAATATTGCCCAGGGTCTGGGCCCTTTTCTTTATTTCAGAGGCTTGAAGGGGATCCCTCTCTGGAATCCATTTTTCAATCCATCTCACCATCCATCTGGATGCTTGGGAGAGGACGAAGAGGCCGATTAGAATTCCAACAACTTTAATTCCAGAGGTGGTGAACCAGTGGCTGAGACTTTTGAGTATTTCAGGCATGAAAATTTATTTTCCAGTTGACCTACTCCGATTTTTCTGTTTTACGGATAAACTTCTCCATCCGATCCAAGGCATCTGCCGTTTTTTCTCTCAGGGCGTCTGCCATGGCCGCCAGTGTATCGATTTCCTTCTTCAAATCAACGGATGAGGTCTTCGATTCCAACTGGCGCCTCAATTCTGTTAGTCCACCGGTCCGCTGATAAGCCAAGATCGAAATGACAAGTGCAACGACTGCAATCAGAAGCGTAATGGCCTCCATGGTTAAGGACCTCCTTCAATTTTTGGATTAACATAATCGATCCGTTTAAAATTTTCAATCGATTCTTTTTCCTTATCTGCTTTGGGAAGTAGCACCGGGAGGGTTTGTGGAGTAACAATTCCAACAGACATAATGGTCTTGATGGCCTCTTCAATCGTCATGTGAGAAGGATAGATTTTTTCTTTGGGGAGAAAGAGCAATAGTCCCTGGGGTGGAACAAAGGCTGTGGGGATGAAGACCGTTAGTTTCGTTTGATGGCTGAGGTCTGTCAATTCATTGGTGATAAAACCAAGGATAAAGCTTCCCTCTTGAGGGAATTCTACAAAGACCGCTTGGCGGAAAGAGCCTTTTCGTGAGGAGGAGAAGGCATCGGTCAACTGTTTGGATGAGAGATAGATGTTTTTGACAACAGGAATAGCGGTCACGAGCCGATCCCCCCAACCCACAATTTTTTTGCCCATCACATTGGTGGTGATCAAGCCCACCAGGTAGAGGAGGAGAAAGAAACCAATGATTCCCAATCCAGGGATAGAGAATTCCCTTTGGAAGAGATAAACTTTCAATCCGGGCATGAGAGGTTTAAGGATACTATCCAGGGTGTTGAATACAAGATTCAAAATGAAGATGGTGATCGCAAGTGGAAGGATGACCAAAATCCCCGCAATCACCTTTGACCGGAGGTGTTTAAGTAGCGTCTTGATCATGCTGTTCCTTCTGGAAGATGAAGAATCTTCTTCAGATCTGCCTCTTCAACAACCTCCTTTTCCAGGAGGAGCTGAGCAAGTTCTTCCAGTTCCTTTCTCTTGGCGGTGAGGATCTGCCTTGCCTTGTTATAAGTATTGTCAATGATCTTTTTCACTTCTTCATCAATCTGCCGGGCGGTCTCTTCACTGTACTCCCTTGAAGAGAAGAGGGGGGAGGGGATGAAGAGGGGTCTCTTCTCTTTCTCAAAGGTGACATACCCCAGTTTTTCACTCATCCCATATTCTTTGACCATGCTGGTGGCAATATCGGTTGCTCGTTGGAGATCGTTATGGGCGCCTGTGGAGATCTCATTAAATTTGATCTCCTCGGCCACCCTCCCACCCAGAAGCACAGCGAGGCGGTCGAGAAGTTCTGTCCGGGTCATCAAATACCTGTCCTCGGTAGGAAGCTGGAGGGTATAGCCCAATGCGGAGATCCCTCTTGGGATGATGGAGATTCGACGAACCGGATCCACGTTTGGCAGAGAAGAGGCAACGATGGCATGACCCGATTCATGGAAGGCCACGATCTCTTTTTCCTTCTTGGACATGAGCCTTCGCTTCTTTTCCAATCCTGCAACGACCCGGTCAATCGCCTCTTCAATATCCGACATTTCCACAAATTCTTTGTTTTTTCGGGCGGCTAATAGGGCCGCTTCATTCACAATATTTGCAAGGTCTGCGCCCACGAACCCTGGGGTCCGTGAGGCAATCACCTTTAAATCGACATCAGGAGAGAGCTTGACGTTTCGGGTGTGGATTTTAAGAATCTCTTCACGGCCCACCAGATCGGGTCGATCGACCACCACATGTCGGTCAAACCTTCCTGGTCTCAGAAGAGCAGGATCGAGAATCTCAGGACGGTTGGTGGCAGCCATGATGATCACTCCTGTATTCGGATCGAAACCATCCATCTCGGCAAGCAGTTGATTGAGGGTCTGTTCCTGTTCGTCATGCCGTCCAAGGGGATTGACGCCTCGGGCCTTTCCTAAGGCATCCAGCTCATCGATGAAGATGATACAGGGAGCGTGGTTTTGGGCCTGAGCGAAGAGGTCTCTTACTCTTGCTGCACCGACCCCGACAAACATCTCGACAAAATCTGAACCACTAATGGAAAAGAATGGCACATTGGCTTCCCCTGCTACTGCGCGGGCCAACAGGGTTTTCCCTGTTCCGGGCATTCCCACAAGGAGAACCCCTTTGGGGATCTTTCCACCAAGGCGTTGGAATTTTTTAGGATTTTTTAGAAATTCGACGACTTCCTTAAGTTCCTCTTTGGCTTCATCAATTCCTGCCACATCGGAAAATGTAACTTTCTTCTCCTTCTCTGCATAGAGTTTTGCACGGCTTTTTCCAAAGGAGATGACACTGCTCTCTGGTCCAATTCGTGAGAATAGAATCCTCCAGATGAAGAAGAAGAAGACGAGAGGGATGATCCACGAGAGGATATTGGTGAGCCATTTACTATCAACCTTTCCGGTATATTTCACATGATTGGCTTCCAACTCCTTTACCAAATCCGGATCCTCAACCCGGACCGTTTGAAACTTCCGTGATCCCTTCTCTGTTTCCCTCTCTCCCTGGATGGTTTCTTGGCTAATGGTCAACTCTTTGATTTTGCCCGACCTCAAAGCCTGTTTAAATTCGCTATAGGGAATAACATCCTCAGCCCTTTTCTGAACGACATAGTTCTGAATGAGAAAAATAATGAGTAAGGCGATGACAAAATACCAGATGGTGAAATGGGTCTTCTTCAGGGCAGGTTTCTTTCCCCCTCGATTGGACGGCTCTTTGAGGCGAAGGAGATCTCTCAAATCAGGAGGAGGCTTTTGATCTTTCTTCATTTATGAATCCTTAAAGACCCTTTCAAAAATATCGCCGACATGTTTGAGGTGATGATGGATATCAAATGTGGCCTCCAGTTCCTCTCTGCTGATGCGACTTTTAATATCATCATCCTTCAAAAGGAGGGTTTTGAAATCTTGCCCTTCCTCCCAGACCTTCATGGCGTTTCTCTGAACAAGGTGATAGGCTTCCTCTCTGGAAAAGCCTTTTCGGGTGAGGAGCAGAAGGACAGATTCCGAAAAAATAAGGCCCCTTGTCTTTTCGAGATTGGCCTTCATATTCTCAGGATAGACCATTAGATTTTCAATCAGGGAGGTAAGCCTATGAATCATGTAATCGACCAAAATCGTAGCGTCCGGACCGATCACCCTCTCCACAGAAGAATGGCTGATATCACGTTCATGCCAAAGAGGGATGTTCTCCAGAGCAGCAAGACTATACGATCGGACCAACCTTGCCAACCCTGAGAGATTCTCTGCAGAGATAGGATTCCGCTTATGGGGCATGGCGGAGGATCCCTTCTGTCCTTTTGAAAAGAATTCTTCTGCCTCAAGAACCTCGGTTCTCTGGAGATGCCTCAGTTCCACAGCCATCTTTTCAACGGAAGAGGCGATTAAAGCCAGTGTAGAGAAGAATTCAGCATGATGGTCTCTCTGGACGATCTGAGTGGAGATCAAAGCAGGTTTAAGTCCCAACCTTTTACAGACAAACTCCTCCACAGAGGGAGGGATGTGGGCAAAGGTTCCGACTGCTCCTGAAATCTTTCCGACGCTAATCGCTTCTTTAGCCCTCTGCATTCGAATCTGATTTCGCTTCATCTCATCATACCAGAGTGCCAATTTAAGACCGAAGGTGATCGGTTCAGCATGAACCCCATGGGATCGTCCGATCATGACGGTGTCTTTATAGCGAAAAGCTTGTTTTTTCAATACGTCCAATAATCGTAGGATGTCTTGAAGGATGATCTCAGAGGCCTCTTTCAGAAGGAGGGCGAATGAGGTGTCAAGGATGTCTGAGGAGGTGAGGCCGTAATGCAGATATTTGGATAGATCCCCAATCGATTCTCCTACATTGGTCAGAAAAGCGATCACATCATGCTTGGTCACCTGTTCAATTTCATTGATGCGGTCGATATTGAACGATGCCTTTTGCCTTATCTTCTTAACTGCTTCCTCCGGAATCCATCCTAACTGGGAGAGGGCTTCGCAGGCCAAGAGTTCAATCTCAAGCCAGGTTTCAAACTTTCGCTTCTCCGTCCAGATCTTTCCCATCTCAGGTCTGGTATATCTTGGAATCATAATCCATCCTTATCTCAACACTTCTATTTTAATAGATAGAGTTGAAAAGTCAATATAATAAGAGGGCATAAGATATTGACAATTCAAGGGTTCAAATGCATACTAAAAGTTGTGATCATCATTAAATCCCTTCGAGAAATTGAACTTCTAAGAAAATCGAACCTCATTGTGGCTGAAGTCTTTAAGAAATTGAAAGGAATGATTACTGCTGGGATAACGACCATGGAGTTAGATCAGGTGGCAGAGGATTTGATTCGTTCGAGAGGGGGGGTCCCTGCTTTTAAAGGCTATCGGGGGTTTCCTGCTACCCTTTGCACTTCTATCAACGAGGAGGTCGTCCACGGTATCCCCAGTCAACGTAAATTAAAGGAAGGGGATATTGTCAGCATTGATGTCGGAGTCAATTTTAAAGGTTATTATGGAGATGCTGCCATGACCTTTCCTGTGGGCGAGATTGACGAAGAAGCCCGAAGGCTTCTCGAGGTAACGGAAAAAGCCCTTTGGGTGGGGATTCACGAGGCGAAGTTGGGAAACCGTCTTTATGATATCTCCTATGCCATTCAGACATGGGTCGAGGGGCATGGGTTTTCAGTGGTCAGAGACTTTGTTGGACACGGGATCGGCCTTGATCTCCATGAAGAGCCCCAAATTCCCAATTTCGGAATCCCTCATCAAGGTCCGAGATTGGAGAGGGGGATGGTTTTAGCCTTAGAGCCCATGGTCAATGAGGGGACCTATGAAGTTAAAGTTCTTCAAGATGGCTGGACGGTAGTGACCTTGGACGGGAAGCGCTCAGCCCATTTTGAGCACAGCATTGCGATTACTGATGGAGAGGCTGAGGTCTTAAGTATAATTTAATGAGGTAAGGAGGCAAGAAAAGCGATGTATCGGGTCGCTAAGGATATGGTTGATTTAGTGGGATGCACTCCTTTGGTTAAGATTAACCACATCGTCCCAAACAAAAAGGTAACGGTCTATGCCAAATTAGAAAAATATAATCCTGCAGGTTCTGTCAAAGATCGGATTGCCAAGTATATGATCGAATATGGGGAAAGAGAGGGGCTTTTGACCAAAGATAAGATCGTCATAGAGCCCACGAGTGGTAATACAGGGATCGCTCTGGCCATGGTCTGTGCGGTAAAAGGGTATCGGCTGGAACTGGTGATGCCCGAGACCATGAGCATTGAGAGGAGAAAGATCCTGACTGCCTTTGGTGCAAAGATTATTTTAAGCGAAGGTTCCAAGGGAATGGATGGAGCCATTGATCTGGCTGAGGAGATGGCCAAAGACCCTCAATATTATATGCCCCATCAGTTTGAGAATCAGTATAATGTGCTTGCCCATTATGAGACCACGGGTGAGGAGATTTGGAGGGCGACCAAAGGGAGGATTAAGATGTTTGTAGCAGGTCTTGGGACTACTGGGACCTTGATGGGGGTTTCAAAGAGATTGAAGGAGTATAATCCCAAAATAAAGATTGTTGGGGTGGAGCCTTATCCCAATTCTGCGATTCAGGGGCTGAAGAACCTCAGTTCCCAATATGTTCCTGAAATCTATGATCCGAGCCGATTGGATGAGAAGATCAATGTGCGAGACGAGGATGCCTTTGAGATGGCACGAATCCTGACGATTCGGGAAGGAATTTTCTGTGGCATCAGTTCAGGGGCAGCCATGTGGGGGACTTTACAGAAAGCCAATGAGTTAGATCATGGGGTGATTGTCACCCTATTCCCTGATGGGGGAGAGAAATATGTGAGCACTCCTCTTTATGAACCCAGTAAGTGTTTTGAATGCCTGCAGAAACACCGAATCCCAACCTGCATGACTGAGGAATATATTACAGCCTTAGAGTGTCTGGTAAAAAATGGAGGCTGACTTAATCGAATTTCAAAATGCTCCATAAATCTCAAACCCAAAATATTAACATGACCTAAAAGGCTATCCAAAAATAAAAGGCTTCTCAGTCTATTCTAATTATGTTAATTTATGAATTGTTCACTCAAAGAGGGGAGATGATGAGAAAGAATTTTAAGAAAATCTTTCTTTGTCTTACTATCGTCATTATTTTGGTGTGTCTGGGGAATGGAAGGGAGGTTTTCTCCCAATCCATT
>CAZFDM010000264.1:0-2278 GCA_964517975.1 uncultured Syntrophaceae bacterium
GGAGCGGGAAAAGTCGCTCCACGATATCGCCACAGAGAAATCGAAGATCAAAACCATTATCAATTGCATGGCCGATGGGGTGTTGGTCTGTGATCGAGATGGCTGTATAGTGCTTTCCAATCCTGCGGCAAGCCGAATGCTTAAGGTTTCAGAAACCGCCCTTATAGGAAACGTTCTTCCCCAGTGTAATCTTCCCTTAGAATTAGCCAAGACGATTGAAGAGAGCCTTCAAGCAAAGGAGGGGGGATACACTTCTATCTCTCAGGAACTGAGCATTGGCGAATCAGGAGAAATTTTTTTAAGGTCGCATACCGCCCCTGTTCGGAATGACTTGGGAGAGGTAATAGGCTCGGTCACTGTCCTGCAGGACATCAGCCACCTGAAGGAACTCGACCGGATGAAATCGGAGTTCATTGCCATGGTGGCCCATGAACTTCGAGCACCCATTGCCGCTGTCGAACAACAGTTAAATGTCATCCTGAATAAGATGGCAGGAGAGGTGACGGAAAAACAGCAACAACTCCTTTCCCGTGCCAAGGAGAGAACCCAGGGGCTCCTCACCTTGATTAAAGACCTTTTGGATCTCTCCAAGATCGAAGCAGGAATGATGGTTCAATATAAAGAGCCTCTGAACCTTCTGGAGATCATCCAGAAAGTCGTGGAATTCATGAGGCCTGAGGCTGAAGCGAAAAAAATAGACCTTCAATTCGCCTTGCCTTCTGAGCCAGCCTGGATCAATGCTGACCGAAATAGCATGGATGGGATCTTTACCAATCTCATCTCCAATGCGATCAAATACACTCCCGAAGGAGGAAAGGTCTGGATTGCGTTAGGTAGGGATAATGGATTTGTAAAAGTTACGGTTTCGGACACCGGAATCGGAATTAAAAAAGAAGACCTCCCCCGAATTTTCGATAAATTTTACAGAGTCAAAACTGCAGAGACTCGTCAAATCATTGGAACAGGTCTTGGCCTGACCATCGTCAAAAGTATTGTCGATGCCCATCTTGGCTCAATATCCGTTGAAAGCGAATTGGGAAAAGGAACAACCTTCACCGTCCTCCTACCAAAAGGATCTCCGCCCAACTAAAACCCTTTCAACTCTCCTTTGGACTACACCTAATGGAAATAAATTCCCCCAGAAACCCCTGAAGGATTAAATATCATATCTTCTTGGGAGGTAGGTTCTCCTGCCCTTCTACCTTAAGGTTCGGGACGATCATCATGGTCGCCGTTCCATGAGCGATCAAATTTCCTTTCTCATCATAAATCGTAGCGTCACCTAAGGCCAAGGTTTTTCCTATCTTGATACACCTACCCTTTGCCACAAGTTTCCCCTTTTGGACTGGGGCAAGAAAATTTACTTTGATCTCAACCGTGGTCAGTCCCATTCCCTCCTCCACCTGAGGAAAGACAGCCCAAAAGGCTGTTGCATCCATCACTGAAGCAATAACCCCCCCATGGACATAACCAAATGGCTGAAGATGCTTCTCCCCTAACTTAACCTCCAACACAGAGCTTCCCCATTCAAGGTCCTTAATCTCCATTGAGAGAAGTGAGAAATAGGGGCTCTGGTTTACAGTATCCGATATGACCTGGATGTATTGGGGGTTCAACTTAGACTCGGACATCGCTCTTTCTCCTTTCAAACAGTTATGATTAAGGGTTAAGCTGCCCTTAGGGCATCTACAATGACCAGCCGGGATGCCCGAAGGGCAGGGAGTATTCCACCTACAAATCCCATAATGAGTGAAAATCCTATCCCTTGAAGGATGATCTTGGGAGTCAATGTAAACCCGAAGGCAAGTTCTGAAAAGGTCTGAAAGTTCATGGTGGAGATCGTGATCAACTGCATAAAAGAGGCAAAGAAAAGCCCTGTAACCCCACCTAAAAAACCGAGCAAAAGCGATTCGAGAAGGAATGCTATCAAGATATTCCTCCTTCCGAAACCGATGGCTCGAAGGGTTCCAATTTCTGAAACCCGATTCCCGACTGCAGAAAACATGGTGATCATGGCTCCAATCATCGCACCCAATGAAAAGATAATGGTGAGGGCCAAACCTAAAATCCTTAAGAATTTGGCCATGGCAGCCGATTGTTCCTCATAATACTTTGTTTCCCGTTTGGCTGTGAGGGTAAGCCTTGGGTCATTCTCAATCCTTGATTTGACCTGGTCAAATTCGCGAGCCTCTCGCAATTTAAAGATGACGGATGAATAGACCTGTCTCCGAAAGGCAGGCATGAACTGGTTCACATCTCCCCATATCTCTGAGCTAAA
>CAZFDM010000265.1:0-1544 GCA_964517975.1 uncultured Syntrophaceae bacterium
GTTTAGGGGGCAATTTAAGGTTACCGCTCCAAGATTTTCTCCGACATCCCTCTCGGGCCCTTCCCACGAGTGAGTGAGGTATTACAGGGGGATTACTTATTTAAATTATCCATTGATTTAAATTTTAATTTCTGATAAAAAGAGTTTATGGAACAAATGAAAATTTTAGTGGTCGATGACGAGGCTCCAATCCGGGAGATGCTCCAGAAGGGGCTTTCCCAAATAGGGGGGTTTTCTGTCGAGGTGGCCCAAAATGGGCGTGAGGCAGTCGAAAAGGTAGAACGGGAGATTTATGATCTGGTTTTGACTGACCTAAAGATGCCCGAGATGGATGGTCTTGAACTTCTGAAAGTCGTCAAAGGGACCCGTCCAGAGGTAATGGTGATCATGATGACTGCTTATGGATCGGTTGAAACTGCTGTAGAAGCCATGAAGATAGGGGCAAATGATTATATCACCAAACCCATTGACTTTAACGACCTCCTCCTCCGCATCTCTAAAGCCCAGAAAGAAAGCCTTCTCATCAAGGAGAACCGACTCCTCCGTATGGAGGTCAGAAAGAGATTCGAATTCAAAAATATTATTGGTAAGAGCAAGAGGATGCAGGAAGTCTTCTCTTTGATCGAAAAAGTGGCTCCCAGCAACAGCACGGTCATCCTCTATGGTGGGAGTGGAACGGGTAAAGAACTTGTCGCAAAAGCCATCCACTACAATAGCCCAAGGGCAGACAAGCCATTTCTTCCTTTTAATTGCAGTGCCATTCCGGAAACATTAATCGAAAGTGAACTCTTCGGACACACCCGGGGGGCCTTTACAGGTGCGATTGAGGCAAAGAAGGGGCTATTCGAAGAGGCCAATGGGGGGACCTTATTTCTTGACGAGATCTCAACGATCTCTCCCTCTGTGCAGGTTAAACTCTTACGTGTTCTCCAAGAGAAAGAGGTTATGAAAATAGGAAGCACGGAGAGAATCAAGATTGACGTTCGAGTGATTGCAGCGACCAACGAAAACCTTGAAGCCAATATGAAGAATGGAAAGTTTCGTGAAGACCTTTTTTATCGACTCCATGTCTTTCCGATCTTTTTACCGGAATTAAAGGATAGGAAGGAGGATATCCCACTGCTTGCCTACCACTTTCTTGATCTCTACACCAAAGAGACGAAAAAACCGATTAAAGGAATATCCAAAGAGGCAATGGCCCTTCTGCTCGAATATAATTGGCCTGGGAATGTCAGGGAATTAGAAAATTCAATCGAAAGGGCAGTGATCATGGCTGACGGAGAATATTTAATGCCCAAAGACTTCCCGAGAAATATAGGAGAGGGTATCTCAGATTTGATTGCTAAAGGCGTGAAAGCCAGGAAAACCCTGGATGATATCAAGGCTGAATATATCACCCAGATCTTAAAAGAGACAAATGGAAACAAAAAGATTGCTGCCGAAATCTTGAAGGTCAATCCAAGAACCCTTTATCGGTTTGAAAAAAAGTTCCCCACCCCAAAAACCTCTTAATTTTCCTATATTTTTTCTGAGCAACCAACACA
>CAZFDM010000266.1:0-6406 GCA_964517975.1 uncultured Syntrophaceae bacterium
CCAACTCACCTACCTCTTGATCTCCCATGACCTTCGAATTGTCAAACATCTTAGCGATCGAATCGCCGTCATGTATATGGGAAGGATTGTAGAGATGGCAAGTGGGGAAGATCTTTTCCAACAACCCCTCCATCCCTATACCAAACTCTTGCTAAGCGCCATCCCAAAGTTAGATCCTAACCAGAGAATAGAAGAGATAGGAACGAGGGAAGAAGAAATTCTCCCTATATCTCCAGAATCAATGTGTCGGTTCTTGCCCAGATGTCCCTACCCAGTCAGAAAGTGCCAGGAGGAAGAACCCCTTCTCCTGGATAAAGGAGATAACCATCTGGTCGCCTGCCATTTATGATTTGATTTTTTTTAAAAAAATATATTATGATTTGGAATTGATATGAATTCCAATTGAGGAATCTCAGATGAATTGGAGAGGTCATCTGAATGAACCAAGAAAAACTTCTTTTTTTTAAAGGGCTTCTTGAGGGAAGGCTTCATGCATTGCTCGAAGAGGCTGAAAGGCTGGCCAATGATATGCGCCAGGATCCCAAAGGGGATTTCCCTGATCCCACGGATCGTGCTACCTTAGAGTCGGATCGAAATTTTCTTCTCCGAATCAAGGATCGTGAAAGGAAACTGATCCAAAAAGTTAAAGAGGCGCTGGAACGAATTGACGATGGAACCTTTGGGATATGCGAATCCTGCGGGAAACCCATTTCGGAAAAGAGATTGATGGCCCGTCCCGTCACCACCCTGTGTATCGAGTGTAAAACAGAAGGGGAGAAACTTGAGCAAAGGGCAAGAATGAGGAGGAGAACCAAAGGGTAGTTTCCCTTCATAATATCGGACTCAATAGAACCATTCACTCCCATGCCTGAACTCAGAAAAGATCCTATTCATGGAAGATGGGTAATCATTTCGACGGAGAGAAGTCGAAGACCCTCCGATTTCCCTCCTGAAACGCGAAAGCCCTTAGGGGGATTTTGCCCACTCTGTGAAGGCAATGAAGACCGAACCCCTCCCGAGATCATCGCCTTCCGGAATAATGGAACTTTACCCAATACTCCAGGATGGTCGTTAAGAGTTGTTCCTAACAAATTTCCTGCCCTCCGGATAGAGGGAGAACTGGAGCGAGAGGGAGAAGGGATTTACGATAAGATGAATGGGATTGGCGCTCATGAAGTCGTCGTGGAGACTCCCTTTCATTATGAAACTCTTGCAACCCTGCCTCTCAAGGCAGTGGAGGATGTGCTCTGGGCCTATCGGGAACGAATCATCGACCTGAGAAGGGATCCAAGACTTCGATATGTGTTGGTCTTTAAAAATCATGGATTGGCCGCAGGGGCCTCCCTTGAACACTCCCATTCCCAAATCATCGCCCTCCCTATCGTCCCGATCAGGGTCCGCGAAGAGATCGAAGGGGCCAAAAATTATTTCAACTACAAAGACCGCTGTGTCTTTTGTGATATCATTCGTCAGGAAGTCCAGACGAAAAGTCGGATCATCACTGAAAATGAGTCCTTCCTCTCCATTGCTCCTTTCGCCTCGCGATTTCCGTTTGAAACCTGGATCCTCCCTAAGGGTCATTACCCCTGTTTTGAAAGTATGCCTCCCCCTCTTTATCAGAAGGCCGCAGAAATTCTTTCAGACACCCTGCAACGATTGAAAAATGTAGTGAACGATCCTCCCTATAATTATATCATCCATACCTCCCCTTCCCAGGAGAACGGTAAGGAGTATTATCACTGGCATTTCGAGATCATGCCGAAGTTGACCAAGGTGGCTGGATTTGAATGGGGAACGGGGTTCTATATCAATCCCACCCCTCCTGAAGAGGCTGCAGAGTATATGAGGGAAGCGAAATAAGAATGATGGATACTTCCTCTGCCTACAATCTTTTAAAATCTCTCATGGACCTCTCCACTTCCTCCCTGCCTTTGGAAAACAAACTGAATCAGATACTCCAATCGATCTCAGACTATTTCCATTCGGACCGTTGTCTCCTCCTGAAACCAGATCAACTGAAGGCAAATGGATTTCTAACTCACTTGGCCCAAGAAGGAAACCCTTTATGGGGAGAAGAGGAGATGGACCTCAATGGAGGGCAACTCCTCCCTGAGGAGAAGGAACTTCTTTTACCCGGTTTTGCGCTCCTTCCCCTTTTGAGTGAGACCTCCTTCTTCGGGTTTCTTTATCTCGGTTTTTTAAAGAGGAGGGACTTTTCATCGGAGGAGAAAGACCTCCTTCTTCTCATTGCAAAGGAGTTAGGAAAGATTCTTCAATCCGATCACTTTAAAAAAGAGGCCCAAAAGAACCTCTCCGAATTGACTGCCCTCCAAGAAATCGGGAGGGTCGTCACCTCCACCTTAAACTTGGAAAACCTCTATGAGCAAATCCTCACGACAGGTTTAAAAATTTTAAAGGCCAGAGGAGGGGTGCTGAGAATTGAGGAAAAAGCAACGGGTGAGTTGAAAATCAAATTTAGCCTTGGCGGTTATGATCAGAATCCACTTGACGAAAAGATTGCAAAAAGGGTCTTCTTTACTCGAACTCCTCTTCTTCTGAATCACTTTGGAGAGGAGAAGGCCTCCATCCTTTGTGCGCCCCTTCTCTCAGGGAGGGAGTGTTATGGAACATTAACTTTCTATAATAAAGAGACCACGTCATCCACCTTCGACCAGAGGGATTTTCAATTGCTGGTGACAATGGCCCACCAAACAGCCTGTTCCATTGAGAACGCCTTAACTCACCATGAAACCTCCTCTCTGGCCCAAGAATTTGAGAAGAGGGCTAAACAATTCTCTACCCTATGGGAACTCAATAAAGCGTTACTCACCACCGTGAATTTTGAACGTATCCTCCATTTGATGCTGACCGCCATCACCTTAGGGGATGGGTTGGGCTTCAATCGGGCGATGCTCTTTATGTTAAATGAAAAGGAGCATACCTTGGATGGAACCATGGCAGTTGGTCCTGATACGCCTGAGGAAGCAGGCAAGATTTGGAACGCCCTTTCCCAGAAAAAACAACCCCTTTCAGGTTTGATGGCACAACTTTCAAATTCTTCACCCAACCCTTCCCAATTAAATTCCCTGGTCAAAGGAATTCGAATCCCCCTCGAACATGAACAGTGCATCCTTTCCAGGACAGTCCTTGAAGGAAGATTCTTCAATATTCAATTCCCAAGGTATGAAGAGGGCTGGATCCAAACAGGGTGCGGGGGACCCTGTCAGTTAAGCTCAGAAATAGGATGTTCGATAGGGGCTCAATTGGGTAGGAACCCAAAGGCATACTCCTTTTCCACAGTTCCCCTTTGGGGAAAAGGAAAGGTAATCGGGGTGATCGTAGTGGATAACCTCTACAATCAGAACCCGATCACGGAAGAGGATCTCCAGTTTCTTAGCATGTTTTCCAATCAGGCAGGGTTGGCCATTGAGAATGCCATCCTTTACCGAAATTTGGAAGAACTTCACCAAAAACTAAAAGAGATGCAATCCCATCTGATCCATCACGAAAAGATGTCTGCTCTTGGGGAACTTTCCTCGACCATCGCTCACGAGATCAGAAATCCTCTCGTCTCCATTGGAGGATTTGCCCGTCGTCTCTATCAGAGCGTTCCAGATGAGGCTCCGGAAAAGAGATATACTCAAATCATCATGACTGAAGTATCTCGAGTCGAGAAGATTCTGGGTGACCTTCTGAACTATACCCGAGATGAACCCCTCACCATGAGAGAGGTAGAACTTAAAGATATCTTGGAGGAAACCCTATCGATGATCTCTCATAAATTCTCGGATGGGAACATAGAGGTCATCAAGCAATATTCAGAAGACCTCCCAAGGATCAGAGGAGATTATCATCAACTGAAACATGCCTTCTTTAACCTCATTGACAATTCCTATCAGGCGATGAGGGGAGAAGGGACGTTATCCCTTCGCATCTACCCAATCGAACGAGATGGGTCCTCTTTTATTCGGGTGGAACTGGAGGATACAGGGAAAGGAATTGACCCTGAAAACCTCCACAACATCTTTAACCCTTTCTATACGACCAAGGATTCAAATCTGGGATTGGGGTTACCTATCTTTCATAAAATCATCACCTCTCATCAGGGTCAGATCGAGGTGGACAACCGACCGGGAGAAGGCGTAACCTTTATTATTACACTTCCAGCCCTGGAGGCGAGCCATGAAAAAGATATTAGTCGTCGATGATGAGGAGAGCATCCGCTTTCTTTATAAGGAGGAGTTGGAAGAAGAGGGATTTATCGTTGAATTGGCCCAGAACGGGAAGGAGGCGCTCGACAAACTCTCCTACTTCAAGCCCGATCTCATCACCCTTGACATCAAAATGCCTGTGATGGATGGGATTGAGGCCTTAAAGCGAATTCGAGAGATGGAAAGATATCTGCCTGTAGTCATCTGCTCGGCCTATGGAGAATATAAACAAGACCTTACCACCTGGGCCTCTGATGCCTATATCGTCAAGTGTGCTGATTTGACCGAATTAAAAATGACGATCCGAAGGCTTCTTGGGATTCTATGAAGGTAAAAAAGGCGGTCATCCCAGCAGCAGGTTTTGGTACCAGATTTCTGCCTGCCACCAAAGTGGTGCCAAAAGAGATGCTACCTATTGTGGATAAACCCACTATCCAATATATTGTGGAGGAGGCAGCCTCTGCAGGGGTTGAGGAGGTTATCCTGATCACAAGAGGATTAAAAGGATCAATCGAGGGGCACTTCACCCACTCCATCGAACTTGAAAACTATCTAAGGAATAAAGGGGAGAAAAATCTTCTTCAAATGGTCCAGGAAATCACGGATAGGGTAAAATTAGTATTTGTCCGACAAAAGGAACCTTTGGGTTTAGGCCATGCCATCCTCTGTGCACATAAAGAAGTCGGAAAAGAACCTTTTGCCGTGCTTTTAGGGGATGACCTGATCGATGCCCCAATCCCCTGTATTCGTCAGATGATCGATCGTTATAAAAGATGGGGTGGGGCCCTGATTGCGATTCAGAAGGTTCCAAGGTCAGAAACCCATCTTTATGGAATCATTGAAGGAAAGAAAATAGAAGATCGAATCCATAAGATTGAGAATATGATTGAAAAACCCGAAAAGGGAAAGGCTCCCTCCTCTTACGCTATCATTGGAAGATATGTTCTTCCTCCTGAGATCTTTGGTATTCTAAAAAATGTTTCCCCTGATCACCGGGGCGAGATCCAATTGACCCATGGTCTAAGGGAGTTGAAAAAAAAGATGCCTGTCTTTGGATACGAATTTATCGGGGATCGGTATGATGCAGGTGATAAATTCGGATTTCTTCAGGCCAATATCTCCTATGGCCTAAAGCATCCAGAAATCAGGAATAAGTTAAAATCCTATTTGAAACATAGACAATTTTAGATAAAATAGTGCTGGATATGCCAATGGGGCAGTAGCTCAGCTGGGAGAGCGACACGTTCGCAACGTGTAGGTCGGGGGTTCAAATCCCCCCTGCTCCACCAATAATATTCCTTTTACTTCTTTCTTTCCAATCTTATTGAGACGACTTGTCTCGATGCTCCTTTCTCTTCCATTTGGGCCTTAAAACCCGATTTTGAAAATACTCCCATTCTATAACCCCCTCTCAATGATTCGGCTCTTCCGCATACCCCATTTCCACGATTTTCCTATTGCTTCTGCCCCTGGTTACGGAATTTCTGGGTTGTTGCTTAATTTCCCTTAAAAGAGCAACAACTTCTGCATATTAATTTCTACTTCCATAGCCGATTCTCCTTTCTTTTTATTAGGGTTTTTTGTCAAATCCTATTTAAAAGAAAAACGCCTTTTCTTTCAATCTCAAAATTTACACAAAATATTATACACTACCGAATAGATTCGAAGGCTTTGCTGGGAGAAGATGGTTAAAGCTGAGGTGGCTAAAGATGTAAAAAATTGAGGATCTTCAAATTGATGGGTTAGCTAATGAAATTGAATTATAAAGCGTTGGTTAAAGAAGTCATTCAATAGGAAGAAAAAATTTTTTATTGCTTCGTAGGCGGAACCAGGTATTTTAATTTAGTTAGAATTCTCACGTTTCCCGTTTACTACTCATTGTTGAATATAAATTTCAAGGGCATGACTTTTTTACGATTACATCAATACTGTAAATATGTAAACAAAAAAATTATCTAAGGTGAGGTGTAATACGGTTTCAAGAGATGAGCGGGTTTAATATTTTCCTGACCATATAGGTCAACAATGGTTCGGGTCACCTTCAATACCTTATTACAAGAAGATGTTTTTGCTCTGACAAATATCAAATTGATGAGCGACTCAGCGAATTATCCTTTCAAGTAATAGAAGATATTTTTATTTAGATCTAAAACTAACTGATTAAAAAGATTAGTATTTTTCATATATTAATATAT
>CAZFDM010000267.1:0-26277 GCA_964517975.1 uncultured Syntrophaceae bacterium
AAAGCCAAGTAATCGATCCGAAATTGATATCCATTATGAGAACATCCAAAGAGAGATGCAAAACATTTTTGAAATCATTGGCATTGCCGCTTAGGCTTATCGACAATCTTTTGTCGATATCAATTCCCTAAGGGCCTAAAAGATCACTTCACCCTTATCTATACCTCTCTTCAAAAAGTGGGGTTTTCTTGGTCACCCTTCCTAACGCCTCCGGAGGTACAAATTCAATCTTTGACCGAACTCGATATAGTTGGAATACTCGTTCTTCAATCTCTCTTGCCAGATCGGGTAGTTGCGTCGGTTCCATAGCCTGACCGTACTCCACTTTTAACTTGAGTGGAGGAGTCACCTCTGGAGGAGGCTCGGTCAATACAATTCTCATGGCTCCGGTTACCCTAGGTATAAAGGAGGTGATGATATCCCTTAATGCGATAGGGAAGATACTCACCCCTTCTACAAAGAGCCGATCGCTAAGTCTTCCAAGATGTTTGATCCGATATCCCGGACCAGGGTATCCACATACACAAGGATGGGTAAATACCTGAATCACATCTCCTAATCGATATTTGATAAGAGGCAGCCCTTCACGATTTAAAGAAGTAATCAATCCTTCTCCAATAGCACCATGAGTTACCTCAATCGGTTTTTTTGTATCAATGTCAACCAGATCCTCCGCCCAGATACTAAGGTCAAGGGCTACCTCATGGAGCCCCTGATACTCCTCTGCGGAGCAGGAACTTGAAAACCCTTCGCTATTAATCATCAGGTAGTCATTCCACTTTGCCCCAAAAGCCTCCTCCATCCTTTTTCTGACGGAGGGAATCCCAACTCCAGGCTCCCCACTTAAAAGAAGTTTCTTAATCCCAAGCTCTGAGACAGGCCGTCCTATCATCTTATCGTAAGCCTCAATAAAGGCCTCTGCAAAAGAGGGGGTGGACATCAATACATTGGGCCGGGTGATTTTGGCATATTCTACAATTCTCTCAATGGGAGTCTCGGCCCCCATATCGATTGAAAGAATCCCCATCTGTTGCAGAGGCGATTTGACCATTCCTCCTGCCCACGCTCCACTCATAGGGAAACAAAATAGGACCCGATCTCCTGGTCGAAGCCCTGCCAACCAGTATTCACGAGCGACCCCTTCGTTCCAACGTTGATAATCGTGCTCGGTGAAAGAATAACTGAAGGTAGGCATTCCAGTGGTTCCGCCTGTGGTCCTGGCTATGATGATCTTTTCTAAAGGGCAACAGAGATGAATTCCAAAGGGATGGCCAAACCGCTCGATCGATTCCTTCTGACTCTGCCTTTCCTCCTCTTTATCCATAAGAGGTGGAATCTTTCTAAAATCTTCCCAGGTCTTGATGTCTTCGGGTAAAAAACCTATCTCTTCAAACTTCCTCTTATAAAATTCCGATTGGGTATAGCAATATTTCAATTGTTTCCTTAATCTTCTAAGCCTGACCCTTTCAACCTCTTCCCTGCTCAAGGTCTCCATTTTCTCATTCCATACCCTTTTGCCAATCATCTTCTCTTGTCTCCGAAACCTCCCTTAGATTAATTTTTAACAGAAGGCAAGGATCATCTCCCTCAATATGACAGAAGCAGTAATGGGAGAGACTTGCGAGGGATCGTAATCCGGGGTAAGTTCGACGATATCGAATCCAATCACCTGAAGTTTTGAAATCTCTTTGATAATGGAGATAAACTGCTGAAAGGTAATGCCACCTGGTTCAGGGGTCCCAACCCCTGGAAGAAGGCTTGGATCAAAGAAGTCCAGATCGAGACTGAGGTAGATAGGTTTCCCTCTAAGCTTTCTAACCAGAGATCGAATAGAGCCTATCTCCCAAGGAACCAGAGAGTTCATCTTCCTTGCCAATTTCAGTTCATCCTCTGTCCCTGAACGGATCCCTATCTGAAATAGTCTCTGACCTTTCAGACGTTCGGCAATCCTTCTCATAACCGTGCTATGAGAAAGCCTCTCGCCAAGATACTCCTCCCTCAAATCTGCATGGGCGTCAAGTTGGAGGAGGTGGAGATCCGGATAAATCTTTATGACCTCTTCAAAGGCTGGAAGTGTAATAAGATGGTCTCCTCCCAATAAGATAGGAAATTTTTTGGAAGAGAGGATCTCCCGGAGCGCCTTTCGGATCAAATTGAGGGATAGTCTTTTTTCTCCCAGAGGAAATTCCAGGTCTCCCATATCATGGATGGAAAGGGTTTCGAGATCTCGATTGAGGTAAGGACTGTAGGTCTCGATTCCCCAGGATGCCTTTCGAATCGCAGACGGACCAAAGCGTGCCCCTGGACGAAACGTAGCAGAACCATCATAGGGGCAACCGAGGATGACAATCTCTGCCTTTTCAAAAGAAGCTTTTGCTGAAAGATAGGTAGTTTCTATAAGAGGGAATTTCATGAGTTAGAATTAGAGTGTTGTGTTTAAGAATTGAGACTCTACGACTCTTCGTCTTTTTCTTCGATAAGACGGCTTATAGGTCATCGATACCTATCCCTTCACCCCCAAAGGACTACTGCAGCGAAGGCGGCCCCAATCTTTTTAACTTGATACTCTATGGCAATTGACTTCAGATCCCTGATCTCCCATCCCCGAAGCTTCATCCCTTCAATGGCCATGTTTCGGACTTTCTCCTCGATTTTGCTCCGCTCTCCCCTTCCTGAATATTCCATAATAAGCCCATTATGATTTCTATTCTTCGGGAGGGCAATCGCCACACCTGCTGAGATGATCTCTCCTGGAACATCACTGGTGATGGTGGCGTAGGCCACTGGAACGAGAGCGCCTGGGGGTAAGGCTACGGGAGTAACCATACGACAGCGGGGAGGGACAATGCTTGACATCTTAATGAGGTTCGTGTTCCCTATGCCCGCTTGGAGAAGGGCTCCGTCAAAGGCATTCAAGGGCGTGTAACCTTCCGAGGCTCCAGAGACCAAAAAGTATTTGGTTGGGGTTTTAAAGATCACGGCACTTCTCCTTCTTTTTTTTCTCCTCCTTAAGGGATTGAAACCTTGTGATACGCTTCTCCCCTAAACCGTGATAAGTCCAATCCACTTAAAAGGAAGGAGGTGAACTGATCCAAAGGACCACCGCCTCCTTCGAACTGCTATTATGAAGCCAATGCTCTTTTTCTGCAGAAAGGTAGAAGCATTCTCCTTTTTTAAGTTTCAATACCTCTCTGCCAAACCGAAGATTCACTCTCCCCCGAAGCACTAAGCCAAACTCTTCTCCCTCATGGGGTTTCTCCCTGGGGGTGCCTTGGCCCTTTTTAAGGGTGAGCAGAACAGGTTCTAATCGCCGGTTGGTCGAACCAGGGACCAAAAGTTCAAACTTTTCAACCTTCTCCTTCTCAATGGCCACCCGATCTCCTTCTCTAAAAACGATTTTCTCCTGGGAAGCCTCACGAAAAAAGTCCGAGATATTCTCATCTAAGGCATCCAGGATCTGGACTAAACTGTCCAAAGAGATGGAGGTTAGATCACGTTCGACCTGGGAGATAAACCCCTTGGTCAAATTGGCCCGCTCCGCCAGTTCCTCCTGGGTTAGGTTACTGGATTGTCTCAGATTCCGAATGCGTTCACCAATCTTCATAAAATGATAAGCACATTATACCAAATAATTAGTTTAATAACCTGTAACACATTATAGAAAGAAAAATGTTTAATAATCTGTAAGAAAGTTTACAAAGAATTAAGTTTAATAAATTAAACTTGAAACAAGTATAACGCCATTTTTTATTTTGTCAAGTATTTTTTTAAATCCTGAAAAAAGAGAAGGCTGAAAGGTTACCCCTTATTTCTTAGGAGGGGATGGAATACTCCATTATGCGTTTTTGGGGATAAGGGGTTAGAAATTTTTTCGTTTTAGACCATTAAGGATGGCTTGTTCACAATGGATACAGAAACTGGCAGACTTCTGGTCAATCTCCTCAACATAGGTAGAGGTATTCATCACACACCTCAAGGTAAAGCAATGAATGAGACCGAAGGTATGACCTAATTCATGGATGGATTCTTTGAGAAGACGATTCTTCAACAATTCAATATCTCCAGGAATTCCATAAAATTCATTTTGAAGCCGATGAATGGAAACCAAAGCCCCCACCCCATTCAACTGAGCCTCCCCAAAAAGAAAGGTAAAGATAGGGATGAATAAATCCAATCCTGTGATTCCAAGAATCTTCAGGGTATCCGGGGGAACATCATTGATCAACTGTAAAAGGAGTCCACTCGAATTATACTGATTCCGCATCGAATCATAAACTAGGGAAAGATCAAAGTCACGACGTTGAATACGCGTTTTCACTTTAAATGTTTGAGAGAGATGAGGTTGGAGGGTGAAGATTAATTGGTCTTCCACTTCGCCAATAGGAACAATATCAATATAGGACATGAATCGGTGGCTAACGCTGTAAATTATATTTTTTGATCTTGTTATACAGGGTGACTCTATCGATTTTTAATATCTCCGCCGCCCGGGTAATATTCCAGTTCGTTTGCTCTAAGATTCGTTGGATATGAAGCCTTTCCAATTCCTCCAGGGAGGTAACCTCCTGATATTCTGACTTCGAGGCACGGGGAAGGTTGATATCCTCAGGGTCTATCCGATTCTTCTTCCCAACTACCACCAGCGCCCTTTCAATTGTATTTCTTAGTTCCCGGATATTGCCCGGCCACTCATATTGGGTGAGGATTTTCATGGCCTCTGGAGAAATTTCGGTCACATTCTTATTCATCGAACGGGCATACTTTTTTAGGAAATAGTTGGCGAGCAAGGGAATATCTTCAACCCTCTCGCGAAGAGGAGGAATTTCGATAGAAAAGACATTGAGGCGATAGTAGAAATCCTCTCGGAATTTCTTTTCCGCGACCGCCTTCTCCAAATCAGTATTGGTCGCTGCGATCACTCGAAAATCGACATGGATGACTTTATTGCTTCCAAGTGGAGTAAACTGTTTTGTCTCAATGACCCTTAAAAGATCCATTTGCATCTTAAGAGGGATATTTCCCACTTCGTCAAAGAAAATGGTTCCCCCATTGGCCATCTCTAATTTTCCCTTTCTTTTATACTGAGCCCCTGTAAAGGCTCCCTTTTCATGGCCAAACAGTTCACTTTCAAGAAGACCTTCGGAAAGCCCTCCACAGTTGATCGAAATAATTGGGAAATACCGCCGGTTGCTTTTGATGTGAATGGCTTGAGCAATAAGTTCCTTCCCTGTTCCACTCTCTCCCCGAATCAATACGGTGGCATCGGTCTGGGCCACGTTTTCGACCATCTCCATAATCTTTTTGATCTGTGGACTTTCCCCAATAATTTCATCCTGTAAGGAAAGCTCTTCGACCTTTTGCCGGAGTTGAATGTTTTCCGCCAGAAGTCTCCTCTGATTGACTGCGTTACGGACTAAGATGGAGAGTTTGTCAGGGTCAATCGGTTTAGAAATATAGTCAAAGGCCCCTTCTTTCATCGCTTCGACAGCCGTATCCACAGTGGCATAGGCGGTAATAATAATGACAATAATGGAACTATCAATCCTTTTGATGTGCCTTTGAACCTCCATCCCATCCATTCCAGGCATCTTAATATCCAGAAGGACTATGTCCCAAGAGTTTTCTTGAAGCTTTCTGAGTGCCTCCATTCCGTTCTCAGCAGTATCCACTCGATATCCTTCAATTTTAAACCAATTGAACAAAGAATCCCTCACTGAGAACTCATCATCCACAATCAATATCCCAATTCCTTTTTGATCCATCCTTTTTCTCCCCTACCCCTCCATTAAGGGTTGAGTCACCTCTGATTCTCTTCTATTCCGTAAGGGCCTTCTGGGAAGATGAATGGTAAACCTTGTCCCTTCATTGGGCTTGGATTCTACCTCTATCCTCCCCTCGTGCTGTTGGATAATATTGTAAACCACCGCCAAACCTAATCCGCTGGACTCTTTGGTAGAGAAGAAGGGTTCGAAGATGTGGGGGAGGACCTCTTCAGGAATCCCACACCCAGTATCAGAAATCATAATCTCAAAATCCTTTCCCCCATTTTGAATCGCCGTTTTAACCCTCAACTTCCCCCCTTTTGACATTGCCTCAATGGCATTAATAAATAGAGCAACGAAGATATGCTGGATGCCACTTGAATCGCAAAAAATCACATCATCCCCATCCGTAAATTCCTCAACCAGTTCTAACTCTTTGATTTCGATATTGTGTTTGACCAGTTGGATACTGTTCCGGATAATTTTATGGAGACTTTCCTCACTCCATTTTCCAAAGTCCCGCTTGGCAAAAACCAATAGATTTTTAACCGTCTCCCCACAACGGCGGGTTTCATCTTTGATCACACTTAAATATTTGATGAGAGATTCCTTCTCTTCTGATGAGAGAGTTTGATTCTGGACCATTTTTAGGCAGAGGGTGGCATAGGTTAAGATCCCGGATAGGGGATTATTGATTTCGTGGGCGACGACCGCTGATAGTTTTCCAAGAGAGGCGATCTTTTCCACCAAAATCATATGGGCCTGAGCCTTCTTAAGCTCTTCACTCTTTTCTTTAACCTTCTTTTCTAATGTGGCAGCCCATTCTTGATTGGCCTCATTGGCAGCCTTTAGTTGTTTGGTCATCTTATTAAAAGATTGCGCTAACTCTCCCATTTCATCTCGGGAGTGGAAATCGATTTGATAGTCAAGATTTAAATTGGCAACCTCTTTGGTCCCTTTGGTAAGTTTTCGAATGGGGATATGGATAAGGCGGATGATAAATCCTGCAAAGAGGAGGGCCGTGATAAAAATCATCAAGCTTGAGAATAGAATCATCTCCTTCTGGGTTTTATTCGTCTCTTCGTCAACCGATTTCAAAGACATCTTTACATCTAAAAGTCCAAGGAGTTTGTCTTTGGAAGAATGGGCATGACAGTCCGCATTAAAACAATCAGGTTCGTTCTCAATAGGATTTATAAGGCCCAGAATTCGGTACCCCTCTGTCGAGGTCAATATTCGGATCCTGTTTTGGGGACTCAGGGAGACGGGAGCAGGCTCTTTTCCATGGCAGACATAGCATTGCTCCGCATTCTTATCGACCTGAGTGCCAATTTCAGATAAGTTGTCTGAGAATGCAATTCCACCTGGTTTATTATAAATTCTAATTCCTTCCACTCCCGTCTCTTTGGCAATCGTGGTGATAATTTGGGAGAGGTTTTCTCTATCATTTTTGAGCATCGAATACCGGGTAGAGCGTTTGATCAGATCGCTCGCCTGAATGGCACTGTTCATCACGCTTTCGTTAAGGTGTTTGGTATAGGAAGAGATATTAAAATACATGATCCCCGAAAAGGAGATGACGAGGAGAATGACCAGTAACACATATAATTTAAAACTCAAACTCCTCGGTATAAATAATAATCTTTTCATAACCGTGCATTGCTCTTCAATTTAGGTCTATGGATTAATTTTTTATCATATTTTTAAATTCCCATCAATGGAAAAAAATAATCCCCGCTTCCCATGATCATGAACGAGGTCTATGGGGCGGGGTAAAAATCTTCCTGAGGATAACTATGAGTCGATTTCAACTCGATGCTTAGGCCTGGATGGAAGCCTTTCACCCCTCCTAAGAAAATGATTGACCAGTTGAAGATATCGGCTGGGTTCCATTAAATTTTTTATTTCTGGGATGATCATCCCCCCATCCTGCATGGTAATCCCAAGTCTCCCCCGATGTGGGTCGTGAGGGAAATCAGAAATTATCATTTCCCTAAAGCGTTTCCACTCTTCCTGATACCAGGAAAGTGCCTCTTCCCCAAAGAGAAAGGATTTCTGGTCTCGCTGAAAATTTTTAGGTTTCAGGGTGACTAAAAACCCCTCTTCAAGGGGATCGCTACAGAGGAGATCAGGCTGTTCCTTCAGCCTCTGATTCACTGAGAGGATGATTCCACTGGTAGGGGAAACGATATGCGATATTCCCCCCTCCTGAATGATGGAACACAAGCTTTCTCCCTGAATGATCCGCCTCCCGGGTAATGGAAGGATGACCACCCTAACCTCCCTTAAAAGATTGGCCAGGAACGGGTCTATCCCTATCCGGACCTCCTCAGCCTTTTCCACTTTAATCCAGGTGTGCCCTGAATGATAGAAAAGGTCTTCTTTAAGATGGAAGAACTCTTTTATCGAGACCCCTTCCTCTTTCCCTTCTTCAATGGGAGGAATCCCTTCCACTGCTTCCGGAATCTTCAGATTCCTTTCTCCGATGCGTTTAAAATCAGCGAGAGGTTCGGTTGAGATATTCCTTAACTCCCAATCCAGGGGACATCGATCACACTGAAGATTGTACTTACAGAGTTTATAGGCAATCAACCCTGCGGTCATCCAGATACATTTCAGTTCCTTCTTCGGAAAGATCGTATAGCCCTCTTCTGCTTTTTGGGAATCTATCTTCTTGTCCATGTGCATCCCCACGAGTTGATTCTTTCAACTTAAGATAGTGCTCTATGAAGTTTTTCATCTAACTTTCTGAAACCAAGAAGAAATCTTTGATAACCTCATCCCATTTCTCTCTATCTAAACTCTTGGCCATTCCATCGACGAGCAGACCACCATCTTGATAGACCAGGCCCAGATTATAATTCATCCTCGAGAGTAGATTCTCCCATACCTCCTCCATCCATTTTTTTGCCAGCGCTCCTTGGAGAAGGTTCCTTTTATTGACAGAAAACCTTGGCGCCTCCACTTTGATGAGCCAATGATCGTAGGGGTCCTTATTAATTCTCTCGGGGGATTGGAGAACTTCCTCGTTGATGGCAACCACCTTCCCATCCACAGGTGAAAGCATATCGATCATCTTCGAATCCACTTTCAGAACCCACCCTTTATCTCCCTGATGAATCGTTTCTCCAACCTTCGGGAGCTTTATCTCATCAATCTTTCCCACCAATTTTTGAGCAAAGTCGTCTATCCCTACTTTCACTGAAGATTGACCCTCTGGGAGTGCCCAACTATGGCCCAAATGATAGTAGAGGGTCTCGGGAAGGCGAAACCATTCGCGGATAGAAGGGATAACTCTTTCGGTGGCCTCGATGGCGACTCTAACAGGTTTGTTGAGATACCTCCAGAAGAGAATGAAGAGGAGGAGAAAACCAATCACCAAGAGGTACTCAATATGTTTGGTCGCAAAAATGTCTACATAGCTGAAACCTTCCATTGGGGAGCCTCCTTTCTTAGGGCGATACCTTTCTCAACGGTTTTTTCTTCAAGGACCCACTCGGGCGATTCCTTTAACACAGGCATTCGATTGACGACCCAACGAAATACCCATATCTCAGTGAAGATGATGGAAAGGGTAATGACAATCTCCATCCAAGAGGGGAGATATCGTTCACTCAGAGGGACGTACCACTTAAAAGCGATGATTGAATAGTTGAGCCGATTAATGATAATCCCTATCATGGAGAGGATGGCCGCCATTTTAATGACCGTTAAATTTTGGTATCGAACGCCATGAAGGAAAAGTACGCAAGGGAGCAAGACAAGACCGATGACCTCGATGAGATACCATGTCCCCATCGGGGTGGCTAAAAGGGGCCATTGTTTGCCGTGGATCAGGATCAGAACCTTCATGAAGAAATAGACAAACAAGGCCCCTGCGCATCCCTTCCCTAATCCAATAAGAATACGATCAAATGACGCCTGATGCTCAGGGTCAATTTGGTGGCTAAAGACTTTATGACTGATGGTCCCTTCAAAAATGACCATTGAAAGCCCGGCAAAGATGCTCGAGACAAAGAAGAGAACAGGAATGAATTCGGTATACCAGAGGGGATGAATCTTATCTTTTGCCATTAAAAATAGGGCGCCCAGCCCGGATTGATGGAGGGTAGAAAGGGCGATCCCAAAGATCACAGCCCCAATGGTTAGAGAAGCCAGTATCTTCCTGATCCTTTTTAAGCCAAGCCATTCTGCAACGGTTGGAGAGAATTCGATGAACAGGGAGATCATATAGAGCAAAAAGTGCCAGGAGACAAGAAAGAGCACTGAGTTCACTCCAAATTTATTCCCAATGATTGGGTTCACAATATTCCACCATCGGCCCAGGTCAAGAAAGATGGCCCCTGCATAAAACACATAAGCGAGAAATCCATTCAGGACCGTAGCTCTTACGACGGGATGATATCTCTCGGACCGGAGGATGTAAACGACAAAGGTAAGGATATAAGCCCCTCCTGCAAAGGCCACTCCCACCATCACATCAAATCCAATCCAAATCCCCCAAGGAAATTCTTGAGAAAGGTTGGTGACCGATCCCAATCCTTTTGCTAATCGGAGGATGACCAGAAAAGCCCCAAGGAGGATGATGGGAAAAGAGATGACATTAAAGGGTGTAAAAATTTTTCCTTTGGGTTTGAGTTCCTTTCGGATGAAGTAAAAAAGATCTTTCAGACTTTTAATTTCTCCATGGGTGGCGAGTTCGTTCATCTCATTCTTCCTCCTTTTCTTTCTCCCTCATGTTTGGTTAAAGCATTCACGCCAATTAGGAACGAAGGCCAGAGAAGCAGAACCAGAGGGACTGCATAGAGAAAACCTTTTGTATATTCTGGATAAGGAGTGGTTCCAAGATCAGTTCTAAAACCGATTTGTTCAAAAGGAACCTTGGAGAGATAGAGGATTCCTGTTCCACCGACTTCGTGTTCCCCATAAATGTGAGAAATATAATTGCCTGGTTTTTGATAAATTCTTCGCCTTGCTTCCTCAAGGAGTTCCCTCCTTGGACCAAAGAGAAGGGCCTCCTCTGGGCAATTCTCAACGCAGGCTGGCTTCTCTCCCTTCTTGAGCCTTTCCCAGCACATATTGCATTTTTGAATCTTAGGATTGGCACTATGAAACTCAAATTTTGGAATCTCAAAAGGACAAGAGGGCATGCAGTACCTACAACCCATGCAGTTGGTCTCCCAGGTGACTGGGCCTTCTTTCCTTTTTTCCATCGCCTTAACCAAACAGGCAGCCACACACCCGGGTTGATTGCAGTGCATGCATTGCCTCTTCACAAAAACTTCCCCTTTTTCCGTTTCATATCGGTTGACCACCGTCCATTGGTGAACCGTGGTTTTACGCTCTTTTTCAAATACAGATAAATCATCAATATCTGGAACGGGTAGGTGATGGGCTTCCGCACAGGCGGCTTCACAGGACCGGCATCCTATACAACGGGTGGTATCAACCAGGATGCCCAAAAATTCCGTCTTGGGAATAATGACTTCTCCTCTGGAGGGGTTGGGTAAAAAAAGGCTTCCTGAAAGTGCTCCTCCAATTCCTACCCCAAACAATTTAAGAAAACCTCGTCGATCGATTCCCATTTTCCACTCCTCCTTTTTTCGTCCCTCAATGGGTAACGCGTCGCTTTCTCTCTACAGATTCTTTAATTTCGATCAAGGCCACGATGGTCAATAGCACTAAGATGGGTACCATAGATTTATCCTCCTTTCTCTCCAATTACTCTTCTGGAGATGAACGGAAAAGTTGGGTGACCAATATCCTCCACCATTTCTCATCTAACTTATCGGTAGCGTAGGAGAGGATTTCCTCCCCATCGCCATAAACGGTTCCAAGGGTTTCATTACTCAACGAAGATCTTAGTTTGGCCTTCATTTGGTCAAAATGGATTTTCATCTGAAGAGAATCCATCAATTTGGGTAGTTCTTCACCCAAAGCCTTTGGTTTGATTTTCAGGATCCACCCTTCCTCATAAGGGGAGCGATTAACAAGAGAAGGATCTTTTTTTAATTTCTCATTTACCTCTACCACTGTCCCGCCCAATGGGGAGAGTTGTCTCAATTTTCTTTGGCCATGACGAACCTTCCAGACCACCTCTCCCTGATTCAAACTTTTCCCCGGGGGAGGAGTTTCGATTTCTTCAATACTACCCATGATCTTCTGCGTCAGATCATCAAGCCCTATTTTGACGAGATCCTCTTCTTCAAGTTTTGCCCACGCATGTCCGTTGTGGTAATAGTATTCCTTCGGGAAATGGAGACCATTCGATTTTTGTGGGGCCGCTCTCGCTGGAGAGAGAACAACTTGACTGCTCTCTGCCAAACCGATGGGAATTTCCCTTTTCCGTGCTAAACGGTGTCTTAAAACTTCAATTGAAATTGCCACTAAGACCGTTAAGAGAACCAGGATAATAACCATTTTTCTTACCTCCTTTTTTATTTTTTTGAGTTTTCACTCAAATCTATCTCAAAAAATGGGCCAAAATTTTATTTTGAGATAAAAATTTTAAAAACAATAAAATTCTGAGTAAATACAAACAATTTCAGATCATAATTAAGCAAGAAAGTTTAAAGATGTCTTTCTGATTTGAATTAAATAACGTTGAATTTTTTTACAATAATGGTAGAATTACCATAACTGCTTATAAATTAAACAGTTTTTATTGTTGAAAAAATTAACACTCAATTGTAAAATTTTTCAACAATCTCATTTCAATTTACTTTTGAATTATTGAGTATTTTGGGAGAAATAGATTTTTAAAAATAATTAGAGATTGGAAAGAAAGGTTTGGCGGTTCCTATTACAATTTATTTTTGTAATTTTGATATTTAAATTCTTTATAAACTCACCTGATAGACAACTAACCTCTCCCATTCTATAGGTAGGTTTCCCTGAAATTTCATTCGTACTCCCAGGATATCAGGGTTGTCCTGGAGAATGACAGGTCTCAAAAAAATATCAAACTTCTTCTCAGGAGGAAGAATTCTGTGTTTTCGAGGGAAGAGGAGATTCGGAGATTTCGTTTCCCCAATCTCATCGAGAGTAAGTACGAGATGAGGGAACTTCTTTTCTTCTCTTTTCTGGGACATGTAATCCTACTCTCTGATAAACACTTTTTATCCCTCTCCCTTTGCAAATGACAACCCCTGTTTTGGAATACGAACTCAGACAAATATAAGGTGAAAAAGCCTACCTGCAGCAGGCAGGCGGGCGAATACCGATAATAACAATGTGTAGGGTAAGGGCTTAGCCCTTACCTAAATAGTGGAAGAGGGACTGAACCTATTCAAACTTTTTAATCAGGATGGCGCTATTAACCCCTCCAAATCCTGCAGAAATGGAGAGACCCACCCTGACTTCTTTCCTCCTTGCTTCATTGGGGACATAATCCAAGTCACATTCAGGGTCTTGGAATTCATAGTTAAGGGTTGGATGGATCACTCCCTTTTCAAGGGCTAACAATAGAGCAATCGCCTCTACTCCTCCAGCCGCACCCATCATATGGCCAGTGATCGATTTGGTGGAACTGATGGGGATGTGGTAAGCCTGTTTTCCAAACACATTTTTAATGGCCTTTGTTTCCACCCGATCGTTCAAGGGAGTGGAGGTTCCATGAGGATTGATGTAATCGACCTCTTCCGTTGAGAAGCCTCCCATCAGAAGGGGATCCCTGATTGCTTTGGACAATGCGCGTGCTTCGGGATCAGGATCAGTCAGATGATAGGCATCCGCAGTCATCCCAAATCCAACCACTTCTCCATAGATATGGGCTCCCCTCCGAAGGGCATGGTCTAACTCCTCAAAAACCAATATTCCTGCCCCTTCTCCCATGACAAATCCATCTCTCTCACGATCGAAAGGCCTACATGCTTTAGAAGGCTCTTCATTACGGGTGGACATAGCCCTTAAGACATCAAACCCTCCAAAGACATAGGGGGTAATACAGGCATCTGCTCCACCTGTGACCATCACTTCTTCCGCACCCCCTTGAATCTGGAGGAAACTATTGATCATCGCATGGGTGGCTGATGCACAGGCGGTGGAGACGGCATAGGAAGTCCCTCGGATTGAAAAGTATTGAGCCACATGTGAAGTGATGGCGCTCAGATAGATATTAGGAAGAGCAAATGGGGAAATCCCCCTTGGTCCCTTTGACAGAAACCGCTCGTGGAAATGCTCCAACAAATCCATCGCCTCCACACCCACGCCCATGATCACTCCTACTTGAAAGGAATCTAAATCTTTCAGGTGATAGACCCCTGTATGTTTATGGTGAATGTCTGGATCCAAATCATTCATTTCAAGTTCTATCCCCGCATCTTTCAGAGCAAGCCATGTGCCTGCAATGGCGTACTGCGAGGTTTTTCCAAGATGCTTAGAAAGTTTCGACCTTTCGACGTACTGAAAGAGATCAAACCCTTCGATGGGAGCAGCAATTCGACATCGGTAATGGGTCATATCTCGATCTGGAAATTCAATCCTCTTAAAGAAAGACCTTCCTTGAGCCAGACTGTCCCAATATTTCTCTTTACCAATCCCAACGGGGGTTACTGGTCCAACCCCTGTGATCACAACCCGTTTCCTGTAGTTTCCCACTTTGTCTCCTTTCTCTATTGTCCTGTTATTTTTAATGATTGCAATCCCTTTGTCAAGGCAATGCTTCGAAAATCCTGAAAAGGTCCTCTTTGTAATTATTGTTTACCGTCCATCGTTTATCATTAATCGTTCATCCAGTGGCTTCCTGCTTTTCGGTAAGAGACAAGCCCTTACCCTACAATCATTCATAGGTTAGGTATCCGCCTGCCACAGGCTCGAAGGTTTTCACCTACCCTTCCATACTGGAAAATGGTTTATTACATACTCTTTCAGAGATCCCATTTAAAAAGGTTGACATACTCTTAATTTGGAAATATAACTCTTTAGAAAGGTAGCCCCCCAAAGAAGGTTGGAGATTGGTCAATGAGATCATTTCCCATTCGATTCTGGGTCTTTCTTTTAATGAGCCTCTTGCTCCTTTCCTGTCTTCCCAATAAAAAATGGGTTGTTGGAAGCACAGCCAAACTCTTGGAGGAGGTGGCGAGGTCTTCCAGTAAACAAACGGATTTGCGGATGATTCGAGAGGGAATGCCAGCCTTTTTAATGCTGATCGATGGAATGATTGAGGCACTGCCAGAAAATGATCAATTGCTGATCACGGCCGCCCAAAGTTACTCCTCCTTTGTCTCTGCTTTTTTAGATGAGAAAGACAAGGATTACGCAAAATTCCTTCTTGGGAAGGCAAGACATTATGCACTAAGATCCCTTGAGATGAGAGGGTTTAAAAATCCAGTGGAAAGACCTCTTGACGATTTTCAGGAGGCACTCAGACGTATGGGGAAAAAAGAGGTCCCTTATCTTTTCTGGAGTGCTACCTGCTGGGCAAACTGGATCAACTATCATTTGGACTCTATGGAAGCCCTCTCTGAACTTCCAAGGGTAGAATGGATGATGAAAAGGGTTTTAGAGCTCGATGAAGGTTTCTACTATGGAGGTCCTCATCTCTTTATGGGGATATGGTTTGCCTCCAGACCAAAAATAGCAGGAGGAGATTTGAAAAAGTCACAAGACCATTTTTTGAGAGCGATTGATTTAGGCAAAGGAAAATTTCTAATGAGTTATGTCTATTATGCAGAACACTATGCCCGGATGGCCCAAGATAAGGAGCTTTTTACTTCCACCTTGCAAAAGGTTTTAAACACATCTCTCGATATCGCCCCTGAGCTCACCCTACTGAACACAGTAGCCCAAAAGAGGGCAAGTGAACTTCTCAATCGACAGGATGAATATTTCGAATAGGAGAGAAAAAATGGGAAGAAGAAACATCCTAAAAATCTGGATCGGCTGCTTAGGGATTACTCTTTTATTTCTTCCGCCTGCTCAATCAGCTGAAAAGGACCTCATCATCAAACTGGCCACCTTGGCTCCCCAAGGAAGTTCCTGGATGAAGGCTTTCACTCAATTGAATTCTGAGATCATGAAGAAGACCGAAAACAAAATCCAATTTAAAATCTACGGAGGAGGAGTCTTAGGGGATGAAAAAGACATGCTCCGAAAGATGAAGATTGGTCAGATCCAAGGGGCTGCGCTTACCTCAAGTGGTCTTTCCACCCTCTTTAAAGAAATCGATGTTCTCCAGATCCCTTTCCTCTTTCAAAAGTATGAAGAGGTGGACTTTCTCATAAAAAAGATGGATTCCTTCTTTCGAAAAGGGTTCGAGGAGAGCGGCTATACCCTATTAGGGTGGTCTGAAGGAGGATTCGTCTATCTGATGTCCACGCTTCCCATTGCTCATGTGGCAGACTTAAAAAAAGCCAAGGTCTGGATCTGGGAAGAATCTCCGATGTCCAAGGCCATCTTTGACGAAGCAGGGGTAAAGGCGGTTCCCTTATCTGTTCCCGACGTATTGGTAGGACTCCAAACAGGTCTGGTTGAGGTGGTCTATGCTCCACCCACTGGAGCGGTCTCCCTCCAATGGTTTACCAAAATCAAATATCTGACCGATGTCCCCCTGGTCTATCTTGCAGGTGGAGTGGTAGTAAAAAAAGAGGTATTTAAACAGATTCCTCTCCCCCTTCAGAATTCTATTCTTGAAATGTTTCAATCCCATCTCGATCAACTAAAGACAATTACTCGGAACGAAAATCAGGATGCCATCAAGGCGATGATGAAACAAGGGGTTAAACTGATTACTCCCCCTCCGGATCAAGTGGAAGAATTTAAAAAACTCTCCAACCGGGCTATGTCCCATATCAGCGGTCAGACCTTTTCTAAAAAAATCTTTGAGGAAGCGATTTTCCATCTGGAAAGTTACCGAAAGGGAAGGAAGTGATGGATCGGTGGAAACGAACCGATGAGATCATCGACCGAATTGAACAAATTCTAATCGTGATCTTTCTAAGCTCAATGATCCTGGTTGCCTCTCTCCAGATCATTCTTCGAAATCTCTTTGATACAGGCCTTTCTTGGGGCGATTCATTGATCAGAAATTTGGTTCTCTGGATTGGCTTTATTGGCGCAAGCCTTGCGACGAGAGAAGGAAAACATATTACCATCGATGTGGTTTCACGATGGCTGCCTTCTCGGGGGAATCGAATCGTTACCCTCATCATCCATCTCTTTTCATTCTTTATCTGTATTCTATTAACCTATGCCTCAGTGAAATTTATAAAAAATGAGGCTCAAATGGGAGAAAAAGCTTTTTTAAAGATACCTCACTGGGTCTTAGAGACCATTCTTCCCATCACCTTTGGATTGATGTCCTTTCGGTTTGGACTCCGATTTTTTAAAACTCTGGTGATCCCCGGGAAGTTAGAAAGGATGGACCAAACGGGAAAGGAACGATGACCCTCCCCTTAATTATCATTATATTCATCCTAACGATTCTTGGAGCTCCCCTTTTTGTAGTGATTGCTGGTCTTTCGCTTCTACTCTTTTTTACGAGCCAGATTGACTCCTCAGCCATGATTATTGAGATGTATCGCATGGCCACCACCCCCATCCTGGTGGCCATTCCACTTTTCACTTTTGCCGGATACCTCCTTTCTGAAAGCGGAGCACCGAAGAGATTAATTAGACTCACCGATGCAATCCTGGGCTGGTTACCCGGTGGACTCTCCCTCATTGCTCTGGTGACCTGTGCAATCTTTACTGCCCTGACAGGAGCCACTGGCCTCACGATCATTGCCCTGGGAGGAATCCTATATCCTGCCATGATACGGGGAAGATATCCTGAGAAATTTTCTCTGGGGTTACTGACCACCTCTGGGACATTAGGCCTTCTCTTTCCTCCAAGCCTTCCATTAATTATTTATGCGATTGTTGCAAAGGTTCAGATCGATCAACTCTTTCGGGCAGGCATTCTACCGGGTATCTTGTTGGTTGTCCTTCTTTCCGCTTTCAGTGTCCAGAAAGCCATCTCCGCCAAAGTCCCCCGAACCGAATTTAAACCCTATGAAGTTCTCCTCGCCTTAAAAGAGATGATCTGGGAGCTCCCTCTGCCTCTGGTGGTTCTCGGAGGAATTTATAGCGGTTATTTCGCTGTGAGCGAAGCGGCGGCCATCACTGCGATCTATGTTCTATTGGTTGAAGTGATAATTTACCGTGATATTAAATGGAAGAATCTTCCGAGTCTAATGCGTAAGAGCATGATCCTGGTGGGCGGGATCCTCATCATCCTTGGTGCTGCCCTCGGTCTGACCAACTACCTAATTGACGAAGAGGTCCCGATGAAGATGCTCGAATTCTTTAAGGCCCACATCCATAGTCCATTCGTCTTCTTGGTGGTGATGAATCTATTTCTCCTTTTAGTGGGATGCGTGATGGGGACGTTTTCTGCGCTAATGGTCGTCGTCCCCCTCGTTTCGCCTATAGCAGAGGCCTATGGGATTCATCCCCTTCATATTGGCATCATCATCCTCACCAACCTTGAAATTGGAGCCTCCTTTCCTCCCCTGGGAATCAACCTCTTCATCTCGAGCATCCGTTTTGAAAAATCGGTATTGAGGCTCTATCTCTCCTGCCTCCCTTTCATTGGAGTTCTCTTGATAGCTCTTGCCATCATCACCTATGTCCCCTGGTTTAGCCTCGCCCTCCTCAAATAATTCAACGTCCGGGGTTCGAATGCCCCACTCCGAACACCGAACGAATTACCCTGAACTATTTTTCAGAAAATCGAGGATGGCCTGATTGACCTCTTCTGAATTTTCCCACATCGGGATATGAGCGCCCCTTTCAATGATCAGAAGCCTTGAGTGAGGGATGATTCGGTGGAGTGGCTTGCCAACGGAAAGAGGAAGGACTGGGTTATGATCTCCCCAGATAAGAAGGGTGGGTTGAGAAATCCTTGTTAGACAATCCTTTAGCCGGATCCCTTCTTGGGCATTCTTAAATGTAGAATAGAGAACCCAGGTGCTTCCTTTAATCTTAGAGAATTGATATTGACGTTCCAGGATTTCAGGGGTAATGAGTCTACTATTGGAGACACAGTCAAGAAGAATCCAGCGAATCGAGTCTCTATTCCGGCTGGCAATCACTAAATTCCCCCTCTTATCTCTTCTCTCCCATCAGGAAAAATTTTGACAGGCATCCCCAAAGACCTTGCAAGGGAGAATCCCAGAGCGGTGAGGAGGCTCTCCTGAAGATTAAATTTCGAATCACCCATATCTCCCCTGATATGAAATGGGATTTTTAAACGACCTCCCTTCTTCTTCAATTGGGAGGAGAACAGATCTGCGGGGATCCAAAAAATCTTCCCCTCGGTTCTCTTGATTTGAAGACCCACCAATTCCATATCTCCATGAATATCAATAACCCTCTTTTTCAACACGACCTTTGCCTCGATATGGATCAGCCCATCCTCCACTTCTGTTGAAACTTTCTTTCGGTAATAGGGTTCAAAATCCTTCACCCCGATTTCTCGAAGACTCAAGACACTTTCAAATTCAAGTGCCTCTAAGTTTAACCATCCCTCCATCTTAATAAATCCTTCCCTCTCTTTCCCCCTCATCCTTCCATTCAATTTGAAAGGAAAAGGGGATTGGAGCAATGGGAATTTAACTCCTTCTATTTGGATGTCTAAATCCTTTAAATTGAATTGGACGTAAGGATACCCTGTCTTCCTATCTTCAAAACCAATGAAACCATTTTGAACCCTAATGTGATCAATCTTCAATGGCAAGGGTTCTCTCTTCTTTTCTTCTCGAAAATCGTCCCTTTTCTCTTCTTTTCCGCCTATCCCTGTCAGAGGTGTCAAAAGCCCCGTTTCTCGAGAACGAAAAAGGAAGAAAGAAGGCTTAAGGAGGACAATTTCTTTAACTTTTAAATAACCCCTCAAAAAAGAAAGGAAGGAAGGATAAACTTTTATCTCTTCAATTTGAAAGATTCTTTTTTTTGAAGTTTTCTCTTCATAGTGAATTCCCTTAATGGAAAGGTGGGTCATTTTGGCTTTCATATCGGATAGGGTTATTTCAGGGCCTATTGCCTCTTGAATCTTAGGCTGGATTAACGTGACAGCATAGAAGGAGAGTCCGAAGAAGGCTCCAACTATTAGAATGACTAAGATTCCAAAAAGAATCAATATAATCCGAAAGGATTTGCCTTTCGATCGTATCATGAGTTTCTTCCAATTACGATACAATCTCGCCGTCGAGAGGGGGAAGCCTGACTCAGGCAGGGGTAATCTGAATTCCGAAATCTCCGCCCCCAATTCAATCATGGCCTCTGAATTAGAGAAAACTCCTCTTTCTTCTTCTCATAGGCTTCTTTTAGAAATGCGTAGATGGATTTGATGACCAGTTGATAGATAAAGGGATTGGGTTGGAAAAAATTGATCGGTTTCTTAAGATCAAGGGCTACTGCCAGAGAAATCTTTGCCTCCTCCTCCTTCCCTAACTTAAAGAGAAGGTAAGCCATCTCCTCCATCCTACATTGATAAAGGAGTCTTTTCTCTTCGGGGAAGAGGTTGGAAAGGGCCCTCTGATAGATTTCCTGAAATCGGGCCTCCTTCTGATTTGGGTTGAGGATCAGTCTTGACTCCTCTGCCTCCCAGACCTCATCCGCATAGGGTCTAATCTCTTCATCACCGATCACCCAACTTGCAAAAAGATCCGTTCTGAGAAGATCTCCTCCTCTTCTCAAAAACCTTTCATCCCCCTCAATGGCCTCTGGCTCAAGGTAGGAATAGATTAATGGCCTCTCACAGTCCTTTTTAATCTTCTCCACCTCGCTCTTAAAACGGACATAATCTGAAGGAGGCGTCCTCCCTTTCATCAGGGTCGTTTGGTAGGCTCTGGTAAAAAGAAAGGCTACATAGGAGGCCTCCATCTCAACCACTGGGGTCGGGCTTGCCTCTTGCACTTCGTCAAAGAAGTTTTTTAACTCTTTTTTTGAGATCTCTCCTCCATAAAAATTAATCAACCCTTCTTGGTCATTGACCAAACCATGAAGCACCACGGATCCCCTACCAGGACGAGCAAAGGTCAGGATGAGGAACCGGTTCCACGAAATATCATAGGCGTTTCCAAATCCTTTCGGGGGTTGACCCTTTAAGGGGCGAAGGATCGACTCCTTTTTTTCGGGGAGAATCTCTTCAACAGTGATTCCCCGGCTTCTTATCCGATAAAGGGATCGCTTAATGGCCTTATGAATACTCTTCTCTTCATAAATCTCTAACATCCGCTAAAGAAGACGGGCGATCTTCACATCTAAAATCCCTGATAATTGCTCAATCACTCCTACCGCTAACTCCAAATCTTTTCCTAAAAGAGAAAGAAGAGATTGGAAAATCTCTTCCTCTGATTTTCCTTCGTGAAGATCTATGCTTACCTTCTCAATGACTTTTTGAATATCTTCCATCCTTGTTTCCATTTCATTGATCCTATCCGTCATATTCACTCTTACCCCTTCAGAGGAGAAGAAGAATGGGGGGAGAGGAGTAGGGTCTGCTGAATCGTGAGGAGCATTGTAATGGATAGGTTGACCAAAAGAGTGTTTCGGCAAAGAGATTTAAGTCTGTGGGGTTCTTGATAGCCTCCTCTCCAAACCTCAAGGCTACTCCATAGGAGACCCAGGAGAGGGAAGATCGACAATAAAAGAAACCAGATGGGTGTTCGACCAAAAAGGAGAATGACCTTAAGGAATGAGAACCCGACCAGAATGGAAATCCCTAAATAGAGTTCGGCCATTCTCTCCTTCCCGAAACGCACCACTAAGTTCTTCTTCCCGATTTTCCGATCCGCCTCCTCATCTGGAAATTCATTAATCAATATGACATTAAAAATCGAAAGTCCAACAGGGATGGAGAGGAAAAAGATCTCCTGATTGAAGAAACCACTGAAGAGATAAAAGCCCGTTGCAATGGGTAACCAACTATAGCAGAAACCGATGAGAATCTCTCCCAATCCCCGATACGCCCATCGAATAGGTCTTCCCGAATAAAAAAATCCTGAAAAGACCCCGATCCCTCCTAAGAGAAGTGTCCATGGACCAGTCTGGTACCGAACATAAAGCCAGAGACCCATGGACATCCCTCCCATCAAACACACATAGCCTAAATAAAGGGCCACTTTGGGAGGAAGCAATCCTTTGACCAATACCCTTGAGCCCCCTGAGAAGGCATTAAAATTTTGGTTTAGTCGGTCTCCTTCTAAATCGTTCCACTCACCGAGATAATAGGTCATCCATATTATGAAAAGGACGGCAATGAAGCTAAGGAGATAAAGCCCAAGAGGTCCTTGATAACCCCAGCGCCAAGCCAGAACGAAACCAAGGATCAAAGGAAGAATCCCAACTGAAAGAAAGGGGATTCTTGAAAGTCTCCACCAACCTGTCAAGTAATCACCTAACCTCTTCAAGATGGACCTCTTTCCCTTCTGCCCTCCGCCTTCTATGTTTTCTCACACCACTGTCTTGCATTTTGGAACATTTGAAGCCAGGGAGAGGCCTTGAGCCGGTTATCAAGATCTCGAGGGATCCATGCCCATTGCCATTTAAGAAAGGCGCGTTCTGGATGGGGCATCATGGCTAAATGCCTTCCATCAGGCGAACAGAGGCCTGTGATTCCATAGGGGGAACCATTCGGATTGAAAGGATAATTTTGTGGAGCCTCCCCATCCATCCGGCCTTCATCGTCGACATAAACGAGGGAGACCAATCTCTTTTGAACCACTTCATCTATCATCCCTGGATCAGGAAAGTAAAGCCTTCCCTCACCGTGAGCCACCCAGATTCCGAGGATGGAGTGAGCCATCCCTTTAAACATCATCGCTGGACTTTCCAAAATTTTTACAGTCACCCAGCGAGATTCGAAACGGCGAGAAAGGTTTTGGACAAACCGAGGTTGATGATGGTCAGGAATTCCTGACCAGGGAATCCAACCCAAGAGAGCAAACAGTTGGCATCCATTGCACACCCCAAGGGTGAAGGTGTCTGATCGATGGTAAAAGTCGTCAAACATCTTTCTCAACCTTTCATTAAATCGAATGGCAGCGGCCCATCCTTTGGCACTTTCCGGAACATCGGCATAGGAGAACCCTCCTACGGCAACAAGGCCTCGAAATCGCTCTAATGTCACCCGGCCATTAATTAGATCGGTCATCGTGATATCCCAAGGTCTAAACCCTGCCTGATAGAAGGCAGAGGTCATCTCCCGATCCCCATTGCTCCCCTCTTCCCTTAGGATGGCCACTTCGGGCTTATCTTCGGCTTCGAGAAGATGAATGGGGGTTGGCTGGGGCTCAAAACTTATCAGGTAGGTGGGACCTTTCCGATCAAAGATATTTCTCTTTTCCTCCTCAGCACATAGAGGATTCATCTGGAGACGTTCGATCTGATAGGAGGTCTCCTCCCACCACTGCCTTAAAAGACGCATATCCGACTGGAGAACGTCCTGACCATTATAGGTGATCCGAATCCTTTTCTCCTCTGTCGGCTCTCCAATCACCATTGCCCGAAGATGAAAGGACCGAAGAACCTCTAAGGTTCTTGCCACATCTCTCTGATCACATTCGATAACCACTCCCAACTCCTCAGAAAAAAACCTCTCAAACAGAGTCCATGGGCCTTCCATCTTGATTCTTAATCCACAGTTTCCCGAAAAGGCCATCTCCAGAAGGGTCGTAATCAGGCCCCCATCGCTCAGGTCATGTCCTGAAAGAACGAGATTTTCTGAGATCAATTTCTGAATGGCATAGAACGCCTGTTTGAGCATTTCAGGATCATCCACATCTGGAGAGTGATTGCCAATCTGTCCGTATACCTGGGCTAAGACCGAACCTCCAAGCCGGGCATTCCCATTGGTCAGGTCAATAAAAATGAGGTGGCTTTTGCCTGGGGTTTTAATATCCGGGGTAATCACTTTGGTAATATCAGGCATGGGTGCATAGGCGGAGATGACCAACTCACGTGGGGATTTTACAATCTCCTCTCCCACTCGTGCGGCCATGGAAAGGCTATCCTTTCCCCCATCCACGGCAATTCCCAACTGGATCATCATGTCTCTCATGGCGCAAGCAGCTTCATAAAGGGCAGCCCCTTCTCCTAAGAGTTTGGGGGCCCACATCCAATTCGCAGAACATTTGATATCCTCCAATCGGGTGATCTTTGCCCATACGATATTGGTCAGTGCTTCTCCTACCGCCATACGAGCCCCTGCCTTTGGATTCACCAACATCTTAATCGGTTGCTCGCCAATGGAGGTTGCTGCTCCGGTCAACCCAAAATGGCTCTGAGCAATTACAGCCACATCTCCTACGGTTAATTGAAGGGGACCACAGCATTGCTGTCGTGCAATTAATCCTGTCACGCTTCGATCCACCTTGTTGGTTAAAAACCTTTTCGAGCCGACTGAAAGGTCACGTAGAACACGCCATAAGGCATCTTCCATAGTCAATGAATCGGGTAGTTTGAGAGGGTGAAGAACAGCCTCTACCTTTTTATCCGTAAAGGTCTTCTGCGGCATATTGCCTAAGACCTTTGCAAGATTAAGATTCACAGGGGTCGAATCATCTTGTTCATCATGCACAACAAATCGACCATCTCCTGTCACTTGCCCCAAGATCTCACAATTGACTTTCTCCCTCTCGCAGATGGACTTGAACTGCTCAATCTTTTCTATAGGAATCAAGAACCCGCACCGTTCTTGATATTCTGCAATCCAGATCTTGAGCACAGAGAGGGTCGGATCACCCAGTTTGATTCGCCTCAGTTCAATTCTTCCCCCTGCCTTTTCGACCAGCTCTTTCAGAACATTGGCTGGACCTCCTGCCCCTTGATCGTGGACGCTGACGATGGGATTCTGATCACCCATTTCAATGCAGGCCCGAATCACTCGGTTTAGTTTCTGCTCCATTTCTGCATCGCCTCGTTGGACTGCATTGAAATCGAGCTCCTCCACATTTTCGCCCTGAAGTTTACTGGAGGCGGATCCTCCACTGACTCCAATACCATAGGCAGGCCCACCCACCTGAACAATTAATAAACCTTTCGTAGCCTCACCCTTTTCAATATGCCTATCATCGATCTGTCCGATCCCCCCCGTAAACATAATCTTCTTAATCCATCCCCACCGCTGGCCATCAGGAAGTCTCTGATCAAAAGACCTTGTAAACCCAAGGATCACTGGCTCCCCGAACTTATTTCCATAATCGCTTGCCCCATCACTCGCCCTGATCTCAACCTCTAAGGAAGGGGCAAGATTTGATGGATAGGGGAAGGATCTATTTTCCCACGGCAGGTCATATCCAGGGATTAGGAGATGGGCGACGCAGTAACCTGTGGTTCCTGCTACAACAAGCCCTCCTCTCCCCGTAGCGTGGACATCTCGAATCCGTCCGCCTGTCCCTGTTTCTGCACCAGGGAAAGGAGCAACCCCGGTAGGAAAATTGTGTGTTTCTGCGGTAAAAATAATATGATAGTAGACTTTTTGTTTTTTGAAAGGTGAGGGTTGACCTGGTTTTTCAGGAAGAATGGTCCAACATTCATACCCTTTGATCCCACTGGAGTTATCCTTGAAGGCGATGAGGCTGTTTGAGGGGTTTGCTTTTAAAGTTGATTTGACAATATCCAAAAGCGTCTCAGGCATGGGCACGCCATTAATGATCTGTCTCCCCTTAAAGTAGCCGTGGCGGGAGTGTTCACTGTTTGCATTATCTAAATCTCTGATTTCAACGATGGTGGGATTTCTACCTTCTTCTTTAACAAAATAGTCATAATAGAGTTTTCTATCCCACTCATCCATCGCCAGCCCTGGAATCTCGTCAAAGGCAGACAAGCCCTTCTCCCGAAGGGGGACCTCAAAAACAGGCTCGGGGACGATTCCAGATTCAAAACTCTCCAGGGGATGTTCATATAGACATTCAGTCATTCGATCGTGATGTTCTCGAATGAAACGTTCTCTATTCTCTCCTGGAAGGAGAGAATATCTTCGAGATCGCTCAATGCGAGTCACTTTATCGAGCCCGCAGGTATGGCAGATGGCCACAATGTTGGTGGAATAGGCGGTTGCAAAATTCATCCGAGGGCCGAGCTCCACCACACTCCCCTCATCTTGGTGAAACGATTTTTCAGAGATGCTTTCGGAGACAAAACCATCGGCAAGGATCTGCTTCAAAATGGAGAGCTCCTCTGAATTCAATGGGGCAGAGGTCTCTACATTGAAGCAGTATTCCATCCGCTCATCTCTTCGTAAGAAGAAGTGGTACATCCTTTTTATTCCTTTTAGTAAAGAACCCCGCCCACAGGGCGTGGCTTTAAAACCTAAATTCTAAAACCCAAAACTGAGATCCCGAAACAAGTTCGGGATGACAAAAAGGCCAGAACCTAACCCTCATGTCATGCTGAACTTGATAATCATTAAAAGGCCCTCCAGTATATACCAGGCCAATACTTGGTATATACTTGGGTAAGAAATCCAATCCAACCCAGGAGGTGCCTTATGCGATTATACAGCGGAATCGATTTGCATTCAAACAACATGACG
>CAZFDM010000268.1:0-2611 GCA_964517975.1 uncultured Syntrophaceae bacterium
GTGGGATAGGCAATATGTTTCTCCATGCAAGTCGTATCAGGCAGCATCAGCCGAGGCCGTATCCGTCGACTCTTGACCAGTTGATCCTGAATGACCGCCTCAATCTTCCTCATTCCCTCAGGCCCAATCCGTTTCCGAAAATAGGTCATCGTCGAGGAATCCAACCACTTCAAAGGCTTCCCCTTTTTGATCTCCTCCGTTGGAACACCACAAAAGGCCATCCAATACACATTCTCCCGAAGCTCCTCCACGACTTGCTCATCGCTCCGATCATACAGATGCTTCAACATATGAAGCCCTACCATCATCCGAATCCGTTTGGCCCTTCTTCCAATTGGGCTATAATATCTTCGAAGATCATCCATGATCTGATCCCAGTCAATTTTATGGGAAAGTTGTATCAGTTTGTGATCGGGATCAAGATTGTTCTGAATCATAAAAGCAAAGAGGCTAATTTGTTGGTGTCTCTCGAGGCCATAGGATGAGTCCCTCTCTAAAACTTGATCGAGAAAAATTTTCCATAAAAATAATCCTACAACCTACTATTTTCAAGGGTTTTATGGCACATTTTTCAGTGTGAATTAATTAATGCCATAGCTTGATAAATGAGTGTCAGTGCCATGGCCTAATTTTCTACCGTTGAATCTCCGTTTCAATGAAATGCTTAAGATATCTCAGGGCCAGGCGGGAGGATTCCTGTTTGATCTCTCTTCTGCTTCCCTTTAAATTCAATTTCATCACCCTGGTCTTTTTGCCTTTTGCCAACCCGATGAACACAAGTCCAACCGGTTTTTCTCTGGTTCCGCCTTTAGGCCCTGCAATCCCTGTTGTGGATAACCCAACCTGTGTGCCAAATGCCTTCCTTACCCCCTGAGCCATCTTCCTTGCCACCTGAGGGCTCACGGCTCCATATTTTTTTATCTCCTCCATTGGAACCCCTAAGTGTTTTGCCTTGGATTCGTTACTGTAAGTCACCATTCCCCCCATAAAGTAGTGTGAACTTCCAGGGACATTGGTGATCCGATCGCAGATTAAGCCTCCGGTACAGGATTCTGCGACCGAAAGGGTCCACCCATTTCTTCTTAAGAGGCCTCCAATGGCTTTCTCTATCTTCATCAATAGATCCTCCACAAAAGATGGAGGAGTATATTGGCATAGATGCCTGCCATTACATCATCTAATACCACCCCATATCCGCCCCTCCATCTCTTCTCAAGATGTCGGATGGGAAAGGGTTTAAGAATATCGAAAAAACGGAAAAGTATAAATCCGATCACGATAACGAGGAGGGTCTTTTCCAACCAGAGGAGGGTGATGAAGAATCCCATCATTTCATCGATCACGATCCTTTGATCATCCTTTTTACCAAAGAATTGCTCGGCTCTCTCCGAAATCCAAACCGAAAGAAAGAAGAAGCCCATCAGTGTCAGTTCGTAGATTGGAGAGGGGATTTCAGAGAGAACAAGATAGAGGGGAATGGCCAGGAGCGTTCCAAGTGTTCCAGGGACAATGGGAGAATAGCCAACTCCAAAACCGGTAGCTAAGAGGAGGAAAAATCGATTCAAAAATTCAACCTGTAGGCATGGGGCATAGCGTTCAATCTCTTCTCCGCTATGCGGATATCGCAATCCGTATTATACGTCTACCACTAAAGTCGAACGATGACCCCCTTCTCCTTTAAATAGGATTTGACTTGAGCAATCGTATATTCCCTGTAATGAAAGATGGAGGCGGCAAGCACAGCATCAGCCTTTCCAAGGGTGAGTCCTTCATAGAGATGTTCGAGCGTCCCTACGCCTCCAGAGGCAATGACAGGGATTCCCACGGTCTCTGAAATCGTTCGGGTTAGTTCGAGGTCATACCCATCCTTTGTTCCATCCCGATCCATACTGGTCAGCAGGATCTCACCTGCTCCCAACTCCTCCATCCTCTTTGCCCACTGGATGGCATCAATTCCTGTCGGGACTTTGCCTCCATGGGTATAAACTTCCCAACCTTCTCCTCTCCTTTTGGCATCGATCGCAATCACAATGCATTGGCTACCGAACCGCTTCGATGCCCTTTGAACAAAATTGGGATCCTTCACTGCGGCCGTATTGATGGAAACCTTATCCGCCCCCGCCTTGAGGAGTTTCCGGATATCCTCGATACTCCTAACCCCTCCTCCTACCGTGAGAGGGATGAAAATATGTTCCGCTGTTTGGCGGACAATATCAATTAGAATATCCCTTTTCTCATAAGAGGCGGTAATATCTAAGAAGGCAATCTCATCCGCTCCCTGCTGATCATACTCCTTCGCATTCTCAACAGGATCTCCAGCATCCCTAAGGTTCACAAACTGAGTTCCCTTAACCACCCTTCCTTCCATTACATCAAGACAAGGGATGATCCTTTTAGCAAGCACCCTACTCCGTTCCCCCTGGCCAAATCCGTATTCTTCCTTGGTTTCTCAGTATAAAAACTCTAAACACTAGCCAAAAATATTTGAAATTTAACAGACTTGTCATCCTGAACTCGTTTCAGGATCTCACCTTTTGGACAAAACCAGATGCTGAACCAAGTTCAGCATGACACCATTTGTTCTCAAGTGTTAGAGATAAATTCTCAGACT
>CAZFDM010000269.1:0-3793 GCA_964517975.1 uncultured Syntrophaceae bacterium
GTCTGAGAATTTATCTCTAACACTTGAGAACAAATGGTGTCATGCTGAACTTGGTTCAGCATCTTGTTTTGTCCAAAAGGTGAGATCCTGAAACGAGTTCAGGATGACAAGTCTGTTAAATTTCAAATATTTTTGGTTAGACTTTCATAAAAAATCTTGGGGTGAATTTTTGAAAAAATAAAACTCAGTAAGACTTTTGAATCTTTTCGAAAGCCCGATCCAGGATTTGAACTGCTCTATCAATATCTCCTTTTCCAATGATTAGGGGAGGCGTGAGGCGAATGACATTTCCATAAAGGCCTCCTTTTCCTATAAGAAGGCCTTCCGTTTTTGTCATTTCAAAAATCCTCAGGACAAACTCCGAAGCGGGTTCCTTTTTTTCTTTGACCACCTCAATCCCCTGAATTAACCCCATTCCCCGAACTTCACCAATGATGGGATATTTTTCTTTTAGATTTTCTAAACGTTCTCTTAAGTATTTTCCCATCCTCTCGGCATTGCCCAGAAGTTTTCTCTTTTCAATGGCCTCGATGGTTGCTTGGACAGCCGTGGCGATTACTGGATTCCCGCCAAAAGTGGAGATATAAAGTCCCTTAAAAGAATCTCCTACCTCAGGAGTGGCAATGGTGATCCCAACTGGTAAGCCATTGGCTGCTCCTTTGGCCGTGACCATGATATCAGGTTCGACACCCCAATGTTCAATCCCAAACCATTTTCCTCCTGTCCTCCCCCACCCTGTCTGAACCTCATCACAGATAAAGAGGCCTCCATACTGTCTAACAATGGAGACCACTTCCTTGAAATATTCCTTAGGTGGAGTGATAAACCCTCCAAGTCCCTGAATGGGTTCGGCAATAAAGGCAGCAGGATGTCTTGAGGTAGTCGTCTCAATCAACTCTTTTATATCTCTTGCACATTGAAGGTCGCAATTTGGATACTCTTTTCCGAAGGCACATCGAAAGCAGTAGGCATTATGGGCATGTTTAATGCCAGGATGAAGGCTTTCAATAAGGCGCCAATTCCCAAGTCCTGAAAGATTCATGGCCAGAGAGGAAGCTCCACTGTAACTGTGCCTTAAGGAGATGATTTCACGACTATGGGTATGCAGTTGAGCCATTAGAATGGCAGTTTCTATGGCCTCTGTTCCACTGTTGGTGAAAAAAGACTTCTGCAAACGGCCTGGAGTGATTTGTGCAAGTTTTTCAGCAAGGATGATTGTTGGAACATTTTGATATAGGGTGGACGTATGTTGGAGCCTCCTCATCTGGTTGTAAGTCTTTTGGGTAATCTCCTTGTCACAATGACCGACGCTTATCGTGACGAGACCCCCGAAAAAATCAAGATACTCCTTTCCATTGATATCATAGAGATATTTCCCCCTTCCTTTATTTAGGATCAAAGGCTCTTTGTAATAGGGGGCTATGGAAGGGACTAAATATTTTTTATATTTTTTATAGACCTCTCTTCTTTCCATAGAGTCAATCCTCATTTAAAATTTTTTAAGATAAAAATTTTTGACATTATAGCCGATAACTTTTGTTTAATAAAGGGGAAAGATACGGATCAAAAGATGGCCAGTTCCTCATTAAGGAGATCTGAGATAAACATATGACCAGGGGTATGGGTAATACAGAGATTGGGTTTTGCCTCCATGACAACGACCTGAGGGGTTACCCCGCAAGCCCAGAAAACAGGGACCTCATCCTTCTTTATCGTTACTGGGTCTCCGAAGTCCGGTTTCTTTAAATCTTTAATGCCAATCAAAGAAGGATTACCGATATGAACAGGCGCTCCATGAACTAAGGCATAGCGAGATGTGATTTGGACAGCCCGGCTTACCTTATAAGATGGGATGGGCCTCATGGTCACGACCATGGGCCCATGGAAGATCCCAGAAGATTTACAGGAGAGATTGGAGATAAACATCGGGACATTCTTATTCTGTTCGATGTGGCGAACAGGGATCTTTGCTCGAAGCAGTGCCTCTTCAAATGAGAAACTACAGCCCAGTAGAAAGGTGACAAAATCCTTCCTCCAAAGGCTTTTGATCTCTTTTACTGTGGCCTCCAATTTGCCCTCTCGATAGACATTATAGCGGGGGATATCAGTTCGTATATCTGCTTCTTGAGAAAGAAATCTTGTCCTATATTCTCCTGCCTCCAACACCTCAAGCAGGGGACAAGGTTTTGGATTTCTCTGACAGAAGAGGAGAAAGTCAAAGGCATACTTTTCCGATAGAATCACCAAGTTGGCCTGAGCATAACCCATAGCCAGTCCTGCTGTGGGACGATCCCACTTCCCTTTTCGAATCAGGGACCGGATGGCTTTGGGATAGAGTTGGGAGGGATCTTTGAAAAGAGATTCCACTTTACAACCCAAGGAAGGCTTTTTTGACAATGTCTGATTCAAGAAGTTCCTTACCGCTACCCGTATGGATGGTTCTCCCGGTTTGGAGGATATATCCCCGGTCGGCAATTTCCAGCGCCTCTCTGACATTCTGCTCGACCAGAAGAATGGTGTATCCTTCCTCTTTCAAAAGGGAGATGGTCTTAAAAAGCTCGCCAACCAATTTTGGCATCAATCCCAGAGAAGGTTCATCGAACATCAGAAGTTTGGGTCGGGTCATCAATCCCCGACCAATAGCCAGCATCTGCTGTTCTCCACCGCTTAGGGTCTCTCCCCTCTGCCTCCGTCTTTCTTTTAAAATTGGAAAGAGTCGGTAGACATAATCGAGATGCTCTTTTACCTCTTTTTCCGAATTAGAAGTAAAAGCCCCTAAGAGAAGATTTTCCTCTACGGTTAACGGACCGAAGATATGTCTTGCCTCTGGAATATAAACGATCCCCAAACGAACGATTTCAGAAGTAGAGGAGCCTGTAATGTCCCTTTGATTGAATTCAATTTTTCCAGATACAGGTTTAACCGTTCCAATGATTGCCTTGAGCGAAGTACTCTTTCCCGCTCCATTGGCTCCTACCATAGCCACCAATTCTCTTTCCTTGACTTCAAAGGTTACTTCATGAAGGGCAGGAATCCCCTCATAATGAACTCTGATTCGATCAACCCTGAGCATATCTCTCCCCGAGGTAAGCCTCGATAACCTTAGGCTCCCTGGCTACCTCCTCTGGTGGTCCTTCAGCAATTTTTCGACCGGCTGCCATCACCATAACCATTTCTGACAAAGTCATGATGAACTCCATCACATGCTCGGTTAAGAAGAGGGTTAGCCCTCTTTCCTCTTTAATCCTCTTTAAGGTTTGAAGAATCTCTTTTGTTTCTAAAGGATTTAGACCAGCAGCGATCTCATCTAACATCAAAAGTCGGGGTTTGGTGGCAAGGGCACGGGCAAGCTCTATCCTTTTTTGAAGGGCAATGGGAAGTTCTTTGGGAAGGGCATTCGCCTCTTTTCGGATGGCTAATAGTTCCATAATCTCATGGGCATCCCTTCTTGCCTTCTCACGCTCATGGGTTCGACAGAAGGCCCCTACCATCACATTCTCTTCAACGGTTAGATTGGGTAAGGTCTTCATTCCCTGAAAAGTTCTGGCAATTCCAATTTTTGCAACATGGTGGGCTGGCCATCCCGTAATCTCCTCACCTCTAAAAAAGACCTTTCCACGGGTGGGTCTATAGTAACCTGCAATGCAATTAAACAGTGTGGTCTTGCCTGCTCCATTGGGTCCAATCAAGCCCACAATCCTCCCTTCCTCCACTTCAAGAGAGATATCCGCATTGGCAACTACCCCTCCAAATTCCTTGACCAGATTCTTTACTTCCAGCAACATCTCTTTAT
>CAZFDM010000270.1:0-7891 GCA_964517975.1 uncultured Syntrophaceae bacterium
TGGTGTCGATGCTGTTATTTCATGGAATTTTCGAGACATTGTAAATATCAGAACAAGGAGGGCAGTCCATTCAATTAATCTTCGACTTGGGCTACCTTTAATAGAGATCGTTTCGCCAGAGGAGGTGGTCTTATATGAAGAAAAGGATTAAATGGGAGACGAGGTCCCTCGAATGGATTCATAAAGTGCGAGAGGAAATTGATAAGGAAATAAGAAAAGAGGGTAAAACTCCTGCACAGTGGGTAAAATCAAGGGGAAAGATTGATATTAATCTTCTATGTCAGAAATTGGGGTTGAAAAAAGTTAAGATTATAGAAGGTAAAGAGCTACAGCATTATGGACATGCAAGAATTGGGAGAAGAGTTTAACGAATATTTTCAATCGATTGATCCTGAGCTTATCTTGTGGTTAGACCCTTCTGGACAATGGAAAGGGATTATCGAACACCTCAGAAAAGATTTTTAAATTAAAGGGGGCGTTGTTGACTAAGTTGAATTATTCTAAGGTCAAGTAGAAGTTTCAACCATAAAAAAGAAAAAAAAGGTCAGGCCTTGATGGTTGCTACGATAAACAGTCATTTTTCAAAATTGGTATGCTAACCTTTTGGGGGATAGCCACCTTTTTTATATCACTCGCAGGCAAACCGCAATTCAGACCATTCTGAAAATCATACCCAGGAGTATCAGGAAACTTATCAGGGTCTGTCTCCTCATGAGAAGGTTTAAGAATTATACATCCATTCGTAGCCTCTACATACCCGCTGGTAACATGAAGGCAACTGCAACTCTATCTTCAAAAAGAAGAAAGCCAAAAGATGATAGCGGGCCTGCTCCCTAGCAATAATCTTTATTGGTTTTGTTCCACGCTTAAACTCCTTATTGAGGCGTTCGATGATGTTGGTAATCCGATCTTTGAACTGGGAGAAAAACTCCAAGGCCTTCTCTTTAAAAAAGGAGGATAAAATTTATCTCACTATCAAGCACTCTATGAAGGGTCTATTTGAAGCGATACCAAATTGGGGAGCAGCGGTTTGGGGATGTTGGGAAGGGAAAGTTTCCAAAAAATAAAAACCATTTATTCTCCGATGATTTTAATAAGGACCCTCTTTCTTCTTCTTCCGTCAAACTCACCATAAAAAATTTGTTCCCAAGGACCAAAATCGAGTTTTCCATTGGTAATCGCTACTACCACCTCTCTTCCCATAATCTGCCTTTTGAGATGGGCATCCGCATTATCCTCACCCACATTATGGCGATATTGAGAAACGGGCTCATGGGGAGCGAGTTTCTCTAACCAGGTATCAAAGTCGCGATGAAGTCCTGATTCATCGTCGTTAATAAAAACGGAGGCGGTGATATGCATCGCATTGACTAAGACCAATCCCTCCTTCACCCCACTCTCTTTTAGGCATTTTTCAACCTCCGGAGTAATATTGATAAACGCTCGGCGGGAGGGCACCTCAAACCATAATTCTTTCCGATAACTCTTCATGGGTTTCTCTTTCCAATCTGAGAGGCCTCTCATTCATCTAAAAAAGTAATGTAATAATTCATCACCCTCCACTTCCCGTCCTTATCCAACATCGGGGTAATGGTCTCAAGGGTGGAGGCTTTTTTCTCAAAGGCCGTCTCATATTGAAGCATAACATAATCTCCATCCGGAGCACCCGGCATGGATTTGGTATAGTGTTTCAATTTCAATTTTCTTGCCAAAACCTTTCCAAGGGGAAATCGGCTCTCTTTTAAAAGTCCCAGCCACTTTTCCCTCGACACTTCGGTTTTGAATAAACTTGCTGACTCATCCCAGCTCTCTCCATATTTGCCCTCATCGACTAAGTTAAGCCATTCTGTTGCTGAAGTCATGGCAGCTTTTTCAGCCTCTTCGCTTGCTAATAAAACACCTATCGTAAAAAGACTTCCCAATAAGGCAATGGCTAAGAGTTTGCTCCATCTGAATCTCATATCAACCTCCTGGTGTAATCATTCATTCTAACCTTCCCTCTTTTCTGAGTTGGTTCAGGATCTGAAGGAGTTGGGGCATGATCTCAATCGTAGCCTTCTCCCCTTCAAGAATGGCTTCATGTCTTTTTGAAAAATCAGCAGATCCAATATAGCCTACTTTTGGCTTGATCACCACATCGGCCTTCGAAAGCTGGATCGTAGCGAGTTTTGAATACATAATATTAATGGATTGAAGGATGGTCTCAATGGTATTTTCAGGTAAAACTCGGTCCACTCCAGTAGAGATATCAACCGCAATGACAATATCTGCACCCCATCTTCTGGCGGCATCCACAGCAACAGGACTTACCACGCCTCCATCCACATACATCTTATCCCCAATCCTTACAGGTCTAAAAATACCTGGAATAGCGCAACTCGCCCTTACCGCTGTTCCTGTATTGCCCTTTCCAAACACAACCTCCTGCCCACTTTGGAGATCCACCGTCACAGCATAAAATGGGATTTTTAACTTCTCGATAGGGGTATACTTCACATTCCGGTTAATAAATTCCTCAAGTTTTTCTCCTTTGATAAAACCATTTTCTGGAATCGTAAGGTCGATAATATCCCCTTTCTCTATCGAAAAAGAGAGTTTTTGAAGTTGAATGGCATTGTGGCCATAGGCATAAAGACTCCCAACCGCACTCCCGACACTGGTCCCGACGATCATATGGATGGGTATTTTATGCATCTCAAGAATCTTGAGCACACCGATATGGGCAAAGCCTTTGGATGAGCCTGCCCCCAACACCAAAGCGATCTTGGCTGGCTTGGGAGGAGGTGGAGGTGGAACCTCTGGAGGAGGCTGAACTTCCTTCAGGGTGCAAGCAGAAATGAAAAAGATTAAAATAAAGATAATAAATATTGGAAATAGTTTGATTTTATTCATAATTATTTTATTCTATTCCCTATCATCCCAATCTTTTAAGTGTTTAATTTATTCCGCAAAATCTCTCTTAAAAATTGATAATGGATTTCCCATGAATCAAGCCCATATCCCCCACCAAGGGTCATGACAAATGGGAGTTTTTTGCTTACTATAGTTTCATAAACCAATTTATCCCTACTCAAAAGCCCCTCTTTTGATACACCCATCCCACCACCTAAATCATTGATATATGGATCAGCTCCACCAATATAAAAAACAATATCTGGTGAGAACCGTGAATAGACTTCTTTCAGTCCGGATTGAAGGAGTTCAAGATAACGCCAAGTCCCAGGATTGCGACCCGTAACGACATCTAAATTATTCTTTTTTGTTCTTGGGCGGAAGTATTGATTTTGATGGATAGAAAACGTAAAGATGGTTTCGTCATCTTCAAAAGTGAAGGTATTCCCATCTCCACAATGCTGATCACAATCTATGATAAGGATTCTTTCAATTTCTGAATATTTTTTTCTCAGATGATGGATCGCCACAGGAATATCTGCTAATACACAATAACCGCCATACATGTCCTTACCACAAACAATTCCAGCGTGATGGAATCCCCCACCTAAATTAATGGCTGTACACTTTTTCTCCCAGGCGAGAAGTGCAGCGACCTTTGTTCCATTAACGATACTGAAAAAATATGGTCGTGGGTCAAAAAAATTGAGGAGTTCTTCTATACTCGGACTAATCAGCAATTCCAGACCTGAAAGGGAGAAAAAAAGCGAGGGGTCTTGAATAAGATTGTTCACATATTCTTTAGAATGAACTTCAGATAAATCTCCAATGCTAATTTCACCTGGATCAATGAACTTATCTTCCATCACAAGACCATCTTTGATCAACTGATCATGGATTTTTTTCCCTTTATTCAAATCGATTGTAGACGAAAACCCAGGTATATTTTCTACTATATAATTTTTACAATAAATTAAATAAATAGGGGCCATTTTTCATATGATATTATAGCTAAATCCTTTTTTAATCAACTCATCTATCATTAAAATGGGAAATAATATATTCCAACTTTTGAATAATATCTGGAATTTGAGATGAAGAATTTAAATAAATCACAGGATATCCTCCATATCCTTTTTCAGGGATATCTTGACATATACGCTTAATTTTTTGGAAATGAACCCTAAATCCTCTATTACCACTCTTTTTAAAATCCACCCAGAACAACCCTCTTCCTCTTTTTAGATCATCCAGATAAAAACTTTCCATAGTCTTATTTCTTTTTCGCACAAGTCTCTCGCTAAGAATATTTTCAGCCTCCTCAATCAAATCGTCCCTAATTAATTTCTCCCCCATATTAAATTCTCCTTGAATTCGGTATCCTATTTTTATGCTTTCCTAGCTTCTCCTATCATTAAATCAATCAATAGGGGATGACTTAAATATTTTTTCAATTTTTTTGAATTGACTCTGCAGTCTTCTAAGAATGTTAAAGAAAACAGCAATTTCAAATCTTTTGCCCAAAGGGTAAATCCTCTTTAAATCTTTCAAACGCTTCTAAAACTACTATTGAATCCATGGCGACCATTCGGGATTATCTGGATAACTTTTTCTTAAGAGATTCTCTTTTAATGGCCAATAAGTTTTGAGCTATTGAGTAATGTTTAAATTTCATCATTAACAATATAGCACTACTGACTTTTTTATCAAGAGATTCATTTAGGTCCTTCCTAAAAGGCTACTGAATCAGGACAGTGTTAAACATCTCAAAGGCATGATAGGAACTGCGAATAAAGGGTCCAGAGGCGACCGCTTTGAAACCCATTTCTTCCCCTATCGTTCTATATTCCTCAAATTCCTCTGGGGGGATAAATCGAACGACTGGCAAACGGTCCTGCCGGGGTTGAAGGTATTGTCCAATCGTTAAGAAATCACATTTCGCATTCCTTAGATCTTGAAGAAGTTCTAAAATCTCTTCCTGGCGTTCTCCCAATCCGAGCATGAACCCAGATTTTGTAAGAATATCTGGGGCAATCTCTTTTGCCCTTTTTAATAATTCAATAGATCGTTCGTAATCCGCCTTCGGCCGAACTGCGGGATAAAGTCGATAGACTGTTTCGATATTGTGGTTCAGGACATCAGGGGCTTTTTCCAAAACCATTTTTAGTGAGGATGGATTTCCTTTAAAATCAGGAATCAATACTTCAATTCTTATGGCCTGCCCCGTTGATCGAATGGCCTGTATTATTTTTGCAAAATGGGAGGCCCCACCATCCATCAAATCATCCCGTGTCACGGAGGTAATCACCACATATTGGAGGCCCATCCTCTCAACAGCCTTCGCCACCCGTTGAGGTTCTGTCTCATCGGGTAAAACTGGTAATCCATGCTCAACGGCACAGAAACCGCAATTCCTTGTACAGACATTTCCAAGGATCAAAAATGTTGCTGTCCCATGAACAAAACATTCCCCGAGGTTCGGACAACGAGCTTCCTCGCAGACGGTATGGAGGCCTGTCTCGTCCAGAATGGACTTCACCTTTTGGAGATCCTGAAGAGGCGGGATTCGTTTTTTTAACCAGGGAGGCTTTTTCATAACGATGTACTATGGACAATGGACTATGAACAATAGGTTAATTCAAGCCATTCCTCTATGCCCCATGCTCTATGCCCTATGCCCCTTTTAGGGGACGTAATGGTTTTGGAAGATGAATGGCCATTGCCTCTACATCGAGGCAGGCCTCCTTGAGCGCCTCCGGGAGAGTGGGATGGGCCTGAATCAATTGAGTAACCTCTTTCAACTTACTTCCTACCATTGCGGTTGCCATCGAAATGAGAACACTTGCCTCCCTTCCGATGATATGGACTCCTAAAACCTCATCGGTTGCTCGGTCGGCAACCACTTTGATTAAACCTTCTGTCTCCCCTGAGATTACTGCAGAGGGATTGGAGCGAAATGGGAAACGACCGATCTTGATTTCTCCTTTTGTCTTTGCTTCCCTCTCCGTAATTCCAATAGAGGCAATTTCTGGATAAGTAAAGATACAGAGAGGAATGAAATGATCCTTCATTTCATGATCGATCCCCATTGCATTTTCCGCTGCCACCACTCCTTCTTCCATGGCCACATGGGCTAAAAGGGTTCCTCCAATGGCATCCCCAACCGCATAGATATTTGGCCGGGTGGTTTCCATCCGGCGGTTGACTCGAATTCCAGACTGGGAAACCTCAATCCCTTCCTTTGAAAAATCGATTTCGAGGTTTGGAACCCTTCCCACCGAGAGAAGCAATTTTTCTGTGTCGATCTCTTGAATCCCTTTTGGGGTTTTTATGATCAGGGTCAACCCATCTTCCCTCAATTTGACCTCTTCTATGGAGGATTGGGTTAAGATTTTAATCCCCTCTTTTTCCATCCATCTTCGGAGGTTTCGAACCAATTCTTCCTCAACCCCTAAAAGAATATTTTCCAAAATTTCGACTATCGTTACTCTCGATCCAAGTGTATGGAAGAGTGTCGCAAACTCAACCCCGATGTATCCCCCTCCAAGAATTACCATCTCCCTGGGAACCTCTTGAATTTCAAGGGCTTCATCACTGGTGATGACCCTTTCACCATCAGGGGCAATATGCGATAAGATTTTTGTTTTTGAACCCGGAGCAAGAATCATAACATCTGTTTTTAGAGTCTCTTTCTTTCCATCTCCCTCTATCAGAATCAACTTTCCATTTCCCAAAAGTTCAGCCCGAGCATATTTAACCATCACCCGATAAGAGTCTAAAAGCATCCCAATCCCTTTGGCTAATTCTTCAACGGCCTTTCTCTTACGATCCATCATCAATGGGAGGGGATTAAATCCTTCGGGAACAAGGGATTGAAAAACCATCGAACCCTTTAATGAACGAAGTAGGTTTGCATCATAAAGAAGTGACTTGGTGGGGATGCATCCTCGATGAAGGCAGGTACCACCAATCTTATCCTTTTCCACCAAAGTGACTCTGGCTCCTAATTGTGAGGCTCGAACCGCTGCCACATATCCACCTGGACCACCACCGATGATGACAATCTTTTTAGGGTTCATATAAGGAAATATTCATTGATTATGGGTCATTGATCATTGATCAATCCTCAATGACCCATTTGCAATTAACTCCTTTAACTCTTTCGCTTCCCATTCCCTTCTAAAAACCTCCTTAAAATGGAAGAGTATTCCCTCAACCAAATCCTTTCTTGAAACCCTATTTCCTAAAATCTTGGCCATGGAGGTCATCTTTATCCCTTTAAGGCCACAAGGGTTAATCAGTTCAAAGTATTTTAAGTCAGTTTCGTAGTTTAATGAAAGACCATGGAAGGAGACCCAGCGTTTGATGGTCACACCGATTGAGGCAATCTTCTCATCCTTCACCCATACTCCCCGGTTGGAAGGGTTCCTCCTTCCTTCAACCCCAAAATCGCTCAAAAGATGGAGAATCACTTCCTCCAGTTGATCAATATATTGAACCACCCGATATCCATATTCTTTCAAGTTGAAAATAGGATAAACCACCATTTGCCCTGGGCCGTGATAAGTGGCCTCCCCTCCCCTCTCCACATGAAAGAGAGGGATCTTCAAAGCCTCCAAAACTTCTAAAGAGACAAGGAGATGAGAACGGGTACCCCTTCTTCCAAGGGTTATTACATGAGGATGTTCAAGAATAAGGATACCATCAGAGATTTGACTTTCCACCCGTTTTGACCAGAGTTGATGCTGGAGGTCCCAAGCCTTTTGGTAATCCATCAGCCCTAAATCTATGATCCATCCCGTTTGGCTCATCGACTACCTGATTATAACAAAGGAGTTCAGCCAAGCACTAATATCTAACCAAAAATATTTGAAATTTAACAGACTTGTCATCCTGAACTCGTTTCAGGATCTCACCTTTTGGACAAAACAAGATGCTGATATCATGAAAACGCTGTTCCTCCAAATAGTGTAGAATATATCTTAAAACTCGAAAGGAG
>CAZFDM010000271.1:0-2570 GCA_964517975.1 uncultured Syntrophaceae bacterium
AAACCGACCTGAGTGAAAGTGAACAGAGGCGTTTTCGCGAATTTGCCCGCCTGGCTGAGCACCTCCGGACCGGCGAAAATGATTCCAAGATAAAAAGATGCGCTGAAATTATCCTAAAACTTTTACGTGAAGGATATCGGCCCATCGTGTGGTGTCGCTATATCGCTACGAGTGACTATGTGGCAGAGGAATTTCAGCGGCGGTTGAAAGAAGAATTTAAGGACCTTAGAGTCATCTCGGTTACAGGCAAAGATTCTGAAGAGGAGCGCCAGTCCTCTGTGAACGAGTTGACCCGTTATCAACGACGTGTCCTTGTGGCAACCGATTGCTTGAGTGAGGGAATTAATCTGCAGGAGTATTTCAATGCGGCCCTTCATTACGACCTGCCCTGGAATCCCAATCGCCTTGAGCAACGGGAAGGACGGGTGGATCGGTTCGGTCAGATGGCTAAGAAAGTCAAGACCATCCTCTTTTATGGCAAAGACAACCCGGTAGATGGTGCTGTTCTCGATGTTCTGTTGCGAAAGGCAAAGGAGATTCATCGAGACCTGGGCATCACTGTCCCTGTTCCCATGGATAGTGAAACAATTATGGATGCCGTATTAAAAACCCTTTTCTTCCGGGCTCCCCAAGCTCCACAATTCAAACAGCTTAATCTCTTTGAAGAATCACTAGTTCGGGATGTCCATTGCAGATGGGAAGAGGCCGCCTCCCGCGAAAAAGAGAGCCGCACCCGCTTTGCCCAGCGGGCGATTAAACCCGATGAGGTGGATCGGGAGCTTAGGGAGAGCGACTCTGTATTGGGGGACCCTAATGCAGTCAAACATTTCGTATTAAATACCTGTCAGCGCCTTGGGGTTGCAGTCCAACCAGCCAGAGATGGGGTATTTATAATTCAATCTTTAGACCGATTTCCCGAGATGGTTAAGACCACTCTGCCGGATGAGAAGGAGTGGAAGGTTACCTTTACGACTCCTTCGCCTGAAAATGTTACATATCTTGGTCGAAATCATCCTTTTGTATCCTCACTTGCCCAGTTCCTCCTCGAAGAGGCACTGACCCGAAAGGGTGACGCTCGTGCCACCCGCTGTGGCGTGATTCGAAGTCATGCCATTGATAAACGGACATCCTTGCTCCTTATGAGGTTTCGCTTCACTCTTGAAGAGCCTGAAAAGAAGCCCCTGTTAGCAGAAGAGGTCTTTGTGTGCGGTTTTCAGGGCTTCCCACCTGACAGGATCGAATGGGTTTCAGAAGAGGAGGTCCTTAGCCTGCTTCAGAAGGCCAAACCCGTTGCCAACATATCCGCCACTGAGCGTCAAGAAGTCATTGAGGAAGTATTGGGATGGTGGGAGAGCCTTAAACCTTCATTGGAATCATTAATTGGGAAGCGGGCCCAGAAGCTCCTTGATAGTCACCGCCGAATTCGCTCAACCGCCCACATTGCCCGCCGTGGGCTGACCGTTCAACCCCACTTTCCTCCTGATCTCCTTGGCACCCTCGTGCTTCTGCCTGTGCCGAAAGGGGTAAGCAGATGACCACCCGATTTCCATGTTTACATATCGAAGGTGGCCTATTTGCATCAGATTTGATTGACCAGATCGCCGATGGGACCGCCCAGGGTCAAAAACCTTCTGACTTCAAACTCAGCCCTCGAACTTACCTTACCGACGAAATAGCCGCTGCCTGGACCGACGCCCGATCTCTATGGTCTGCCTTCCAACATCGGCTTGAGCGTCTTTCTCCGGAGGATACTGCCACCAGCACGACACGCGACCAATGGATGATTCCTCTTCTTAGCCTCCTGGGCTACGAACTTACCTACATTGCCAGGGCTTCGGAAGTGGATGGACAGACATACGCCATCTCCCATCGGGCAGGACAGGATGAAAATGCGCCTCCTGTCCACATTGTCGGTTGCCGTCAATCCCTTGACCGTAGGCCTGAATCGGGAAGACCCCGTTTGGCTCCCCATTCCCTGCTTCAGGAATATATAAACCGGACTGAACATCTCTGGGGCCTCGTCACAAATGGTTATACGTTACGGCTTCTCAGGGATTCTCAGCTCATACGCCGCCAGGCTTATCTTGAATTCGATATCAAACAGATGATGGAGAGCGAAAAGTTCTCCGACTTTGCGCTTCTCTTTCGCCTCGTCCATCGCTCCCGTCTCCCCCTTGGGATGGAAGATGCCTCCGAATGTCTTTTGGAAAAATACTACAAAACAACTGTAGAACAGGGAGGTCGTGTCAGGGATCGTCTCAGGGATGGGGTAGAAGAGGCGCTAAAGATTCTCGCAAACGGATTTCTCCACCATCAAAGAAACCATGATTTACGTGAGAGGATCAGAGAGGGAAAACTCTCTCCTCATTCCTTTTATCAACAACTTCTGCGATTGATCTATAGATTTCTCTTCTTGATGGTCGCCGAGGAGAGGAATCTGATTACGGAAAATCCTGTCTATCGAGACCATTACATCATCAGCAGATTACGAAAGCTTGCTGAGTTTCGATCCTCCTATTCCGAGCACGAAGACTTATGGCTCGGCCTGCAAACGACCTTCCGCCTCTTTC
>CAZFDM010000272.1:0-3583 GCA_964517975.1 uncultured Syntrophaceae bacterium
GTTTGAAATTTGGTGTTTGGAATTTTAGGCTAAAGGAGATTCTCACATGAAGAGAACAATTCGTTTCATTTTGAACACGGAGTCCATCGAAGTAGAAGTTGAACCCCATCTCACCCTTTTGCAACTATTGAGGGATAGACTTGAAATGACAGGGACAAAAGAAGGATGTGGGATGGGAGAATGTGGGGCTTGTACGGTTCTCATCGATGGGAAGACGGTCAACTCTTGTATCTTTCCAGCCCTCGAGGTCGAGGGAAAAAGCGTAACCACCATTGAGGGATTAACCGACGTGCAGGGAAATCTCCACTCCATTCAAAAGGCCTTCATCGAATATGGAGCTATCCAGTGTGGTTTTTGTACTCCAGGGATGGTCCTCTCGGCCAAGGCTCTTCTTGATGAAAATCCCAAACCCACAGAAGAAGAGATCAGAAATGCCATAGCAGGAAACCTATGTCGCTGTACAGGTTATATCCAGATCATTCAAGCCATTAAAGAAGCCAGTAAAAATTCATAAATTCGAAGCATGAAATCCGAAGCACGAAACAAATTCAAATGACCGAAATACAAAATTCGAAACAATATGATTTGGAGGAACGCACGATTAAGTTTGCAAGAAGAGTTAGGTCTTTTGTAAGACTTTTGCCTAAGACGACAGCGAACATCGAAGATGGAAAACAGCTTATAAAGGCTTCTGGTTCTATTGGAGCGAATTATATCGAGGCAAATGAGGCCCTAAGTAAGAAGGATTTTATTATGAGAATAAAGATTTGCCGAAAAGAGGCTAAAGAGAGTCGATATTGGTTGAGATTAATAGATACGACCGATGAGGTGGATTTGAAAGATGAAAGTAAATATTTAGAAAATGAAGCCTCAGAACTTATGAACATTTTTGGATCTATCTTAAGAAAAGCCGAATGATATTTTCGAAATTTGATCATTTGAAATTCGAATTTGTTTCGGATTTTCCGCCAAAGGCGGATCTGCTTCTGGCATGACGATATTCGGATTTCGGATTTGATAACCGGAGGTTAAGATGACAGACTTTATCAATGTCGGAAAAAGAATTCCAAAATTAGATGCTGAAGAAAAGGTGACAGGAAAAGCCATCTACATCCATGACCTTAAACTACCAGGAATGCTCTATGGAAAGATTCTTTACAGTCCCCATCCCCATGCCATCATAAAAAGCATTGATACGTCCAAAGCGGAGAGGCTTCCTGGGGTCAAGGCTGTGTTAACAGGCTATAATACCCCCTCCATTAAATTTGGATTCTACAAAGACAATACGCCCCTGAAGGCAAATAAGGTTCGTTCCTGCCGAGATGAAGTCGCCGCGGTTGCTGCCATAGACCCTGATATTGCGGAAGAAGCCATTGATCTCATTAAGGTTGAATACGAAATCCTTCCTGCTGTCTTTGACCCTGAAGAGGCGATGAAAGAAGGGGCCCCCCTGATTCATGAAGAACACGTAGGAGGAAAGGAGAAAAAACCCACCAATATTCTGAATCTCCCATGGAGACTTGTGGCGGGGGATGTAGAGGAAGCAAGAAAAAATTCTGCCTTTGTTGCCGAAGACCGATTTAAGGTGACTTGGGTTACTCACTGCTGTATGGGAACGAGTGGGTGCGTAGCCCTCTTCGATCTTAGAAATAATCTCACCATTTACAGCATCACGCAAATTCCTTCTCTTGCCCAGAGAGACTTCACCGATGCCCTTTCTGCCATGGGGTTAAAGGACAAAAAGGTTCGAGTGATTAAAACAACGATTGGAGGTGGGTTTGGAAGCAAACTCGATACCTATGCATTTGAATACATCGCTATCCTTTTAGCCTATAAGACGAGAAAACCTGTCAAGATACTATTTACTCGTGAAGAAGAGTTCTTCGCCACCTCACCCCGGCAACCCGCCATCATCGACATTGCCCAGGGATGCACGAAAGATGGAACGCTTACCTTTCGCGATATAAAAATGATTTTGGACAATGGAGCCTATACCTCCTGGGGAGCAACCACCCCTTCTGTCATGATGATGCCGATCTCTTCCCTTTATAAAGTCCCTAATATTCGATATATCGCCAAATGTGTCTATACGAATAATACCTACTGTCAGGCAATGAGAGGATATGGAAACCCACAGGCCACTTTTGCAATCGATTCTCAGATGGATATCCTTGCAGAGATGGCAGGGATTGATCCCCTTGACTTTAGGCTCAGGAATGCCAATACTCCAGGCGAGATCACTCCTCAAAATTTTAAGATTACTACGTGTGGGTTGAGGGAATGTATTGATGCGGTTGCTCAAAAATTGGATTGGCGTCAAAACCGGGGAAGAAGGGATGGAAGAGGCATTGGGATGGCATCGATGATCCATGTAGGCGGGGGTGCTCGTGTTTATAAATCAGATGGATGCGGAACGATTATTAAAATAGACGATTTTGGGACGGTTAACGTAATCACGGGAGCCACGGATATGGGACAGGGCTCAGATACCGTGATCGCTCAGATTGTCGCAGAAGAACTTGGGGTAAGAATAGAAGATGTGGTGGTCATCCATACTGATACGGATGTCTGTCCCTGGGACGTAGGAGCCCATGCCAGTCGGACCACCTTTGTTGCTGGAAATTCGGCCTTAGGGGCTGCAAGGAAGGTTAAACAGATGCTTCTCGAAGTGGCAGGTCAAACCCTTGGGGAATCTCCAGAAAATTTGGATATAAGGGATCGTATGGTTTTTTCAAAAAAAGACCCTGAAAAGAAGTCCCCTCTTGGAAAGATTTTAAGGTCTGCACATTATACAACAGGGGGAAAGATGGTGATGGCTGAACATTTCTACGACCCCAATAATGAAAATTTGGATAGAGAATTTAAGGGGAACCTTTCCGTGACCTATGCTTATGGAACACACGGAGTTGAGGTTGAGGTAGATAAAGAGACCGGCCAAGTGAAAATACTAAGATATGTGGCCGCGCATGATGTTGGAAAGGCGATCAACCCAATGCTCCTTGAAGGTCAGGTCTATGGAGGGGCAACCATGGGGATTGGCTATGCCCTAACCGAAAGGCTTATCCTCGAGAATGGAAAGGTGATGAACCCAAACTTCCTCGATTATAAAATCCTGACAGCCAAGGATGTCCCAAAAATTGAAGCAATTGTAGTAGAAACAGAAGATCCTTTTGGACCATTTGGCGCAAAAGGAATTGGTGAGCCAGGTTTGGTCCCGACTGCTCCTGCCATTGCCAATGCCATCTATGATGCAGTGGGGGTGAGAATAAAAGACCTTCCCATTACCCCAGAAAAAATCCTGACCGCCTTGAAAGGAAAAATGAAGTAAAGAACCCCACTCACAGGGCGGGGCTTTAAAACCTAAATTCTAACCAAAAATATTTGAAATTTAACAGACTTGTCACCCTGAACTCGTTTCAGGATCTCACCTTTTGGACAAAACAAGATGCTGATATCATGAAAACGCTGTTCCTCCAAATAGTGTAGAATATATCTTAAAACTCGAAAGGAGGAACGGAAAATGGGACTTATTCTTGCTAAAACAGTAATTGGTATGGACATTGGTAAAAAGTATTCCTGGTGC
>CAZFDM010000273.1:0-1811 GCA_964517975.1 uncultured Syntrophaceae bacterium
ATAAGGGCTTGGAGCGTATTGACCTACCGATCAGGGGAATGTCCTGTGCCAGTTGTGCGGCGAGGATTGAGAAAGGTTTAAATGCCGTTCGGGGAGTCGAACAGGCAACCGTAAACTTTGCCACGGAAAAGGCGACCGTTATATTCCATCCTGATCAAACTCATATTTCTCACCTAATCGTGGAAGTTAGAAATCTGGGGTTTGGTGCGAGGTCAGAGAAGATGATCATTCCAAATAGAATTAGCCAGAAAAGGCCTAATCCCTTACCTATAAAAAATTTCTGATTCTTTCAGACCTACTATTTTTAGTCACCTGCTATGGATTTAAAGAAATTTTTTCTTTTAGACCTGGAGTTAAGATAATTTTACCCTCCTGGTCAATAATCAGACAATCGATTCCTTTGGTCCTTTGGCAGAGGGAGAAGCCTTTTTCAGGTCCAAGGACAAATACAGCGGTAGCCAGGGCATCGGCAAGGATTCCTTCTTCGCAAAGAACTGAAACACTTTGGCATCCTTCTGCAGGAAGACCATCTTTGGGATTGATGATATGATGATAACGTTTTCCCTTATAGATAAAATACTTTTCGTAACCCCCTGAGGTGGCAATTGCCCCTTTTCCCAATTTTATCTTAGTTATGGTTTTTTCTTGATCCCTCGGATCTCGGATCCCGATAGACCAGGGCTCACCAAATTTCATTCCTCCAGCCCTTAAATCCCCACCCGCATTGACAATAAGATTTCTATACCCCAGTCCTCTCAATATATCGAAGGCGCGATCCACGGCATAGCCTTTTGCAATCCCGCCCAGATCAATAGACATCCCTTCTCTTTTCAAAAGGATTTTTCCATCCGGGCTAATCATGATGTTTCTAAAACCCACTAAATCCAAACTTCTCCTCAGGTCTTCTTCGGAGGGTGGATGCTCTTTTTCCCATGCCTTTCGCCAGAGCTTGATAAGGGGACTAACGGTAATATCAAACCCTCCATCAGATTGTTCAGAGATTTCTATGGACTTTTTTATCACATAAAGTGTTTCAGGAGAAACCTTGATCCATTTCCTTCCAGCGGATTGATTGATTCGAAAGACATCACTTGTTTCAATCATTGGGCTCATCAATTGCTCAATCCTTCGAATCTCTTGAAAGGCTTGAATGACTGACTTTTCTGCTTTCTTTTGATTGTCTCCGATGAGGATAATTTCAACAATTGTCCCCATTAAGACTTGGTGAAATCTAAACAATTCCTCCGAGAAGGAAGGGTGGGGAAAAACGATTAGAAAGAAAAAGGTTAGGGAAGCATATGGCTTTAAATCTCTTAGAGACTTAAACTTTTTAATCAATTTTTAATATACCCCTCTTTCTTCATCTTCTCATGGATCTCTTTTGCTTTCTCGAGGCTATCAAATATGAGAACTGCTGTGATGGTGGCTCCAGATATAGAATCCACCTTTGGGTCAAAGGAAAAGGGTTTAAAGATAGACCTTCCAACCACTCTATTTTTCAATTTCTTTATATCCTCATCAGACCAATTCTGATTATCAACTTTAGTCAGCTGGATGGGTATAATATCAATAACCCTTCCCTCAGAGTCGAATGTGTAAAAGAAGAAAGTATCATGGCAGATATCACAGACGGCACGTCTTGTGGCTAATTTTGAAAAAAGATTTTTTTGATAAGCGCCAAAATCAATCCTCCCGATATAAATTGAATCTCCATCTTTCAATACCACTTTCTTTATTTCAATCACCTTCCCTCCCGAACTCTCCATCCCCATCCTGGCCTTTATGAATAATTCTTCTTCCGTAAGAGGAGG
>CAZFDM010000274.1:0-18289 GCA_964517975.1 uncultured Syntrophaceae bacterium
CCTATAGAAATAAAAGGGAATTTTCAAGCCTTTTGTCACCCTGAACTTGTTTCAGGGTCTCATAAGTCTTTGATTTATAAGGTTTTTAGATGCCGAAACAAGTTCGGCATGACAGTCTAGAAATTAAAATTTGCTAAACTACAGTAACCAAAACATTATTTTTAAATAGTATTGGAAATTGGAATTTATTTGGTTATGGGCACTTGAAATTTGGTCATTAAAAAGTGGGTAAAAAAATCCAATTCTATTTACTCTTTTTAATGGTTTTGATCGCTTTGACCATCTCAGCCATCATATGGGATCAATATTCCTGGAAGAGGGTCCAGGCAGACCAGATGATTGCCTTTCAAAGGATGGTAGGAGGGGTTGGAATGGGAGCCATCAGTGTCCCCATCTGGAATTTTATTAACTTCGATCCCCGAATCCAACCTGTCGATGATTCCATCACCTGGCCTATCCCTGGAGGATACTCATACGGTCCGGACCGGACTGCAACCGTCTCCTATTTTGAGGAAATACCGGTGAATCAACTTCTTATCTCCCCCTCATCCCCGCCCTCTCCTCCCAATCGGTACGACTCGCAACCGAGGGGAGAGGAAAAACCTGCCTACCGGTAGGCAAGGGTGATGGAAATGAAACGGAAGATTTTATGAATCGACATCTCAATCTTCTCTTTACTGCAGTGGGAAATATTCTCAGGAATAAGGTACGAAGTATCGTTCTCGTCCTTTGTCTTCTTGCTGTTCTCTTCCCTTTTATCTGTGCTATGGCTATCTCTGAGGGGATTAAATTCCAATCCCTTATCTCTGTGGAAGAGGGAGCAGATATCTATGTGACTTCGGATTATTTTGGAAGTAATGCCCCGATCTCCCTCGAATATCTTGCCCATTTTAGGAAAATGGATGGGGTGACAAAGGTCGTTCCCAGAATTGTTGGAAGAACCTATTTTGCCAACCGATTGGCAACGATTGTGGGTATCCTCCCCGAAAACATCCCCAAATCGATTCGTCTTGTTGAAGGAAGAATGTTTAGAGAGAAAGGGGATGTGGTGGTAGGAAAAGGATTGGCAAAAGAATTCATTCTCCAAATTGGCCTTCGTTTCTCCCTCTCGGCCAATTCTTCAAAACTCTTTCGTGTGGTGGGTTTTTTCGATGCGGATGCATCCATATGGAGCGCTAATCTGATCCTAATGTCGTTTGAAGATGCCTTGGAATTCTTTCGGATGGAAGGGAAGGCAACCGATATTCTCATCTATACCAGGCCTGGATATGCTACGATATTAGCAGCGAAGATTCAGGAGGAGGCAGGGGCTTCAACTCCTGATCGATCTGAGCCTCCCTTGCGAGTCCAGGATAAGAGTCTTGTCAAAAGATATTTTCAGAGAGGTTTTAATTACAAGGCAGGAGTATTTACTGCTCTCTATACCGTTGCCTTTGCTCTTGCAATTCCTGCTCTTTTAATCGTTTCAGGATTTGGTCAAACAGAGAGGAGAAAAGAGATTGGAATTCTCAAGGCGACCGGATGGCAGACACAGGAGGTGATGGAGATGGTGGCTTTTGAAAACTTCATTCTAAGCCTGACGGGCGCTCCTCTGGCGATTCTTCTGGCAATAGTTTGGTTGAAATGGTTTAATGGTGCCTTTATTGCCCAATTCTTCATCGCAGAAATCGGCCTGATGGCCCCTTTCTCTGTTCCTTCTCGGTTTATGCCCATACCATGCCTCTTTTCGTTCATTTTTGCAGTCATTTTGACCATGGTTGGAAGTCTTTATTCAACTTGGAAGACGGCTACAATACCACCCGTGGAGGCAATGCGATAATGGAAACGATTGTTCGAACAGAAAAGGTAGATAAAATTTATAATCCGGGTCGACCTGAAGAGGTTAGAGCATTAAATCAGGTTGATTTGGAGATCTTAAAGAATCGTTTTGTTTTGATTCGGGGTCCTTCAGGCTCCGGGAAGACGACACTTCTTAATCTCATCAGCACGATTGATCGTCCAACGAATGGAAGAATATTTCTTTATGGAGAGGATATCTCAAAGTATTCAGATGTCCAGCTCTCCCGGATTCGGCAGAAGACCATTGGTTTGATTTTTCAGAACTTCAACCTATTACCCCGTCTTTCTGCCTGGGAAAATGTAGCCTTTCCCTTGCTCCCCCTTGGGGTTGGGGAGAGTGAAAGGCGGAAGAGATCAACGGAAATATTGAATCAATTGAAACTGGAAAAAAGAGTAGGGCATCCTCCCGAACAGATGTCCGGAGGAGAACAACAGCGGGTTGCCATTGCCAGGGCTTTAATCAACGATCCTGAAATTGTAATTGCCGATGAACCCACTTCAAATATTGATGCTGAATCGATCAAGGTCCTGTTAGAGATTCTCATGGATCTTAAAAACAAAGGAAAGACAATCATTGTCTCCAGCCATGATCCGATTTTTCTCGATTATGGAGAGACCATTTTTTATTTAAAAGAGGGTTGGTTAAAGAATGTAGAACGGAGAGAATACAAATGATTTTAAATGCCTTAAGCATCAGCATGATATTTATTGGCCTTCTCTCTTGTCTTCTTGTTATCTGGGGAGGGACATCGTCGCTAATTCTTTACAGAAAATGGATCAAATCATCTACTCAAGAAGAAAGGACCTTTCTCGAAGACCGTTCCTATCTGGTCCTATTAATTATGGTGATTGTATTATTGATCAGGCTGATCAACTGGCCCCTCTTTTACGCCACTCTTCAGAGTTTCATCCATGATATTGAAGGAGCCATGTGCATCTTCGGTGTCACTCAAGTTAAACCAGGTCTTACACTATTTTTAGAGTACCTCAAGCCAATCAACTTCTTCTTGATCGGTGGGTGGCTCATTCTTCACGTCCTTGACCGAGCGACCAAGACCTCTCCATTAATGGGGAGAAAATTACTCCTCCTCTCCATAATCTCCCTTTTCGTGCTGATCGATTCCATTGGAGATATTCTCTTAATGATTGGAATTGCCCCTGGAACCCTCGTCTCATGTTGTACCACTGTAACCGATATTTTAAATCGCCCGACTCGAACCACACCGGAGTCCATTTTTGGCCCTCAATATGCGCAATTTCTTAAAATCCTATTTTTTGTTACGCATCTTCTTCTTACTGGGATGGTGGGTCTGGTTTTGAAATTTAAGAAGTTTGAAAAAACCTTTTCGTGGCGAAGAGGGATATTAGGTTTTTTCTTTTTATTCGCCCTTCTAAACGGAATCATTTTTGTCTTATCTCAAATAGAGGTCTTTGCTCCTACGATGATGCACCTTCCCTTCCACCACTGTCTTTACTGTCTCTGGCAATATGTGCCGGATAGCATCATTATGTATTTACTTTTCGTATTAGGGACATTCTCTGTAGGGTGGGGATTCACCACAGACCTCTTTGGGAGAATGGGTGAAGCCTCTGATTTATTACCTGGTTATTTAAGAAAAATTTACTGGTTTGCCTTTTTCTTTTTATCGGCTTCTTTGCTGATGCTCATCATCCATTTGCTGGTGGATTAATATGGCCTCAAATAAGAACAAGATAATTCTTTCTATTATCTTTTTAATTATTTCTTTAACCTTTGGGTGTAGCGGAGAGAAGAAGTCAATAGACGATCGCTGCGATTATGATGGGGTGAAAATAGAACCCCTCTATGGGGTCTATTTTATTCTTCAAGATGGCACAGAGAAAAAGTTTTGTTCCATTGTCTGCGCCTCCATGAGCTTTTTAGAACTAAAGAAAAAGGTGAAGGAGGTTTTGGTGGTAGACGAGGTCTCAGGGAAAAAGCTCAGTGCCTCTCAGGCATTTTTTGTAGGGAGCGAAGTGGTCACAGTTTCTCACAATAAAAATAGGATTCACGTTTTTAAAAACCGAGAGGATGCCATGAGACATTTGGAGAAATTTAAAGGAAGTTGGGTTCAAAATCCATTTCAATAAAATCCTATCTTCTTGCAAAAACCATTCATTTTGTGATATGTAAAAACTATAAATCAATAAAAATTTGGGGGGAGAAAAATGGCCACGCTAACACTTAAAGAGAGATTTATGAATCGATTGATGGGAAAAGAGGTAGATATGACACCGGTTGGATCAACCACCACTTATGGGGTAGTGGATTTTATGAAAAAATGCGGCTATGAAAGGCCCCTTGCCGATACAGATCCTGTAGCGATGACGGAACTGGCTTATGCAGGCCACCAATATGGTGGGTTTGAATGGGTGAAGGCGATGGGATGGGATATTACGGCAATGAGCGAGGCCCTGGGTTGCGAACTCGGTACCCCAAAAATAGACTTACAATACTCCATAAAGACACATCCCTATGCGGAGAGCCTTGATAATCTTACCTTTCCTCCGGATTTTTTACAAAGAGGAAGATTTCCTGTATACAAAGAGCACTTTAAACTCTTAAAGGAGAAGGTGGGTGAGAGGATGGTTATCTTTGGAGAAACAGAAGGGGCCTTTACTTGTGCCGCTAATCTGGTGGGTACAGAATTATTTATGAAATGGTGTATGAAACGGCCGGATGATGTTTTTAAGGTTTTGGAAGTAACTAAACAGGCAGCGATCGCTACAGCGAACTTTGCATTTGATAACGGGGCTGATTATTACGTTTTCGCCGAGCCAACTTCTTCGCCTGCTCTTTTAAATCCGAGGCTTTGGGAAAAATTTGTATTGCCTATTGAAAAGGAGATTGTCAGTAAGGTAAGGGGTCCTGTGGTTCTTCATATCTGTGCCAATACAGACCCCATCATCGAACTCATGTGTGAAACTGGTGTGGCAGGAATCAGCATCGAAGAGAAGGCTGACCTAAAAAGGGCTGTAGAAATTGCCCACCAGAAGGGGGTAAAGGTTTTTGGAAATGTGGCGACAGCGACTACATTATTTAGTGGAACCCCGGAACAGGTTTACCAGGAAGCCATTAAATCCTTGGAGAATGGTACGGATTTTCTTTGCCCAGGATGTGGGATTGCTCCCCGTTCCCCACTTGAGAATATTGTTCAATTGAAAAAGGCAAGAGACGATTTCTTTAAATGAACCGTCCTCATCATCCCTCAATCATGGTAGGAATTCCCTTGGCCTAACAGGGATAGTTCCAAAATTTTTAGAATGCGGGTTGAGTGAACATCCCTGTTGGTCCTGTTTCGGACACCTCACTGAGGCATTACCTCTCCTCGTTAAAAATGGTTGAAAGGTTTTCCAAAAGAAGATTCATATTTTTTGGTTGCCCGCTGGACGGAGACGAAAGGTACGAATCCATTCAAGAGAAATTGGCCTTAATAGGAACTCAAAAGAGCGTAAGTGATCCTTACGAAGGAGTAATGGAGATCCTTCGAAACGAGATCCATCCAGAACTTTTTTCAGAAAAAGGTTCTATAGAGATCCCCAGTTGGCTTCGTCCCATTCCTTCTATCCAGGATATAGAAAAAATTAATATAGATTCCTTTGTTTCCTTCATAGATGAAGGGGGTTTTGAGGTTTATTCAAAAAAGGTAGGAGACTTTGTCGCCAGTCATATTTTCCCTGATATTCCATGTATGATTGCTGTGGACCACTCCCTTACAGGAGGGGTCTACAAGAAATTAGGTGAACTTTACTCTCCAGGGGAAATCTCTTTAATTGTCATCGATAGCCATACCGATGCCCTCCCGATCTCCATCCTCTCTGGAATCATCCAGTATGACATCGATACGAATCCAGAAACAGTTTATGATCGGAATGATCCTTATTTATATCACCGGCAGGATTCTTATAATGCGAGTTCTTTTCTTTACAATTTGTTGAACGAGGGGGTATTGAGGCCCCAGAATCTTTTTATCATTGGGGTGAGCGACTATCCACCCAAACAGGCTTTTCGAATTAAAGACCCAAGGGTAGAAGATTATGTTCGCCTCTTTTCTAAATTGAAGAAAGAAGGGGTGACCCTATTAACCAAAAGCGACTTCCTTCTATCCCCCTCTAAATTTAAGAACATTTTGAACCATATCAAAACCCCATATGTCTACATTTCGATAGACTTAGATATTGGGGCAAAGAATGGAGTGGAAGGGGTTCGGTTTCTCGAAAGACAGGGTCTTACGGAAAGGCAGATTTATCGAATTACTGAATATCTTAAGGATTTTTTATCAGGTGGAATTGAGTTAGTGGGTATAGATTTGACAGAGATCAATGTCCGGAAGGCAGGAAGCCGTCATCCCTCTGGAAATGATCCGACCTATCGGATTGGGGCAAATCTTATTAAAACGCTTTTGTTCCAAACCCAAAAACCTTCATAAAACTCTTCAAGAGCAATCCTAATCGGATAAAACCTTGCCATATCCCAAAGAGCTTTGAAGAAATTTTTGACGAGAGTGGTTGTCTATGATATAAATAAAAAATCTAAATCAATCGGTTAGAATGGGTAGATAGGGCTTACAGCCATGAGTCACGAGGGGGATTTAAAAATGATTTCAAAAAAAGCATCCATTATTATTATCCTTTTAGTCGGTTTTTGGATTGGCAATGCCTGTGGCATCACCGAGGACGAAAAGAATAATATCGCTGTCTACGAGAAGGTCGCTGATGGTGTGGTCAATATCACGAGCATTGCGGTCCAACTCGATTTTTTCTTCAACCCGTTTCCAACCCAAGGATCTGGATCTGGATCCATTATTGATTTAAAAGGTCATATCCTGACCAATCACCATGTGGTGGCCAATGCCCAAAAGTTGGAGGTCACTCTTGCAGATGGCTCAAAATGGCCTGCCAAGTTGATCGGTTCTGATCCAGATAATGATCTTGCGGTGATCAAAATCGATGCCCCGAAGGAGAAATTAAAGGTTATCCCGATGGGGGACTCTAAGAACCTCAGAATAGGCCAGAAAGTTCTTGCCATAGGGAATCCCTTTGGATTGGAGAGGACTCTGACGACAGGGGTGATTAGTTCTCTTGGGAGAACCATTCGTTCTGACGCAGGGTATTTGATTGAAGACGTCATCCAGACCGATGCAGCCATTAATCCTGGAAACTCGGGAGGCCCTCTTCTCAATTCCGAAGGGGAGATCATTGGAATCAATAGTGCCATCATCAGTCCTTCGGGAGGAAGCGTGGGTATTGGATTTGCCATTCCGGTCAATACAGCAAAACGTGTGATTCCTGAGCTCATTTCAAAAGGATATGTCTCTTATCCTTATATAGGGGCTACTATTCAATCTCTAATTCCTGAGATGGCAAAGTTTCTTAAACTCAAAATAGACCGTGGAGCAATGATTGCAGAGGTGGTAAAGGGAGGACCGGCAGATAAGGCTGGTCTAAAGGGAGGGAATCAGAGGGTTCAAGTTGGGAATATGATTGTCATCGTGGGTGGAGATATTGTGGTAAAGGCGGATCAACATGAGGTAAAGACTCACGATGACTTAATACGATATATTCGGGAAAAGAGACCAGGCAATACACTTCTCCTCAAGGTTTATCGAAAAGGGGATTTTATTGATGTGAAAGTGACCCTTGGCGAACGCCCAAGAAGAAGGTAATATAGAATATCTTGATTATTAGTAAGTAAAACCGTATTACCTCGCGGTCACACTGTAGCCTCCACTAGTATTTGATAGATATGTCCATTAGGTGAGATTTGAATAGGCCTCTAGGATTCATGGGAAAGTTTTTGAACCATCAGAAATAAATTTGCGAAGAAAATTAGAAATTAAGGTTTAGAAGGATAAATTTTTATAAAAATATTTATGAGAAGCTTTTGAGACGTTTTTCTAAATCTTCTATTCGTCCCTGAAGAATCGAAACACGGTGTTTTAAATCCTTTAATTCCCTTTCAAGAGTCTCTCTAATAGAAATTTCTTTATCAAGTTTTTCATGCATCTCTTTTTGGCCAATTTCTATATGATTCAATCTATTTTCAACTCCATCCAATCTTGTTTCAACCCCATTCAGTCTTTCTACAACTCTGTCCAATCTTTTTTCAACGCTATCAATTCTTTTCTCAAGCCTATCCAAACCAGCAACAATCCCATAATATTCTGTTTCAAGTCTATCGATTTTTGTATCGATTCTATCAAAATGGTCAAATATATCTCTGAACTTTTGGTCATGTTCATCAAGTCTTTTATGGAGGGCTTTAAATTCTGGCTCGATCATCTTTCCATAAAAGTCAGTCATCACCTCAAATATTTCTCTTTTCGTAATCTCTGCCATTATTTTCTCCAAAATTTTTGGATCACATTAACATATCTCTCTTATCAATGTCAAAATATTTTTGTAATAGGGTGTTATTATTTTGAAAGGTTAAGGATTATTAAATACTGAAACGAGTTCAGAATGACCATTAAAGAGATTGAATGATAAGGAAGGAAATTAGGTTTGCCGACCTCACAGTTTGGTCTTAAAATGATTTTAAAGGGTGCGGCTATTTTTGATGAAAGATTTATTTCATGTTCAATGGCATCTTACGAATTATTGTAATCTGAGATGCCAACATTGTTATCAAGAGGATTTCTCAAAAGAGAAAGACCTCGATTGGGTGGGTCTCACAGGAGTGGCCCATAACCTTCTAACCACCCTCCTCGGTTGGAATCGAATAGCCTCCATTCATCTAACCGGTGGCGAACCTCTTTTGAAGTTAGAATTATTTTCCCTCTTGAGCCATCTTAACCAGAATCCTCTGGTGGGAGAGTTGGGAATCATTACGAATGGTCTTCTCCTTGACCAGGAGGTGGTGGAGAGACTTTCTGCCTTGCCAAAGTTCAGGAGGATCAACATCTCTTTGGATGGAGCGGATGCAGAAGTGAACGATTCCATCCGGGGGAAAGGGGTTTTTAAGAAGGTCATCAAAAATATTCTGTTGATTAAAAAAGAAAGTCCATTCGAGATCATCTTGATGTTTACGGTTATGAGAAGAAATTATAGAAGCCTCGCTTCTTTTCTAAATCTCGCTCAAGAAGTAGGGGTCCATGGATTCATCATCGAACGGTTCATCCCCTGGGGTAGGGGGAGAGAGTGGAAGAACGAAGTTCTGAAAAAAGATGAGTGGAAAGAATTGATAGGTGTGATTTCAGAATTATTTTCTATTGAGGAAAAGAATCATCTTCTTTCCTATCAGGCCTTCCAAATCCATCTCCATGAGAATGAGCCTGAACTTCTTGGGGCCCCTTGCGTCATTGGGAGAGACGGCCTTTGCTTGATGCCAGAGGGAGACGTTTTTCCCTGTCGAAGATTTCCCGTATCGATAGGAAATCTTTTAACAGATTCATTAAAAACGATTTGGGAAAACTCAGAAATATTAAAGGAGTTGAGGAGAAAAGAAACCCTCAAGGGCAAATGTGGGAGATGCGAGATAAAAAATTGTCGAGGATGTCGGAGTTTAACTCTCGCTTTAAAAGGCGATTACCTCGAAGAGGATCCTCACTGTTGGTACGAACGGGTATAGTTGGGTCAGGGGGGAGTCGGAAATTCATTGTTTTATTTGTTTATTTATGGTAAGATTTTGACCTAAAAAAATTTAAGGAGGGTGATTACAGATGGATATAAAGAAGATTTTAAAAAAAATTCATGAAACTCCAACTCCTAAGGTAGATAAAGTAGCCGTGGCTTACTCTGGAGGTTTGGATTCTTCTCTGTCGATTGAATTGCTCCGAAGAAAGTATAAGGCAAAAAAGATTCTCCCTATTACCATTGATGTGGGCCAAGGAGAGGAAGAGATCCTCGAAAGTAGAAGAAAAGCCAAAGTTCTTAAAATCAAGCCTCTCTTCTTTGATCTTCGGAAGGAGTTTACTGAGGTCTGGATCGCACGGGCCATTCAGGCCAATTCTGATTATCTGGGCTACCCTGTTTCAACCTCAATGACACGGCAAATTGTAGCGAGGAAAGTTGCAGAAGTCGCCCTCGCTGAGGGATGTGATGCGATTCTCGAAGGATCAAGTGGGAAAGGGAATGATCAATATCGTATGCATAATGTCTTTAAGATGTTTGCTCCGAATCTAAAAATTTTAGTCCCTGTGAGGGATTTTGATTTGACTCGGTTGGAGGAGGAGCAACTCTGCAGGGCGTGGGGAATCCCGGTGACGGAGATGATCTCTGGTGGTGATGATAAGACCATGTGGTGTAGATCCATCGCCAGTGGGGCGATTGATCTCAACCAACCCCTTCCCGATGGGATCTGGATGTGGTATCGACCTCCTGAAAAGGCGCCGGATAAACCTGCCTACCTTACGATAGAATTTGAAAAGGGGGTGCCTGTTAAATTAAATGGAAAGAGGAGACCTCTTGGAGAGATCATCCCGGAACTCAACACGATTGGAGGAACCCATTCTATCGGTAAGATCGATATGTTTGAGGACGGTATCATGGATCTTAAAAGCCGGGAAATCTATGAAGCTCCTGCTGCGACGATCATCCTGAAACTTCATCGAGATCTGGAACAGCTCTGTCTGACTAAGGATGAAATTCAATTCAAAAAAGGGATCGATCAGAAATGGGCCTATTTGATGTACCACGGAATGGCCTATCATCCCTTAAGATACGATCTCGATGCTTTTATCGAAACCTCTCAAAAGGTGGTCAATGGAACGTATCAGATTAAACTCTATAAAGGGAATATTGACATTGTTTATCGAGAATCAAAGACAAGCCTTTTCACCCCAGAGATCCGTTCCATTAAAGCGACTGGTTTTGACCAAAGGCGCTGCGCGGATGCCGCTTTTATCCGTGGGCTTCCCTTTGAGATTTTAGCCAAAAGGAAAACAAAATAGGAGAGGGTGAATGAAGATTGAAAAACTATGGGGAGGTCGTTTTAAAGAGATACCCTCTGAGGCGATGATCGATTTTCTTTCTGGAAGAGACCTAAAGACAATCCCTCCATGTGATGAACGGCTAATTCCGTATGATCTATGGGGAAATCGGGCCCATGTCCTGATGCTTTCCAAACAGAAGATCATCTCCAAACAGGATGGGAAAAAAATCCTCCAAGGATTAAAAAAGATCGAGAGGCTTTATCAGAGTGGAAGATTTCGATTGGATCCCCAAAAAGAGGATGTCCATTCCAATATTGAGAGTTTTCTTATTGAGCAAATTGGAATCGAAATCGGTGGGAAACTCCATACCGGAAGAAGCCGTAATGATCAGATCGCTCTCGATATGCGGCTCTATCTTCGGGATCAAGCCCTGGGATTTATCGAGGGGCTGCTTTCTCTGATAGGAGTCTTACTCCAGCGGGCAGAAGAACACCGTTTGACAGTGATGCGAGGCTATACCCATCATCAACCTGCAATGATCACGACCTTTGGTCATTTACTGGTCTCTTTTGGAGAGGCCTTGGAGCGAGATATACAGAGATTTATGCATTGGTTTACCCTTTTTAATAAAAGCCCCTTAGGAAGTGCAGCAGGGTATGGCACCTCTTTCCCTCTGGATCGAAAGATGACCTCGAGACTCCTTGGGTTCGATGGACCCACAGAGAATGTAACCGATCCAATCACCCAGCGTTGGGAGCCAGAGGCAGAACTGGCCTATGATGTCACCGTGATGATGGATCATTTTTCCACTATCGCACAAACCTTAATCCTTTTATCTACTCACGAGTTTAATATGGTCCGTCTCCATGATCGACATTGCACGGGAAGTTCCATTATGCCACAAAAGCGAAATCCCTGTTCTTTGGAGGTGATCAAAGCCAAGGCCTCGTTGGCCCATGGAATATTGGTCAGCCTTCTTTCTTTGGGAAAGGCCCTTTTTATGGGGTATAATCGTGACACTCAGTGGACAAAATATTGGGTCATGGACCTTGTCGATGAATGTCAGCCGACGATTTATGTGATCACAGATGTGATCAAATTGCTTCAGGTGAATAAGGACCAGATGAGGAAATGGGCTCTGGAAGGATTCAGCGGAGCCACTGCGTTGATGGAGTGGATGGTTCAGCACAGCGCTTTACCTCTCCGGAAGGCAAAGATGGTGGTAGAAAAAGCCGTCCAATACTCGGAGAGGGAAAAGAAGGAGCGGGTTTCTTATTCAAGTTTGAAGAAGGCCATTGACGAGATGAAAATCCAGATTCCAATTACAGAAGAAGAGATAGAAAGGGTTCAGAATCCTGAATGGGTATTGACTCAAATTTCGGCGATTGGAACCCCATCGAAAAGAAGATTGGAGGAGAATATGACTTCTCTTCGAAGAAAATTAGATGCCCATTGGGATTGGGTAAAACAAGAGAATAATAAAATTTTAAAAGCCAAGCAATTAATTTTAAGAATGGAGAAAGGATTAAGGGGTTAATGGTTACTTAAAGAGCAATGGGTCTCGCATCTTAGATCGGGCTAAATTGAGAATCTTGAATGAAATACAATAGGGTTAGTCCTAAGATATTAGAATATATCCAGTCTCTCGTTGGCGACGAAAGGATGTCTATGGGTGAATCGATTCTTGATCTTCATAGCAAGGACGAATCCTTTCACCCAAGGCGAAGGCCAGAAATTGTGGTCTGGCCACATACTGCAGAGGAGGTCAGTAAGATTCTCAGAATGGCTAATGAGGAGAGTATTCCAATTACTCCATGGGGTGCAGGAACAAGTTTGGAAGGAAATCCTATTCCTGTGGAAGGGGGTATTGTACTAAATCTTCAACAGATGAACCATATCCTCGACCTCATGAAGGAAGACCTCCAGGTTCGTGTTGAGGCGGGGGTGATCTATAAGGAGTTGAATCAATATCTGTCTCGCCACGGCCTATTTTTCCCTCCAGATCCTGGAGCAGCGGCTACCATTGGAGGGATGGTTGCAAACAACGCCAGTGGCATTCGAACCATAAAGTATGGAGCCACCAAGGACTTTGTTCTTAACATGAGTGTCGTCCTTCCTTCGGGGGAGATCATTCGGGTAGGTACAAATGCGATAAAGAGTTCATCAGGATACGATCTTACACGCCTCTTTATCGGGTCAGAGGGGACTCTTGGGGTCTTCACAGAGGTGACCCTTCGTCTGGTTGGCCTGCCTCAGGAGTTTATGGCTGTTGTTGTCCAATTCAAATCCATTCGTGATGCAACGAATGCAGTGTTCGAAATCATGAGATCAGGGCTCTCACCGGCTGCCCTGGAGTTATTGGATGCGCACACCCTAAGGATAGTCAGTCAATTTAAAAGGCTCACCTTTGAAGAAAGGCCGACCCTTTTCATTGAATTTCATGGAACGAGTATCTCTGGATTGAAAGAGGAATTAGAATTTGTAAAAGAGATCTGCGAAGACAACCGAACCCTTCGATTCATTTCTGGGATTGGAAGGGAGGAGCGAAATCGTCTCTGGGAGGCTCGATATGAAGTCCACGAGGCAATAAAGGTGAATCATCCAGGCCTCTCTCCTCTTGTGATCGATACTGCTGTTCCGATCTCAAAGTATCCTGATATGGTGGAATGGAGTCAGAGGGTGTTGGAAAGGAGGGGATTGAAAGGCTATGCATTCGGCCATGCCGGGAGTGGAAATCTTCACATGGAGATTTTAGGAAATCCAGAGGAACCTACCCATTGGCAGAAAGTTGAGGAAACAGGAGAGGAGATCGTTGCGTTTGCGTTAGAATGCCATGGGACAGCCACAGGCGAGCATGGGATAGGAATTGGGAAGAGGAAATTTATGAGGCGAGAACATGGGGAGAGTCTTAAATTGATGAGGCAGATAAAAGACCTTATCGATCCAAATGGGATCATGAATCCAGGAAAGATCTTTGAATAGCACTCCATACACTATTTGACTAAAGAACCCTACGTTATTGGATGACTAAATCGAGGAAGGAGGAGGTTATGGCAAAGTTAGAATCGATCATAAAGTCTGAAATCGTCCGGTTGGCAAAGAGGGAGATGCGGAAAATTACGATCCCATTAAGAAGAGATTTTCGTTCCATTAGAGGGACGGTTTCCCAACTTCGTAAGGCAGTCTTGACCCTTCAACGAATTACATCCATTCAGCAGAAAGAGCTGGAAAAGAGGAAAGTTCCCTTGGAGGCTGCACCAGAGGAGGTGAAGGTCGCAAGGTTTTCACCCCGTTTGATCCGAAGCCTTCGTGGACGTTTAGGGATTACCCAGAAGGAATTGGCCATTTTGACTGGGGTTACAATTGGGGCCATTCATCAATGGGAGAGCGGGAAGTTCAAACCAACCCCTAAAAAGAGGGCGGTCATGGTAGCACTTCGAAAACTTGGCCGTCGTGAGGTGAAAAGACTTCTCGAAGAAAAAAAGGCCGAGAGGGCAGAGAGGAAAGCTTCCTCACGCAAAAGAAAACCTATAAAAAAGGCCCGTCGGAGATAATTCCCCAGTCTTCCATGGTTGAGATCAATGCATTATTTTTTACCTTTCTCGCCGTTTATTTATTACGGTCTGTGGTCCAATTTTATCTTCATAGACTTAATCTTTCCTACCTCCGGCAACATGGAACAAGCCTACCAGAGATTTTTCAGGATACCATCGACCCTGAAAAACTAAAAAAAATTTCTCTCTATAATATAGATTCCCAAAATTTCGCCATGGTTACCCATCTGTTCCATCAAGGAGTATTTCTGGCCATTTTAGTTTCAGGTTTCTTACCATGGCTTGTAAAGACCATCACTCTATGGGGATATGGGCCGATTGTAGAGGGTTTAATCTTTTTTGCCGTCCTTTTTATCATCGGAAACCTTCTACGCATTCCCTTTGACCTCTATGAAAATTTTGTGGTTGAGGAACGTTATGGGTTCAATGTGATGACTTTTAAGATATGGGTGTTAGATCTGCTCAAAGGCATTGCCATAACAATCATTCTGGGAGGTCTGCTGCTATGGCTTCTCCTAACTTTAGTAGTTTACATTGAAGATTTATGGTGGGTTTGGGCTTGGGGGCTTATGGGTGGCTTTGAAGTATTGGTGCTATGGTTGTATCCAGTCCTCATCGCTCCCCTGTTTAATAAATTCGAGCCCATTCAGAATGAATTGTTAGAACAGCAGATCAAAACGTTAATGGATAGGGTAGGGCTAAGGATGGGGGGTGTATTTAGAATGGATGCAGGGAAACGAAGCAAACATACCAATGCCTATTTTACAGGGTTGGGGAGAACGAAGAGGATCGTCCTTTTTGATACACTCCTTAACGCTCATACAGGGGAGGAGATTTTGGCTATATTAAGCCATGAGATCGGACACTGGAAGAAGAGGCATGTCCTTAAACAGATTATCCTGGTTGAACTCCTGTCTTTGGCCATTTTTTATGGGGTAGCAAAATTTCTAAATTGGGCATTGGTTTATAAGACCTTTGGCTTTTCTGAGCCTATTTTTTATGTGGGGTTGTTTTTTGCTGGAGTCTTCTTAAGCCTTCTAAGTTATTTTGGTCAACCCATGGAGTCGGCCATCTTGAGAAAATTTGAACGCGAGGCAGACGATTTTGTATTGGGTCTAATGAGAACAACCAACCCCTTATGCTCTGCATTGAAACGCCTTGCTTCAGATAACTTGGCCAATTTAACACCTCATCCCCTTTATGCATGGTTCTACTATTCCCATCCACCATTGACTGAAAGAATTACAAGGTTAGAAAAGGAGAAAAATAATGGATCTCAAAATTTTTGAAAAGATGGATACGTCAGGTCTTAAAAGTTACATTGAATTCTTACTCTGGCATTATCGGGTGATCGATGCCTTCTGGTTCATCTATGTAGGAGAACGGTTTGATCAAGCCACTGCCGAAAGGATCAATGAACAGGTATGGGGAAGGGTTGCCAGTATGGCTGCAAAAGATCTATGCAAACGATTTGATATCAAGGAAAAAGGCCTTAGGGGTTTTGTCAAAGCGCTGAGGTATTTTACCTGGACCATTCTCATTGGGTATCAGATCGAAGAGAAGGAGGATGAAGTTTTAATCACCGTTCCAAGCTGTGCTACTCAAGAAGCCCGGCTTAGAAGGGGCCTGGGAGAATTCGTCTGTAAGGAGATGCACCGGGGCGAATTTGAAAGCTTTGCAAAGGTGATCGATGACCGCATTCAAGTGGAATGTCTCTTTGCGCCACCCGATCCTCATCCAAAGGATATGTTTTGTAAATGGCGATTTACTTTAAGAAGGTAAGAAACATATTTGCAGGTACGCCCCTCTATCGTTATATTCCTTGCTGGGTAAGCAAAGGAACGGGGACTTAATGGATTGACTATCGTGGATCAAGTGAACCAGCCATCGTCCTTTTTCATCATTGACACCTTCTTTAAGATTAGTTAGATTCTCACCAGAAAATTTATTCAATAAGAAATAAGGAGGGACAAAATGGCGATCAAGGAGATCTTTGCAGAGATGCAGAGGAGGATGGATGCCAATCCAGGGAGGCTCGGAGGAATTAAAGGTGTGTTCCAATTCGAGATCACTGGGACTGACCCAGTAAATTACTTTTTGGCCATTGGTGAGAGCGGTGCTAAGGTGACCGAAGGCATTTCAGATTCGCCAAACGTCACAATTACGATGGCGTCCAATGATTTTGTTGATATGGTTGAAGGCAGACTTGATAGCGTCACCGCCTTTATGGGAGGTAAGTTAAAGGTAAAAGGCGATATGATGTTAGCCATGCAACTTCAGAACCTGCTCAAGTAGAAAAGGAGCCTTCAAGAGATTTCTCCAAAAAGAGTCTCAGGTGATCAATATTCTTTATTTAAATTGGGCGATTCAGCGTCATGAAAGGTTAATCCAATCTCAATAGAAATTCATCAATAAAGAGGATATGCTTCTAAAAGCATTTTCATCATTCCTACTCTTTATAAGAGATTGTTAGAACCGCTCAATTCAGACATCAGTTAAAGAGGGGGAGGAACTTGGATGGGGAGGTTGCAGGAAGTAGTCGTCGTGGATGCGGTTCGATCTGCGATCGGAAAGTCGGGGTGGAGGGGAATGGAAAAGGGCGGTCAACTCTGCCAGGCATCTGCACAGGATTTGATGGCCAACACCCTCCGAGGATTACTGGAGAGGGTTCATTCTCGTTGTTCCAAATTTAATGAAGCAGAGATTGAAAATGTAGTGATCGGATGCCTGAGCCAGATCGGAGAGCAAGGCGCCAATATTGGACGTATCGCATCTCTCCTTGCCGGAATCCCAAAAGAAGCAGCAGGTTGCACTGTCAATCAGTATTGCAATAGTGGGCTGAAGGCAATTGCCATCGCTGCGCACGAGATCATGGTGGGAGAGGGAGAAATCATGGTCTGTGGAGGAGTGGAGATTATGTCCCACTACGGGATGCTGTCCGATATACACGTTGCGATTCAGGCAAACTTTCCAGTACGGATGTCCTCTCGCCTGGCAGAGATTGGCATGAACGTGCCTCAGGGAGTCTGCGCCGAAATGATCTCAGCCCACCAGGGACACACCCGTGAGGATCTGGAGCGCTTCGGCATGTGGAGCATGCAGAAAGCGGTGGAGGCAGAACGGAAGGGATGGTTTTCGGATCATATTATTCCATTCGAGTTTACCTATGAGGGCGTGACACGGAAAGTTGAAAAGGATGAGGTCCTAAGACCAAAGGCAGTAGAAGATCCAGACGCTTATCTTCAAGATCTGATGGCACTTCCTACGCCATTTAAGGAAAATGGGTTGGTTAGTCCGGGGAGTTCTTCGCAAATTGTGGATGGAGCTGGAGCGGTTCTACTCATGAGCGGAGCCAAAGCCGAAGCATTGGGACTTGAGCCTATCTGTAGAATCGTTGCTTTTGCGGTAGCAGGAGGTGAGCCCGTGCCCATGCTCCTTGCACCTATCCCAGCCGCCCAAAAAGCCCTCAAAAGGGCTGGTAAGACCATCGATGAGATGGATATCATTGAGCCCAATGAGGCATTTGCCTCTCCGCTTCTACAGTATGCAGATGAATTGGGTTATGGCCGATTTGATCCAAGAGTCAATCCAACTGGTGGTGCCATTGCACTGGGGCATCCGATAGGCGCCACTGGTGCCATATTCTTCGGAGAGATGGTTCACCATCTTAAACGCACGCGAGGAAAAGCAGGCATCCAGATGCTCTGTGGGGGTGGAGGAGTGGGGATTGCCGTTGTAGTCGAAGCCATCTGATCGCTGAAAACACCTCCTTGACTGAGAGAGGGTTAAAAGACGGAAGGGTGAGATAGGTTGAAAGGGTTGCAAGGTTGGTAGGTTGGGAAAAGTAAATTTAGGGAGGGTCGAACGAAATTAATAGTTTGATGCGGACGGAACCAAAATTTTAACAGAATAGGCGTTCACAAAACTAGAGGGTTGGGAGGAATTTCTTGACGAAACGGACTTTATCTTTATTCCCAGTTTTAGTGGCAGTTAAGGCAATTAAAA
>CAZFDM010000275.1:0-10864 GCA_964517975.1 uncultured Syntrophaceae bacterium
GAATCGGACACCACGAAGACCGTGAGCCGAATGGAAAAGCTCTCTACAGTGGACAAAATATGGGCCTTCCTTGGAGGTTTCGGGAGTGGGATGAATGTGGCTCAGTTAGCCACTGCTGAAAAAAACAAGGTTCCTTGGATAGGGGTGACCATTGCAGTGGATGCCCCCTTTAAGCAAGGTTATAAATATACTTTTAGGGCTTGGGATAATGGCTATATGGACACCGAATCCATGATCGGTGTGGTGGAATCCATTCCCAAAGAGAAAAGGCCAACCAAACTTGCCTATTGGGAATTGAAGGATGATTGGGGGATTGAAACGGGTGCTGCAGTTCGAGCCCTTTGCCCTAAACACGGCATTGAAGTCGTTTCCTATGAGAAATACTCTCCCTCTACAACTGATTTCTCCTCCTTGATATTGGCTGCTCGGAAAGCAGGTGCTGAGATTGTCTATACGACCTACATTCCGCCACAGAGTTTAACCGTTCCCAAACAGATGAAAGAACTTGGCTGGCGTCCAAAACTTCATTTTTCTCAGAGAGGCCCTGACCTCGGTGGGTACTGGGACGCTTTAGGCCAGGATGCCAATTACATCCTATCCTGTGGGACATGGGATGAGGCCTATAAGTATCCTGGAAATAAGAAAATGGTTGAGGATTATTACGCAGAGAATCCTAAGGCAAAATTTATTGGATTACCTGTAGGGGCTGGTTATTTTGCTGTCCAGATATTAGCGGATGCGATTAAAAGGGCAGGGATATTGGATAGGGATAAAATTCGAGACGCCATTGCCACCACGGATTTGGTGACCATTAGAGGTCCAATAAAGTTCGATAAAGAGAACAAGGCTATTTTGAAGGAGGGCTGGCGTCAGTGGCAAAATGGGAAACAAGTTTTGGTATATCCACTTGAACATGCTGTGGGCCCTGTACTTCTTGCACCTCCATGGTAAGAAGGAACGGAGTAGTCTATTTAAGGGGAAGAAAGAAGGATGGTTGTTTACCCTAAAGAATCTAAAAAATTTACTGCTTTTAAAGAGGTTGCTCACCTTTCCGCAGGTCAAATCCTGGACCGTTCCACCCAACTTTCCCCTCAAAAGGTGGCACTCGTTTATAAAGGGGAAAGGATGACCTATGAACAACTCCATCAACAGGTTAATTCCTTTGCTTCAGGATTATCTGGATTGGGGCTGAAACAGGGGGATCGGGTCGTGGTTGACCTTCCTAATTCACCGGAATTGGTCATCGCCTTTTATGGTCTTGCAAAGCTTGGGATCATTACCACCTGGTGCAATCCCATCTATCGAGAAAAGGAAGTCGGTTTCATATTAAAAAATTCAGGGGCAAAGGGGATTCTGATTCGTGATCAGTTTGAGGGGTTTGATTATAGGAGGATGGTAGAAAAAGCGAGAGAAGGAAGTCCACTTGAATATATCATCTCGGTCGGGGGTAAAAATTCCCTCAACTTTGACGAGCTCCTTAAACATGGGAAAGGGAAATCCCTTCCCCACATAACCATTGATCCTCAAAGGGATTTTATTAAAATCATCTATACGTCGGGGGCTACCGGAATTCCAAAAGGTGCACCTTATACCCACTATCAGGCCATTCGTTCGGGGTTTGTTTATGCAGAAGCTCTTGAAACTACATCCGACGATATATTTCTTGCAGCCCTTCCACTTTACCATTCCTATGCATTCAACTGTATCCTAATGCAATGTCCTTCTGTTCAAGCCACCATGGTATTGATGGAACGGTGGGATACAGAGGAGGCCCTAAGCTTGATCGAAAAAGAGAAGATTACTATTCACCCCGCAGCCCCGACCCACTATATCATGGAGATGAACCATCCACACTTTAAAAAATATGATCTTTCCTCTTTACGAAAAGGACTGATTTCAGGCTATATCCCTCCTCCCCAATTAATGGAGAAGATTGAAGAGGAATATAAGTTTTGGTTCTGTAACTTCTGGGGAAGCTCAGAGACCGGACCAGGAACCATCAGCTATCCTGATTCCCCACGTGAAAAAAGGCTCTATACTGCGGGAAGACCCCATGATGAGGAAATGATCAAAGTGGTTGATCCGGAGACAGGATTAGAAGTTTCAAGAGGGACAATAGGAGAGTTGGTCGTTAAAGGGTGGAATGTCATTAAGGAATATTGGAATAACCCTGAAGAGACAAACCGACATTTTGATCAGGAGGGATGGCTTCATATTGGCGATCTTGCATCGATGGATGAAGATGGCTATATCACCATTGTGGGTCGCCTAAAGGATCAAATCAACCGGGGGGGATTAAAAATTATTCCTCATGATGTTGAGGAGGAACTGCAGAAACATCCTAAGATATCGGAAGCTGTTGTTGTGGGCACTCCTAATCCCGTCCTGGGGGAATCGGTCTGCGCCTGTGTTATTCCAAAAGAGGGTGCGAATATTACCTTGGAGGAGATCCGTGAGTTCCTTTCGGAGAAAATCTCAAAGAATAAACTTCCCGATGAGTTATGTCTGATGAAGGCCTTTCCAAGGCTGTCGGGAGGAGTAAAACTGAACAAGTATGGGGAAGGTGGGATTTTAGAATTGGCATTAAAGGATCCAAACCGTGTCAGATGGAAAAAGAGGTAGGTAAAACCATCTCCCTTAAGAAGAGAAGGTATGGAATTCCTTTTTAATGAAGAACAGAGAGAGCTCAAGAAGAGAGTAATTGAACTCTGCAAGGAAAGGCTTAAACCCATTGAGGAGTCCTTGGGAGAAACGAATATTCTTTCCAAAGAGGTTGTGAGTTTTCTTGCAAAGGCAGGCCTTTTCAAACTGCTTGTCACAAAGGAGTATGGAAATTCAACGGAGATGCCCTCCCTCGTTTCTGTTTGTCTTGTGAGGGAGCAACTGGCCCGATTTTGCCCCCATGCAGAATTGATCTTTGTCATGCAGGGCCTTGGGAGTTATCCTATCATCTTTGCAGGGAGCAAGGAACAGAAGGTAAAGTACTGCCCATGGATCGCCAGCGGAGAAAAGATTTTCACATTTGCTTTGACGGAACCCCATGCTGGATCAGATGTCTCTTCGATTGAGACCTCAGCCACTCTTGAAGGCGATCATTTCATGGTCACAGGTCAGAAGATTTTCATCTCGCTTGCTCCGGATGCGGATATCTATATGGTGATGGTTAAAACGGAAAAGGAGAAGGGAACCAAAGGCATCTCCGCTTTGATTGTTGAAAAGGGTTATCAGGGATTTGATCCGGGAAAGAGATTAAACCTTGTTTCAGCCCATCCCATTGGTGCTCCTGTCTTTGAAAATTGTAAGGTTCCAAAAAGTAACTTAATTGGAGAACTAAACGGGGGGTTTAGGATTGCTTTGAAAAATCTTGATTTTTTTCGTTCAACCGTAGGGGCAGGCGCGGTTGGGATGGCCCAGGCAGCACTCGATGAAGCGATCCTTTATGCACGAAGCCGTACCCAATTTGGCAAAAGGATTTCTGAATTTCAAGCCATCCAGTTTAAATTGGCTGATATGGCTACCGAATTAACAGCAGCTCGGGCCCTGGTTTATCGTACAGGTTATCTCCATGACCATGGAGCAGAGAGAATCACGATGGAATCTTCCATGGCCAAACTCTATGCTACAGAGGCTGCTCAACGCATCATTGATCAGGCCCTCCAGATTCATGGGGGATATGGAGTCATGAAAGGCTATCGGGTAGAGAGGCTTTACCGTGAGATCCGTTCCATGAGGGTTTATGAAGGAACCTCTGAGATCCAGCATTTAATCATTGCCAATATGCTTTTAAAACAATAGACACCCAAGCTTCAAAAGGCGTGATTGCCTTACTTATTTATTTTAAAGGGAACTTTCCTGAATAACCTTTTTTACTTTCTCAGGTGTGATGGGTAGATCTCTAATTCGCACCCCACAGGCATTATAAATCGCATTTGCAATGGCTGGTGCCGTGGGAACATCTGCATACTCCGCCATTCCCGAGGCACCAAAGGGTCCTTTCTTTCTGGGGACATTTACGGTCATGACTTCCATCTCAGGCATATCGGTTGCTCTCGGTATCCTGAGTTTGGCAGAACTATCGGTCTCTGGATAGATGAACTCCTCCATGAGTGCGTAACCCAGCCCCATCGAGATTCCTCCATGAAGTTGGCCTTCTACATTTTGAGTATTGATGATAGTGCCAAAATCATGGACAGAGGTAATTTTAAGTACCTCCACCTTTCCTGTCTTAATTTCGACCGTCACTTCAGCCATCTGGATTCCAAAAGAGTAGGTTTCCCATGGGGTACCCTGCCCAGTCTTAGGATCAGGCCTTGAGGTGATGGGTTTATTGACTGCTTTATAAAGAGTCGGTAATCCCTTTGCCTTCATTTCGCTATAGGTCTTTACTCCATTTTCCTCCATAGCCTTTTTCAACTCGTCTACTGCCATTTGGACCGCCCTACCAGAAACATAGGTTTGCCGGCTTCCGGCGGTGAAGTTTCCATCCGGTGTAAACTCCGTATCGGTGGTAAGGACTTTTACCTTCTCCAGAGGAAATCCCATGGTCTCCGAAGCAATCTGCCAGAACATCGTCTCTGCACCTTGACCCATATCCGAAGCCCCGATCCAAACCTGCAATGTATCATCTGGAAGTAATTCTGCCCATGCCTCAGACTGATCTGGAGCACTCCGGCCTGGGCCAAACCATACCCCTGCTAAACCCACTCCTCTTTTGATTTCATGAGTGGTTTTTTCCTTTGCCTCTTTGAGCGCTTTTGCGTAAAGAGGTCTTAGCGTCTCCATGCATTGCTGGAATCCAATAGGGTGATCTAATCGTTGGCCACAAATAGTTTTATCTCCTTCAACAAAACCATTTTTCATCCTCAGGACTAAGGGATCCATTCTTAATTCATTGGCCAACTCATCGAGGATAGACTCAATTGCAAAGGCAATCTGTGGTACACCAAATCCTCTCATGGCTCCCTTGAAGGCAGTATTGGTATAGACAGCCTTTCCGTATACCTTGGCATTTGGAAATCGATAGGGTCCTTGTGAATGAATCAGAGCTCTTTGAACCACACTATTACTGAAAGATTTATAGGCCCCACCATCTGCTGTGAGATCGAACTCCAATGCCATCAATGTCCCGTCTTTTTTAGCTCCCACTCTCACCCTCATCAAGAAGGGATGACGTTTAGGGGTTGATGCAAAGGTTTCACTTCTTGTGTAGACAAGTTTAACTGGTCTTTTCAACTTTAAGGCAGCTAGGCCCAAAATTCCGCCTACCGAGACATCTAATTTCCCTCCAAAGGCCCCCCCTGTAGGGGTTTGAATGACACGGACTTTGTCCAGACTGAGACCAAGTGCTTCAGCAATAGCCTTACGCTGACCATGGATGTTTTGACTTCCGCACATAATGATCAATTGTCCATTGTGGTCCATATAAGCCACACCAGCATCATTCTCGAGATAGGCATGTTCAACGGTTTGGGTTGAATATGTTTTTTCAACCACGACTTCAGACTCTAATAGACCCTTCTTTGCATCTCCCTGAATAATGGACTGTTCAAAAAAGAGGTTGGGCCTATCCTCATGAACTCTTATACTACCTTCCTTCAATGCCTCCTCTGGGGTAAGGAGAGGCTCTAAGGGTTCATAGATTACATCTATCTTTTCAACGGCGTAAGAGGCGATTTCTTCAGAGACGGCTACCACTGCAGCCACAGGGTCACCGATGAACCGAACCTTATCCTTGCACAGAAGGGGTTGGTCATCTCCTGCAATCTTTAGGACATTTGTCCCTTTCACATCTTCGGCTGTAAGAACGGCGAGGACTCCAGCCATTGCCTCTGCCTCATTCTTTTCAATATGGAGGATCTTGGCATGATGATGTGGACTTCTCAGGACTTTGATATAAGTACATCCCTCCACCGTCAAATCTGCAGCATAGAGGGTTGTTCCTGTTGCCTTTTCAAGCGCATCGGGTCGAGTAACAGGTTGACCGATCGTTTCCTTACCGGTTAATTTTAATTCGATGGATTTTGTCTCCCCTCGAAGAAATGAGGCCGCCAGCTCAATGGCCTCAAAAATCTTTTGATAACCTGTACACCGACAGAGGTGGGGTTGAAGGGCCTTCTTTATTTCGTCCCTTGAGGGATTGACGTTTTTGTCCAGGAGGGATTTGGCTCGAACGATCATCCCAGGTGTACAAAACCCGCACTGGATGGCCCCTGTTTTTGCAAAGGCCAATTGTAAGGGATGAGGATTTTTTAGGGTGCCAATCCCCTCAATGGTCGTGATCTTTTTCCCTTGAACCTTGGATATAGGAACCCTACAGGAAAGAACCACCTCGCCATCAATCAAGACAGCGCAGGAGCCACAGTGGCCTGCCAAACAGCCCCCTTTTGTTCCAGTGAGTCTCAATTCTTCCCTAATCACTTTCAATAACCTTTTTTGAGGATCCACAATAACCTTTCGGGGAGTGCCATTTAAGATGAAGTTTATTTCTTGCATTCTTCAGATCCTTCCTTGAGAAACTCTTTTTATTGGAAAAAGACTTTTATGAAATGGGGAGCGATTTTCATTTCTCAAACCTGAACGTGCTAAAGTTGGTAGCAAGGTTTTTGGGAAATAATATCATGAAATCATATGGGAGGGCAATTCTGATTTGAACGCGATTATTTGAAGGGAAAAATGGATTGTTTAGAAATATTTAGATGGGTCCATTTCATCCATGCAGGACAAACGTTTTGGGTTCTCCATCCTTTTGGATTAAAATAATCGAAGTAGGATGGGTTCGGAGCTGGCAGTGACCTCATAGGATTTGAGTACTGGGGCTTCAGCATACATATCTTTGAACTTTGCCACCAGTTTTTCATACTCTCCACTCCCCTCATAGGCCTCTACATCTGCCTTCGTATCCCATGCGGTCACGGAGATTCCTTCATCTTTATTATCTAAGGACTCAAGGAGATGGACAAAACGAATTCCTTTATGGCCCTTGTGAGCGGAGATGACCTCTCGATTGTAAAGTTCACGAAGTGCCTGCATCTGGCCTGTCTTTAATTTAAAAAAAGTCATTCGAATATACATGGTTCACCTCCAAAATTTATCCTCACCCCTCTTTGGGCATCAAAGGTGGATGAGGGCTACGAAGATAAAAAGTTAGCAAACGTGATAGAATTTTTGGTCAAATCCTTTCTTGGCTTAAACTTTCACCACAAAGGTCCCTATATCAACCCCCACTCTTTCAGCGATGGGTTTACATTTTATCTTCAACATATAAATCACAGGTTTCTCATTGACTTCATCCTGGAGGGCTTCATAGTTTCCTGTCCCCTTGGAGAGAATCAAGTCGCTCTGATAGAAGGCTTCCATTAATGGGGAAGGGATGTCGTTAGGAACAAAGAGGCCTTTAACCGTAAATAGATGATCCACGAGATGATCGAGGTTGAAAAATGAAGCATCCTTTAGTGTTGCATCTTCAAAAAAGGGATCCTCTTTTACGATTAGGGTGATCTCCTTCCCCATCTCTTTCAGTTGGGAGATTAGAAGGCCATCAAATCCAATCTCCCCAGCATTATCTGTGATATAAAAAATCCGTTTCGCTTTTTTTATATTTTTAAAAACATCGCCCATCACCAGAGGGAAAGATTTTTTCCCATCTAAGATATCTATGATCTCTTGAAATTTGAAACTCCCGGAAGGCCCTCCAATGGGAGCGATGTTGCTTGCAGAGGCTAAACAAATGGCCCGAACCAATCTCTCCTGTTCTGTTTTTCCATGGTCGATAAACGTCTTGGCCTTTGGCATTAACTCTTTCGCATGGTGATTGCTCTTGAGTTTAAAGGGATCATAGTATTGAGAGGATTGAAGCACGAACTCTTCAATGGGTTCAATGGTTCTATTGGCCAAAAGAGCAAGGTTTACCTCTGAGCGAAATTCCTTAGAGAGAGTTCTCAGGATGGAACGACTCAGTTGAAAACGGATCTCATGATTAGCACAAACGCCTGCTCGTTCGTATAACCATATATGGAGACATGGGGCGCACTCTAATTCTGGTTTCAAAACGGATGATCCTCCAAAAATTTCTTTAGCCCAAGATCTGTAATTCTTGGGGAAGTGGGAATACCTTCTTTATTATAACCAAAGGCTTCATAATATTCATCCAAGAGGGTATCCATCTTTCGAATCATCTGTCCTGTTGCCTCTCCAGCATTGAGAAGAGGCTCGGTGAACATCCTCCCTGGAAGCGTGTCCTCTTTTCGATCAAAGCCCTCTCTAACATTGAAACATCTCTCGAGACAAACAATCCGCTCACCAACTTTTTCAATATAGGCAGGGTCTCTGAACTCTTCATATCCAGAGGCAGAGGCAAGAAGATCACCTAACAGGGATGGGGTGAGTCCTGAATTTCCAAAGGTACAAATGATAACCACTTCCTCCCCCGCCTGCTGTTTCTGGACGAGCGCGATGATATCTCCCTTGCCTTCATCTGCAAGCCGATCCACCATTCGGGGTTCTGCTGTCCCATAAAGTTCCTGCCTCGGTCTTCCATACATATGGCTACCTCCAATATTGGAGGTCGCATAACTTAAGCCATAACCTTTGATGGAGCGAGGTTCATAGGCAGGAAGCTCGAGCCCCTTGGCATGCATGGCATAGTTTTGAGCTCCGCGGCCGATTTCTTCTGAAGCCCTCTTCACCCCTTCTCCCAAGAGCCTCCCAAACCCCTCCCTTTTTCCAATCTTTTCCACCAGGCTTAAAATGGACTGGATGTTCCCCCATCTTAGATCGAGGCCATCTGCTTCTTTTTGAGTGATGATTCTTTTTTCAAAGAGTTCCATAACAAACCCAATAACATTTCCCGTACTGATGGTATCGATCCCAAGATGGTCGCAAAGACTATCTGCTGCGACAATGGCTCCGAGATCGTTATTTCCCACTTGTCCACTAAAGGCCCAGATCGTTTCATACTCTGGTCCCTCACTATAGACTCCTTTAAATGAGCCCTCCTTAACTTCGTGGACCTGGCCACAACGAGTCATACAGCTGAAACACCCAAAATTTTTAAGTTTGATCTTTGCAAATTCCTCGGGAATAAGTTTTTCGATTCCTTCCATTCGGCCTGCCTGAAAGTTACGAGTTGGAAAACAACCCAGTCTGTCTGCAACCTCTACCAGTGTGGTCGTTCCATACCCTGTCATTCGTACCCTTCTCGGGTGGGTCTTCAGGATGGAGATCTGTTTTTCGACTGCCTCCTTAAAGGCCTCGGGGTTTTCAGGAATCACCTTTTCTTTAGCCTGGATTGCGATGGCCTTAAGCCTTTTAGACCCCATCACTGTTCCCATTCCACATCGAGAGGCGGTTCTTCGACCATGGGTGATCGTTGCAAAACGAACCAATTTCTCTCCTGCAGGTCCGATGCAGGCACATTGCGTTTCTTCTCCATGAATCTTTTTAATCCTCTCCTGAGTCTCCTGTGTATCAAGGCCCCAAAGGGTAGAGGCATCTAAAAATTTAACTCCATCCTGATCAATATATAGATAGGTCGGATGATCCGATATTCCCTCTATGATCAAGAAATCATAACCTGCAAATTTTATCTGAGCCCCAAAATTTCCACCTCCCACTGATCTTCCTACACACCCAGTAGAGGGACTTTTACCCATCACAATGTATCGAGAAAATCCCTGAGCGGTTGTTCCACCCAACACACCTGTTAAAAAGAAGAGTTTATTCTCTGGACCTAAAGGATCGATTTTAGGTCTTAATTCTTCATAAAGGTAACGAATACCAAAACCTCTCCCCCCTATCCAATCTCTTTTTACCTCATCAGGTATTTTTTCAACCTGATAGGTTTTTTTTGAGAGGTCGATCCTTAAAAATTTGCCTTTATAGGATGACATATAAGATCCTTTTCTGTAGGATTAGATTAAAATGGTTTTAGGTTTCAACCCAGTGGGGGAGGGATTGGTTAATGCATGGCCCTTCCACCATCGACTAAGAGGGTCTGGCCTGTAATGAAATCGCTATCATCCGATGCAAAGAATAGGACCGCTCCAAAGAGATCGTTGGGTTGTTCCAATCGTCTTAAGGGTGTGCGGCTGACATCGTATTTGGTGACATCGGCAATCGTCCTACTTGCTTCAGTATCGGTGAATCCTGGTGCAATGGCATTGATGTGAATATTGTGAGGCCCTAATTCTACTGCAAGGGCCCGTGTCAACCCAACCACTGCCCCCTTTGAGGCAACGTAGTGAACGAAGCCATGGGACCCAGTGAAGAAAGTTTCTGAAGAAAGATTGATGATTTTCCCTTTCCCTTGTTGCTTCATATAGGGGAAGACCGCTTTGGTGCAAAGCCAAGTTCCTTTAACGTTCACTGTCATGACTCTGTCCCATTCATTGGGATCAATCTCATAGAAGGGTTTTCGAGCCAAACCGTAATAGATGGCCGCACAGTTTACCAGGATGTCAATTCGACCAAAGGCTCGAAAGGTCTCTTCGGCAATCTTTTTTGTATCAAGTTCGGAAGTCACATCGGCCTGAATCGATCTGGCTATTCCACCAATGGCCCCAATCTCTCTGACTGTATTTTCCAGAGGGAGGATGTCAGTGGCCATAATTTTTGCTCCTTCTTGTGCCATGGTTATAGAAAAGGCCTTCCCAAGGCCCTGGGCAGCCCCTGTAACGATCGCAACCTTATCTTTTAATCTCATCTTCTTTCTCCCTTAAACTCTTATAAGTGAAATGTTCCTCTGATGTTTTCGATTAAATTCTAAACCCTAAACTCTAAATCCTAAATAAAAATATTTGAAATTTCAAAGATTTGTCATCCTTAACTCGTTTCAGGACCTCATCTTTTGGACAAAATAAGATGCTGA
>CAZFDM010000276.1:0-11770 GCA_964517975.1 uncultured Syntrophaceae bacterium
GTTTTAAGAGACGTATTGATTCAGTCCTTCCTAGCACTAAATAGATTGGGTAAATTAATGATAGCATTTTTTCGGTTATGGTATATCTATTTTTGCGTTGATTAAAATGCAAATGTTGAGAAAGAAAGGAACGGAAATTGATTTTTAGATGAATTTCTGTAATTAATATAACTCAAAAAAAAATGGGTTAATTTCTTCAAAAAGGAAGAAATTTTTAAGTCTTTTGGACTGCATTTCATGGTATAATCTTAACCTAACAAAAAGGTAGGTTAACATTATAGCATTAAAATAATGACCATTATACCACGAAATATTGTATTTTCTACTGATTTTTAATATGCTTGATTCCATATTTTCGAAATTGATGCAGGTTTCAGGATAAATGGCCTTGGATAGCAAACCGAATAGAGGGATTCTCTATATCGTTTCCACACCTATTGGGAACCTCGAAGACATCACCTTAAGGGCTCTACGCATACTAAAAGAGGTAGATTTAATCGCAGCAGAAGATACCCGCCGCACAGGTCTCCTCCTCCAACACTTCGGGATCAAAACTCCACTCACCAGTTATTTTGAAGGGAATGAATTTAAAAAGAGAGAATGGATTCTCACTAAATTGAAACAAGGAAACCACATTGCCCTGGTCTCAGAAGCAGGAACACCTGGAATCTCCGACCCTGGTTTTCGCCTCATCCAACTGGCGATTGAAAACGAAATCCCTGTGCTACCGGTCCCAGGGCCCTCGGCTCTCATTACTGCTCTCAGTGTAGCAGGTCTTCCCACCGACTCCTTTCTCTTCAAAGGCTTCCTCCCCCATAAATCCAAAAAGAGGAGGGATTTACTGAAAGGTTTAGAAGGGGTTCGGGAGACCCTTATCTTCTATGAATCTCCCCATCGCCTTTTAAAAACATTAAACGATATCTATGAGATACTCGGGGATCGGAACATGGTTCTCGCCCGTGAACTAACAAAGGTCTTTGAAGAGGTCATCAGGGGAAGGGTAAGTGAGCTCATAGAGCAAGTCAAGGCCAGGAGGTTAAAAGGCGAAATCACTTTAGTCATCTCAGGGAAAATCCGCAAAGAAAAGGTCTCCTTACTTCCAGAAGGGACGTGTGAAGATCACTAAAACCGTAAAGAGTTCTAACCGGCCCACCAACATCAAAAAGGATAGAGTCCATTTTCCAAGGACTGGAAGATGGGAGTAATTGTCTAAAGGACCAACTCCTCCTATCCCTGGACCCACATTTCCAAGGGTAGCCGCAACAGCCCCAACAGAAGTATCGATGTCAAGTCCTAACCCAGACAAAACCAGTACGCTTAAAAAGAAGACTAAAATATAGGTTGCGACAAACCCCATAATACTTAATATCAGAGGCTCAGGAACAGTACGTTCTCCTGTCCGTATGGGGAAAATCCCATGGGGGTGAAATAACTTTTTCAATTCGCAACCGATGAATTTAAAGACCACTATCACCCTTATCTGCTTCATTCCACCCCCTGTAGAACTGGTGCATCCTCCAAACATCATTAAAGCAATGAGTAATATCTGGGCTACATAAGGCCATCTTTCGTAATCCTCTGTGATAAAGCCCGTGGTGGTGATAATCGAAACCGTTTGAAAGAGGGTCCCTCGAAAGACTTCTTCAGAGAAAACGTCCCCCTTCATCAGACGCGCTAACAGGATTAATCCTGTAGCCACTGCAATCACTCCAAGAAAGAAGGAGAATTCTGGGTTCTTAACGTAGTGGCGAACCTTTCCTCTTAGAGCCCAATAGTGTAATGAAAAATTGGTTCCTGCCATAAACATAAAAAGAATAATGACATAATGAATATAGGGAGAGGAATATGCGGCAATGCTGGTGTTCGTAGGAGTAAATCCTCCAGTGGCCAGTGTCCCAAAGGTGATACAGAGGGATTCAAAGAGGGAAAGGCCTCCTATTTTTAACAGCAGAATCTCTATCAAAGTAAAAAGGATGTAAACCCCCCAGAGGATCTTAGCGGTCTCACTAATCCGTGGCGAGAGTTTATCTTTAATGGGTCCCGGCACTTCTGCTTTGAAAAGCTGAACACCCCCCACCCCTAAAAAGGGAAGCACAGCTACAGCCAGGGCAATCACTCCCATTCCTCCTAACCATTGGGTCATCCCTCGCCAGAGAAGAAGGCTTTTGGGAAGCGCCTCGATATTTGTAAGGATTGTTGCTCCTGTGGTTGTAAATCCTGACATGGTTTCAAAAAAGGCATCGGTTAATTTTGGGATATAACCAGAAATCATGAAAGGAAGAGCACCGAAGAAAGAGAAGGTCACCCAACACAGTGTGACAGTCAAAAAGGCCTCGCGAATCTGGAACTCAATAGGTCTTTGGGTCAAAAAACGGAGGAGGAGGCTTAACATCGCCATCCCAATCATTTGAAAGAGGTAGAGAAGATGAAGTCCATCCCTTTCAGAGATGGAAAAACCAAGAGGTAGAAGGAAAAAACCGCTGAGGAGGAGCCATAGGCTGGATAGGAGGTATAGGATATTGGATAGTTTCAAAATTCCCTCTTTATGAAAATTTTTTTTCAATCGATGAGATCGCCTGGTGAAGCACCACAACAATGGCCTTATCCCCAGGCTTAATAGAACTCTTCCCATAAGGGATGATAACCTCATTTCCCCTAACAATGGCAGCGATGAGAGCCCCCTTAGGAAGGTTAAGATCCTTTAAAGGTTTCCCGACCAATTTGTTTGATTCGGTGATCTCAAATTCGATTGCCTCAGCATCAATCCCATGAAGAGTCGTTGCGGAAAGAATGGCTCCTCTTCTTATAAACCTTAAGATGGCACTGGCCGTAGCCAGACGAACATTGACCGTAGAGTCAATCCCGATGACAGGTAGAAGAGGAAGATAGGTCTGTTTATTTACGAGAGCAATTGTTTTATGAACCCCAATATGCTTGGCAAGCAAGCAGGAAAGAATATTAATCTCATCATCCGATGTGACCGCTATAAAAGCATCCATATTGAGAAGGCCTTCTCGTGCCAGCGTATCGATTTCCGTTCCATCAGCCTGATAGACAGATGTTCTTTTCAGCTTGGAGGCGATTTGAGCTGACTTCTCTTTGTTAGATTCTACCAGAATGACCTCAATTTTTTTCTCTAATTTTTCAGCCAACCCCCTCCCAATCTTCCCACCTCCGAGAATCATGATTCGTTCAAGCCTTTCGTCGGTTTTTCCGGTAAGAGAAAGCACTTGAGGAAGGTTCTCTCGTTTGGTCACCACAAAGACCTGATCGTTCTTACTAAAATAGTCTTGACCCGTAGGGATTATAGTCTTCTCCCCCTTAAGCATGGCCACGACCCTGAAATTTCTTCTCTCTTCTTCTGTTCCAATATCTTTTAAGGGCTTATTGAGATTTGGGCAATTTGGATCGAGCTTGAGCCCTACGAGCAAAATCTTTCCTTCCTCAAACTCTATCACCTCAGAGGCAGAGGCCCTCATCAATAGCCGGGCGATCTCCTCGATCACCTCTTCTTCTGGGTGAATGAAAAGATCTACTCCCATTTCTTGAGGTTTCAAAATAGAGGAGGGTTGATAATATTCAGGGTTTCTAACTCGGGCAATCCTTCGCCTCACCCCCATCTTAGAAGCCATCATGCAGGCAAGGATATTAACCTCATCCACCCCTGAGGCAGCAATCAATAGGTCAGAGGACTCAAGCCCTGCTTCTTTCAAAACGTTCTGGCTTGATGCGTTTCCTTGAACCACAGCGACATCGAGTGCCTCTTGAACATGGGCACATTTTTCAGGATCGATGTCGATGAGGACCAAATTATGTTTCTCAGAAGAAAGCCTCTTGGCCAAATAGAATCCGACCTCTCCAGCCCCAATAATAACAATTTTCATCTCTCTGCTACCCCTTGACCTCCCTATCGGATCTTTTGAATGTCTTCTTCTTTTCCTACTACGATTAAGATATCACTATCCTTAATCACAAATTCAGCCTTTGGAATCATCTGGATTCGCTCTGGAAGAACTTCCCGGATGGCAATCACCTCAATATGATAATGACTTCTCAGATGGAGCTGGCCGATTGTCTTCCCTATGAAATGTTGGGGAGGAACCAGTTCGCAAATAGTATAATTTTCAGATAGAGGAAGATAATCAAGAACATTTGGGGAGATCAGACTTTTTGCCACTTTATCTGCCACCTCCTTCTCAGGAATGACTACCTCCGTCGCCCCAACCCTCTCTAAGACTCGTTTATGGTCTTCATCGGGCACTTTGACAATAATCCTTTTTACTTTCATCTCCTTGAGGTGAAGGGTAATCAAAGTCGCTGCCGCTAAATCCTCCCCAAAGGAGATGATGACGATATCATCCTCTTGAATGCCAATCGATTCCATCACCTCTTTATCTGTACCATCAGCAAGCACAGCCTTCGTTGAAAAATCTCTGATCTTTTGGACCATTTCCTTATTTTTATCTATGGCAATCACTTCAAACCCCTTCTCATAAAGGTCCTTGGCAATATTGAACCCAAAAATCCCCAATCCGATGACAACCACCCGCTTCATCAAATTTCCTCCTCCTTACCCAACCATGACCCCTTCCTCTGCATAGGTGAAGCCTCTCTTCCCACTGGCCCGTGAGAGCGAGAATGCGAGGGTCAGTGGGCCAACCCTTCCAGCAAACATCATGGCTATAATGGCCAGTTTTTGTGTATCACTCAATGTGGGTGTCACGCCCATGGAAAGCCCTACCGTCCCGAAGGCTGAGACCGTTTCAAAAAGATATTCTACAAAGAAGTGACGGCTTCCTTCGGGTGGAAGGCCACCCGTCCCACTGATCAGGAGAATCGATGTAATGATAGAGACAGTGAAGGCCGAAGCAAAGATAATCGAAATGGTTCGACTGATATTCTCTCTTGGAATGGTTCGATGAAAGACGTTCACCTCCTCATTTCCCTTCAACCTGTTCCAGATCATCAAAAGGAGAAGGGCAGCACTTGTTGTTTTCACCCCCCCACCTGTTGAACCAGGAGAGGCCCCGATGAACATGAGAATAAGGAGGAGAAGAACCGTAGCGTTTGTCAAGGCGCTAATATCAATTGTATTAAAACCAGCCGTCCGAGGAGTAATCGATTGAAATAGAGAGACCAAGATTTTAGTCAGAACTGGAACATCTTTCATCATGTGATCTCTTTCAAAAAGATAGAAGAGGATTGATCCTGAAATAATAAGGATGGCCGTCGTGATGATCACCATTTTTGTATGAATCGATAATTTCTTCTGGATACCTCTGAGGTAAGAAAGGACTTCGTACTGGACAATGAACCCTAACCCCCCGAAGACGATTAACCCCATCACGATGAGATTGATGATCAGATCTGACTGATATCTTACAAAACTGTCTGAGAAAAGTGAAAACCCAGCATTATTGAATGCTGAAATAGAATGGAAGAGGGCTTTGTAAAAGGCACCGCCTAAAGAATAATCCCGAGAGAAACGAAAAAATAAAATAATCGTCCCAAGGGATTCGAAACCGAAAGAAAACCAAAGGATGGATTTCAGGATGGTCACAAAATCTCTTCTGGGGGTATGAAGAAAGGAGGATCGGACAATCTCCCTTTCTTTAAAGGAAATTCCTTTCCCCATTAGGACAAAAAAGATGGTTGAAAAGGTAATAATTCCTAAGCCTCCGATCTGGATTAAAAACATAGTGATTACCTGGCCTACAGGTGAAAGATCCTTCCCTATATCGACCACAACCAGTCCAGTAACACAGACCGCAGAGGTAGAGGTAAAAAGGGCATCCACAAATCGAAGGGGACGATGGGTTCCAGAAAAAGGGGACCAAAGAAGGAAGGTCCCAATAAGAATCATGGCAGAAAAGCTGAGAATAAATATTCTCTGAGGAGAAAGGAACCTTGAAAGAAACGTTTTAATTTGGATAAGAATCCTCATCATTGGTCAGAGAAAGTTTATCTTTATCCTGGTCCACCTGCCAAAAAATCTCCGAGCATTCACAAATCGTTTTGACGAAGGTGGGTTTGACGAACAGGAAAACATCATCATCCGGCTATGGAATCAGGATGGATTAAAAGATATCTGCAGAGAAGATATAAATCTCTGTATCTTTATCTTTCCAGGCATTAGAGGGTAGGCCTGCCTTCTGGCAAGTATGCTCCAAGAAGGTCTTTCGGTCCCACCCATATTCTGTGGCCACTTGAGGAAGCAGGAGGCCTGAATACCATCCTTTCTTGATGTAGATTCCATGCTTTCCCACCTCAATCTCATTGATATCCGTAATCTTTTTCAGAGGAGTCAAGACAGAGATCTCAATATCCAGTTCTGGAATCTCTTTTTCCGTTACGGGTGGAAACCTGGGGTCTTGAAAGGCAGCCGCTTCAGCCATCTTCTCAATTGTCTTATGAAGTGGACCCTGACCTTCGATATATCCAATGCATCCCCTCAATTCCCCTCTCTTATGGAGGGACACAAAGGCCCCTCGATTCTCTTTGAGTTTAATGGAATCAACCTTAAACTCTGGAATGGCCTTGCCCTTTGCCTTATTCTCAATGACTGTCTTTGCAATATGGTGTAAGATCCTTTTTTCCTCATCATTTAAACCTAAATCAACCCCGACCTTCTTTCCTTCTTTCATCTTTTCTACACCTCCAGAAACCTTATAAAAGACACCTGCTCCGTAACCTACCACGCGCCCCCTCTCCCCTGTCACATCTCCTGAATTGAGATATTTAAGTACCCTTCCCTTATTGGCCCCTAACATTTTTGAGGCCAGCATGACAGAAATGATTGGGCCACCCCCACAGGCTTCACCACGACCCTCCTTTAAATCTCGATTCAATCCCCCAGGATCGAATCGCTCAATATGATTTAAAACAACCCTATCCAGTGAAACGGCCTTCTCATAGGAATGGAAGTGAGAAAGGTCTGAACTGGCCACCAATAAGGCCTTCTTCCCCTCAATGGCCTCAGCCATTGAAGAGGCAAGTTTTTGGCAAGTCTCCCAACTCCAATAGGGTTCCATGACAATGGGAACAAGTTTAAAAGACTTTAAAACCATTTGAAGAAATGGAAGTTGAATCTCCAACGAATGTTCCTTGGCATGAGCCTCAGGAATAAATTGAAATTCCTTTCGGCCCTCCATCATCTTTTTGGAAATTTCAGTATCGATTGGAACTATGCCAAGAGGTGTCCGAAACCCACCCCTATCGTAAATAGAGGCTCCTTTAAAAAGGGCATGATGGCTCGGAGCCACTACTATGACTGTTTCAAAGTGTTTCCCTTCAAGAAGTTTATAGGAATAGGCCGCCACCTGCCCTGAATAGATGTATCCCGCATGGGGAGAGATGAGAGCAACGATCTCCCCCTCCAATTTCTCAATCGTTACGTTCTCTAAATATCTCTTCACTTCTCGGGAAAGCGTTTCAGGGTTACCTGGATACCACGACCCTGCATAAACGGGCTCTCTAATCTCTTTCATCCCTTTCTCCTTTCCCTTGATTGGATCCTGGGCCTCGCAGTGCGAACTTAAGAACCCAAGAAAAATAATCAAAATAGGGATCATAATGTATCTGCTTGCTCTCCATAATTCATTGGACCCAGTTTGTCGTTTTGGATTTTTTTTGGTCATGGGTGGTTATATGTCCCTACTTTTTACTATCCAACAGAAGCGTTACCGGGCCATCATTGACAAGGTGGACTTCCATTTTTGCCTGAAATTCTCCTGTCTGGATAGGAATGCCTTGACTTTTTAATTCTGAAATAAACCTTTCATATAAGGCTTTGGCTATGGATGGCTCTTCTGCCTCTGTGAAAGATGGCCTTCTACCTTTTCTCAAATCGCCATAAAGCGTGAACTGAGAGACGACTAACAACTCTCCACCTATCTCTTTCAAGGAGAGATTGAACTTTTCAGACTCATCCTCAAAGATTCTGAGATTGGGAATTTTTGAAGCAAGGTAGTTGAGGTCATCTTCACCATCCCCTTTGGCAACACCAATAAAAATTAGAAGTCCTTTCCCAATCTTTCCTGTAAGTCGGCCATCCACCCATACCTCAGCCGATTTCACCCTCTGAATAACAGCCCTCATATCTCGTGGTTCGTGATTCGTGGTTCGTGATTCGTGATTTGTCCACAAAATACCATTTCCTCTCACCTTTCACCTATCACCTATTTACTTCTCGCTCTCTTTTTCTTTCTTGGCCTGGGCAATCACCTTTTCCGCCAGTTGGGCAGGGACTTCTTCGTAATGGGAAAATTCCATCGTGAAGGTTCCCCTGCCCCCAGTTTTGGAGTTAAGGTCTGGAGCATATTTTAGCATCTCTGCCATAGGCACATTGGCCTCAATCACTTGGTAATTTCCCTTAGCATCGACCCTCAAAACCCTTCCACGACGACTGTTCAGGTCTCCGATCACATCACCGATGTTCTCATCAGGTGCGGTCACCACCACTCGCATAATCGGTTCAAGAAGCACTGGATTGGCTTCCTGGATGCCTTTCTTAAAACACATAATCGCTGCAATCTTGAAGGCCATTTCTGAAGAATCGACTTCATGCGACTTTCCATCATAGAATCTTACCTTCACATCAACTACAGGGTAACCCGCCAGAACCCCACTTTGCATCGCCTCCACTATTCCCTTTTCTACCGCGGGGACAAAGTTCCTGGGGACGTTCATCCCAACGAGGGCATTCTCGAATTCAAACCCTGCCCCTCTGGGAAGGGGGGATATATCGAAATGAACTTCTGCAAATTGGCCTCGACCACCTGTCTGTTTTTTATGCCGATAAATCACCCCCTGTTTAGATCCACGGATTGTCTCTTTATAGGGGACCTTTGGGGTACTGAGGTTTACCTCCACTCCAAACTTCCTCTTCAACTTTTCAATGATGACCTCCACATGGGTCTGGCCGACCCCTGACAGGAGGATTTCTCCGGTCTGTTCATCCCTGCCCACGGTCATGGTGGGATCCTCCTCATGGATGCGTGCCAAGGCGGCAGTAATCTTTTCCTCGTCTCCTTTGGTTTTGGGGGTGAGGGCATAGGAGATGACAGGAAGAGGGAGTTTAGTCTCTTCGAAAACGATCGGTCTCTTCTCATCAGAGAAGGTGTCGCCAGTAGTGGTCTCTTTTAGTTTGGCGACAGCCACGATATCGCCTACGGTAGCAAACCCAACGGGTTTCTGTTTCTTCCCCTCCATTAAAAAGATTTGGCCAATCCTCTCCTTCACATCCTTCTTGGAATTGTAAACGACAGAGTCTGCGCTAATGCTTCCAGAATAGACCCTGAAAAGGTTCAGTTTACCCGCAAAGGGATCTGCGATTGTTTTAAATACAAAGGCGGAAAGCGGACCATCTTCTTTGGGCTCCCGCAACTCAATCTCGCCTGTCTTGGGATTTACTCCTTGAACAGGGCCTCGCTCCAAGGGTGAGGGGAAACAGGAGATGATTACGTTGAGAAGGGGTTGAATCCCTATGTTCCGAATGGATGAACCACAGAGGGCAGGAGCCAGTCTTCCTTCCATCGTTCCCCTTCGAAGACATTGAATCAGCTCTTCATCAGAGATCTCACCGGATTCCAGATACTTTTCCATCAGTTTATCATCCATCTCCACCACGGCCTCGACCAACTTCTCACGGAATCTTTCCACCTGATCTTTCATCTCAGGGGGGATCTCTTTAACCTCGAACTGCCCGCTTCCATCCTCGCGAAAGAAAAGTCCCTTTCGTTGAATTAAATCCACGACCCCTCTGAAATCCCCTTCCACTCCAATAGGAAGTTGGACGGGGATAGCGGTTGGAGAAGAAAACGTCTTCTTTACCTCTTCGACCACTTTCAGGAAGTCTGCTCGTTCCATATCCATCTTGGTGACAAAAAGAATCCTGGGAACTTTAAACTCATTGGCATAACCCCAAACTGTTTCGGTCTGGACCTTCACCTCTGAATTCCCTCCAATCACCATAATGGCTCCATCTACGACCCTCATGGCCGCCTTGGCCTCAGCAATGAAGTTTGCATATCCAGGCGTGTCAATGATGTGGAATTGATGTTTATCCCATTCGAAGTGGGACAGTGAGGCGCTGATGCTAATTTTTCGATTGATTTCTTCAGGCTCAAAATCCATAATGGAAGACCCATCATCAACTCTTCCAAGGCGATTATTCTCCCCTGTATCGAAGAGAATGGCTTCACATAGGGAGGTCTTCCCTTCTCCTCCATGTCCAAAGGTTCCTATGTTTCGGATGTGGTTAGGTTCAAATCGTTTCATTGTTCCTCCTTTTTTGCCAAATCTTCCAAAATGATCGGATATATTTTAAACTACTTTTCTTATAATGGAAAGTCAAATTTTGCTTTCAGGGTAAAACCTCACTCACTCGTGGGAAGGGCCTGAGAGGGATGTCGGAGAAAATCTTAGAGCGGTAACCTTAAATTGCCCCCTAAACGTGAGACTTCTTACCCTATTACTTAATAACCCAATTATTATTATCGATGTTAGCCCTACACAAAGAGATATCAATTTGATCCGCGTTCTAAGATTTTCGGAGGCATCCTTCTCAGGACAATATATATTCCTACGCTTCAGTGAGTGATTACCTTTCAGGGTAGCCTTTAAGTTGACACCCAAGGGAGGGTTGGCATAGAATCTTAACCCAGGAGGACCCTATGAAAAAAAACAAGGTTTTCTTTTCGGATCTGAAGGTCGTTTCCGGAAAACCTCTTCTGGATAAGTTAGATGTCTTGTTGGATTGTGTGGACCTGAAGGGAAAAGTCAGGGAGAAGGATCTGGTCGCGATCAAACTTCATTTTGGCGAAAAAGGGAATACCGCCTATGTTAGACCCATCTTTTTAAGAAGAATTGTAGACCGGGTCAAGCAATGTAAAGGGAAGCCCTTTCTTACTGATACGAATACCCTTTACATCGGAACACGTTCAGAAGCCATCTCCCACCTTACCACCGCCTATCAGAATGGTTTTTCTTTCTCGGTGGTGGATGCCCCTATTCTTATCGCTGATGGGCTAAGGGGGAATAGCTCGGTCAAGGTTCGGATTGACCTCCCTATTTTTAAAACCGTTTCGATTGCACGAGATATCTATATGGCAGATGCTCTAATCTGCGTCACCCATTTTAAAGGGCATGAACTCTCAGGGTTTGGGGGGACCCTAAAGAATCTTGGGATGGGATGTTCCAGTAGAGAAGGGAAGTTAAGTCAGCATTCCAACATCTCTCCTCGGGTAAAAAAGAAGGAGTGTAAAGGTTGCGAACTCTGTCTCCCTTGGTGTCCCCAAGAGGCCATCTCCATGGAATCCCCTGAAACAGGAACGGGGGGTGGAGCAAAGGTTGCTGTGATCGATCCCAAGAAATGTATTGGTTGTGGAGAATGCATTCTCACCTGCCCTCATAGCGCTATCCAAATTCAATGGAATGAATCCGTGACTCTCTTTCAAAAGAAAATTGCGGAACACGCCTATGGAGCAATACAAAAGAAAAAGGGGAAGGTTCTTTATCTCAATTTTCTTACCAATATCTCTCCTGCTTGTGATTGCTATGGATATTCGGATACCCCAATTGTCAATGATATTGGTATTCTCTCTTCGGAAGATCCAGTCGCTATTGATCAGGCCTCAGTCGATCTCATCAACCGAGAGGAAGGAAATAGATCTTCCAAATTAACCAAAAACTGGGGGGTGGGAGAGGATAAATTTCGTGCCCTTTATCCAGAGGTCGATTGGAGTATCCAACTTACCTATGCTGAAGAGAT
>CAZFDM010000277.1:0-3431 GCA_964517975.1 uncultured Syntrophaceae bacterium
AAAGCCAAGTAATCGATCCGAAATTGATATCCATTATGAGAACATCCAAAGAGAGATGCAAAACATTTTTGAAATCATTGGCATTGCCGCTTAGGCTTATCGACAATCTTTTGTCGATATCAATTCCCTAAGGGCCTAAAACCCAAAACTGAGATCCCGAAACAAGTTCGGGATGACAAAAAGGCCAGAACCTAACCGTCATGTCATGCTGAATTTGTTTCAGTATCTGGTTTATTTTTTTTGCTTTCAGCATACACACCTTTCATCCCCGTCCACAGAACGGGGTTTTCAAGTGCGATCTTAATAAATCAAATTTGAATTTTAGGCTTTGTTACCCGTAAGCCACAATCAATTTTTACTTTAAACTAAATTCTTCGACCGACCCAACGTCTTAAATTTTGTATAGAAATTCAATTGACAGGTCAAGATAATTATTTTAATTAATATATAGATTTTTTCTATGGATGGGGTTTGATGCTAAATTTTAACCTGTTAAGAATTTTTTATATCGCTGCTAAAAAGGGAGGCTTTTCATCTGCTGCCGATGAATTGGTCATTACCCAACCGACTGTAAGTGCACAAATAAAGGCCCTTGAAAAACAATGTGGCCTCATTCTCTTTAAAAGAATCGGGAAAAAAGTGGAATTAACCCAATCGGGAAGGCTTCTGTTCAAATATTCAAAAAGACTCTTCGACCTGGCCAATGAAATAGAGGAATTATTAAATGATATTCGCAAAAGCGAGGAAGGCATTTTGAGATTAGGGGTTGGGAAGAGTTATGGTAAATATTTTATCTCTCCCCTGCTTTCCCGATTTCAAAAGAAATTTCCCAAGGTCAAAATCATCCTGAAGGAAGGAAATTCAAAGGACATCTTTAATGGTATTTTAAGGTACGAAATTGACTTTGGTCTACTCGGTATTAATATTGTCTCCAATGCAAAAAAATGTTTAGAACTGATTAAAATTCAAAAGGAGGAAGTGTTGTTAATAGTCTGGCCTCATCATCGATTGGCCAATCGTAAGAGTGTCTCGTTTTCCGACCTCAAGGATGAACCCATCATTTTAAGGGAAAAAGGTTCTGGAGTGAGGGATCTCATTATTTCAAGATTTGAGCAGGAGAAAATTAAGCCGAACATAGTGGTTGAGACAGAGAACATCAGTACATTAATTGAACTGGTTAAAGAGGAAGAAGGAGTTGGTTTTCTATCAAAATTTGTTGCGGAAAAAGAAATAGAGACTGGAACCTTAAAGGCACTCAGTTTTGATGAGAATTTATATATAGATGGATACATTGCCTTTCTTAAAAATTCTTACCTCTCCCAGACAAAGAAAGCATTTTTGAAAGCCTTAGCCGAATATATCTCTCAGGGACCAGCCGCTGCATTTCTCGATCTTAAAAAGATCTCACAGTTTGTCTGATATTTTCTTCATTGCATAAAAAACATTTATCGTTCACTCACCTTTCCCATCAGGAGACTATATTGTAATCCTTTCATTGTCACACTATTACGACACGGCCTCTGGAGGGGGAGGGGAAAAGATTTGTCAAAAAGGTATTGACATCGGGAAGAGATTATAATAATTTATTGTGAAAAATTTAACTGGTATTGGTAAGTTCTTTTAAAAATTGACGATTTTTCAATATTTAAAATTTCATAAAGGAGGAGAACCATGGAGATTAAAGTCGTTGGCGTTTTAGGTGCAGGAACAATGGGAAATGGAATTGCACAGTTGGCTTCACAGGCGGGATACAATGTCATAATGCGAGATATTGAGGACCGCTTCGTTGAAGGGGGGTTAAAAAACATTGAAAAGTTCCTTTCCAAAAGTGTTGAAAAGGGAAAGATGACCGAAGAGCAAAAGAAAGCCATCCTTGGTCGAATAAAAGGAACTACAAGAATGGAAGACCTGATGGAGGCGGATTTTGTTATTGAAGCAGTCTTTGAAGATCTGGAGTTAAAGAAGAACCTCTTTAAGCAACTCGACGAACTAACCCGATCTCACGCCATCCTTACCACCAATACCTCTTCTATGTCAGTTACAGAGATTGCCATGTCCACAAAAAGACCTGCCAAGGTTGCAGGCATGCATTTCTTCAACCCCGCTCCGCTGATGAGGCTGGTCGAGGTGATCCGGGGTTATGAAACCAGTGATGAGACAGTCTCCATTGTCATGGAGATGGCTCGGAAGATGGGGAAAGAACCTGTTGAGGTAAAGAAGGACACCCCAGGATTTATTGTCAATCGTTTAATGATTCCCCATATGATTGAGGCCATCAAAATGGCCGAAGAAGGGATTGCAAGCATTGAGGATATTGATAAGGCGGTCAAGTTGGGGCTAAATTATCCCATGGGCCCATTTGAGTTGATGGACCTCACAGGAGTCGACATTGCCCTTCATGTCACAGAGTATCTTTACAGAGAATTAAATAAAGAGAGCAAATGGTCTGCCCCTACCCTTTTAAGATCAATGATTCGGGCTGGGAAATTAGGCAGAAAGACTGGAGCAGGCTGGTATAAGTATTAAAAACGTGACCGTGTCACGTGTCCGTGTTTACGAACCACGACTCACGAACCACGATTCACAAACCGCGGACACGGTCACGAACACGTCATTTTAAAAAAACAGGGAGGAAACCTATGAGCAAACTGAGCAAGGCCTATATTCCATTCAGGGGTTACTACTCATCACCTTTCTGCCGATGGCAGGGAAGTCTGGCAAATGAAAATGCCATCGTCCTTGGGGCAACAACTGCCAATCGCTGGTTTAGGCACAGAAAAATTGATCCAACGGTCATCGACTACCTCTATTTTGGATATACCGTTGTTCAGCATCATATCTTTTACGGCCATACCTGGGCAGCTGCCATGCTTGTCGAAGGCAAAAAGGATTTACCTGCTCTCCTGGTAAGTCAGGCATGCACCACTGCAGTAACCTGCATCTACCTTGCTGCTACAAATATTGAACTGGGTGCTTACCAGACCGGGTTTGCCCTGGTTTCAGACCGCTGTTCCAATGGTCCTCATATCTGCTGGGCAAACCCACTTGGTCCTGGCGGAGAATTGGAATCTGAAAACCCTGTGATGGACAATTTTAACAGAGACCCCTGGCCAGGCCTCAAGATGATCCAGACTGCCGAAAATGTGGCTAAGGAGATTGGCGCCACAAAGGAGGAGTGTGATGCAGTAGCCCTGAGGAGGTATCAGCAGTATCAGGACTCCCTTGCCAATGACAGGGCCTTTCAAAAAAGGTATATGTTTCCTGTTGAGGTTAAGACAGGTAAAAAAGAAACAAAACTGATTGACCAGGATGAGGGAATCATCCATACAACCGCTGAAGGTCTTGCGAAACTTCCCCCTGTCGAGCCAGGAGGGGTCCATAGTTTTGGAGCACAGACCCACCCTGCAGATGGAAATATCGGGATGATTGTC
>CAZFDM010000278.1:0-7242 GCA_964517975.1 uncultured Syntrophaceae bacterium
TCAGCACTCTGCTTAATGTTTCTGAGAATGTTCACTACGGTTATTTCCATGGAGTCAACTCCTTTCTGGCCCACCCACCCCGTATTCACGCTTTATCCATTGCTGATTTACTGTGCCCGTAACTGTGCCCACGTCAAAAAAATTCATCCCAATTTTTACCAACCAATGCCAATCTTGACATTGCAGTCCAATTGAAGTTAAGTTATTGAAAGTCTATAAAACAATTCGTTTTTTATTTGAGTAGCCCTTATTTCAGTATTGGACTGAAAATCCTCGTGTCCGTGGTTCGATTCCGCGACCCGGCACATTACTTTTCATCTAAGGGCAATCTTCATTGCCCTATTTTTTCATCCCTGCCTCCCCCGAGGAGGCTTACCCATTGGAGATAAGGAGGATGGAAATGTTTGTTTCATTGATCCTAAAAGGGGGGCCGATCATGATCCCCATCATCGGATTATCGATTATTGGACTTGCCCTCATCCTTGAAAGGGTCTGGGTTTTGTGGAAGATTCGGATCAATATCCCCAAGTTTGCTCAGGAGGTCTTTCTTTATCTTGAACGTGGGCAATACCAAAGGGCACTGGATCGATGTGAAAAGGTCAAGCATCCTATTGCCGATGTATTTAAATTGGGAATTCTCAACAGAGGTTTGAAACGGGAAGAGATTGAGGGAATGATGGAACGGGAGGGGGAGGAACAGATCCAATATTTGGAACAGTATTTAGGAGCCCTGCTTATCATTATTGGGGTTGAACCTATGCTCGGATTCCTTGGAACCATTATTGGACTGATAAAGGCATTTATGGCCTGGGAGCAGTTGGGAACCAATATCACGGTGAGCGCTTTGGCTGCAGGGATTTATCAGGCCATGGTGACCACAGCCGCAGGCCTTGCCATTGCCATCCCTTATTATATTATTTACCACCTCATCGTAGGGAAAATTAAGAGCCATGCCCAAGAGATAAGTTATTATGGGAATGAGTTAGTGGATATCATCCTTAGGCCCAAGGAAGGAGGAGTCCGATGAGAATTAAAACTCGCAGGGATTCGGTTGTTACGTTAGAATCCATCGCATTTACCGATATTATTTTAAACGTTTTTATATTCTTCTTCACCGCCTTCAGTTTAGTCTATACCTTTAACCCAATGCGTGAATCTAAGATTATTGTGAAACTTCCAAAGGCGGATATTAGAATGCCATCCGATCAGACCGAACCCACCATCATCACCATTAACAGCCGGAATGAAGTCTTTCTTAACAATCAACCCAAGAACCTTTCAGATTTAAGAAAAGAATTGGAAACCCTTCTCACCTTTAACAAAATGAGACCTGTTATTGTCAGGGCAGACAAGAGTGTGGTGATCGATCGGGTTGTCCAGGTGCTCGATGTGGCCAAAAATGCTGGAGTAGAAAAACTTGGAATTGCTGTTGAGGAAAAACCACCTCCACCCATCCAGGGCCCCTAAGAATTCCCGAGTGAACCCCTTCTCACATTGTTCTTCTTCACCTTGTCTAAACGATACTATTCCCATTCAACTTAGGTTTGACCTAACAATAATTTTCAATCCTGGTGAGATGTGAAAAGGAACGTAAAAATAATATTAATTTCTTGAAATTTCAAATAAGAAAACTTCAAAAATTATGAATTTACTTTCTTTTAGTTTTGTAACTTATTGAAATTTAAAAATAATTTTTTTACAAAAATTTTAATTTTTTTCTTGACAAATCCATATGTTGTGTTTTAATATGCTATAGATTCCACATATAGAATATTGGCTTGAAGGGAGAGTTTTTATGAGTTATTTAATATGTGATAAAAGAAAAGGGAATCCTAAGATTCACATTGAAGTATGTCGAAGAAAATGCAAATTGACTCAGGAATGTAAGACTTATAAAGAATTCGTTAATAATTTGGAGAAAAAGGCAGCCTAACAACCACCTCCCTGCCTGCTAAGGATGCAGGCCTTCATAACCCCTCCTTTCTTGTCAAGGGGGCTATTTCCCATTATTAGGAAATAGCCCCTCTATTTTTTAGAGGTCTCCCCACTCATACTGTAAAACACTTAAAATACATAGACTTACAGTCTCAGCCCTTAATATCCTCTCTCCTAAAAAGACTGGAGTAAATCCAAATTGTTCGGCTTGGGTAACCTCTTCTTTACTAAAACCTCCCTCTGGTCCAACAACAAAAAATATCTCTCTTCTCTCTTTTAATCCTCTTAGGAAATCTTTTAATCTCACTCCTTCTTTTTCCCAGAGTAGAAACCGTAACGCTTCAGATGGGGCATTCTTAAGGAGATTGGAGAAGTCCTGGAGAGGATCGATCGTTGGAATGACTCCTCTCCCACACTGTTTTGAGGCCTCAATGGCAATCTTCTCCCAGCGTTGATGCCGCTTGGAAGTCTGGGATTTATCCAGATGTGGAATGGATCGAGAGGAGAGGAAAGGGATTACTCTCTTTACCCCAAGTTCGGTGGCTTTCTGAATGAGGTAATCCATCTTTTCTCCTTTAAGGAGGCTTTGAGCCAAGGTTACCCCAATAGGAGATTCAGCGCGGGAAGGAAGAATGTTTTGAATTCGGATGGTCACGGCATTGGGATGCTCCTCAATAATGGTTCCATGGTACTGCTGGGTTGAACCGTCAAAGAGAACCACTTCATCTCCAGTCTTTAGCCGGAGGACCTTTTGAATATGTCTTGCCTCACTCCCTCCAACCTTTGTCACTCCTTTTTCAATCCGAAGTTGAGAAACGTAAAACCTCTTCATCTCTTCCCCTTTAATTGTTTCTCTTGAGAATGAGGCAGACCCATTGGCCTTCCTGAAGGACCCTTCTCCTTTTAAAACGTCCTGTTTTCCAATAATGCTCTAAAACGCTATCCCGCTCTCCTTTCAAAATCCCAGAAAGAATAAGAATACCACCCCTCTTAAGATGCCGAACAATGGGGTTTCTCATCCTTACCAGATTCTTAAAATCGATGTTGGCCACAACGATATCATATCTCCCTTGAATCCTTCCAAATCCGCCCAACTTTAACTGAACAACATCCGAGACCTCATTCTCCTTCACATTCTCCCTTGCACTATTAATCGCCACTCTATCGATATCAAAACCCACGACTTTCCGGGCCCCCAATTTTGCAGACGCGATAGAGAGGATTCCCGAACCTGTTCCCACATCAAGAACGGAAAGACCTTTTTTATGGATGACCTTTGCCAAGGCCTGGAGGCAGAGTTTGGTGGTAGGATGGGTTCCTGTTCCAAAAGCCATTTTAGGATGGATAGAAATGACTAACTGACCATTTTGTGGCTGAACCTTTGACCAAGGAGGTTTGATCAAAAAATTCGGGTAAACATGAACAGGTTTAAAAAACCTCTTCCAACTTTCACTCCAGTCCTCTTCAAAAACGGAAAAGACCTCTATTGGGATCGAAGGGCATTCGGGATGAATACTCTGGAGAGATTTTAAATAACGGCGAAGAGAGCGAAGGGCCTTTCTCTCACTTCCATCTTGAGGAAAGTAGGCTCTGATTCTCTTTCCATACCGATCTTCTTCCAACTCCTCAATCCCTGAGGCACCCTGTTCAAAGAGATGATTTGAAATGGCATCGATGAATTCTCTGGGAATCGATAGAGTTACTGAAAGCCACCGCTTTCTCTCTACCATGGTGTGCCTTCGGGCCCTTAGAAGGAGAGATGGAATCTTTTTCATGAAGAGGTCGGGTCTTTGCTCTTGATCAGATCGAAATAAAGATGGATCACCTCAAACATTCTCTCTTTTTCTTTTATTCCCGACAATTGAGAATGAAGGGAACTACAATAAGGGAGACTTTTTGTATACCAATCAATATGCCTTCGAATCCTTTTCATCGCCCCTTGCTCACCGTAATCCTCTTGGAGTAAGGAGAAATGATGGCGGATAGCCCATTCTCTCTCTTTTAAGGAAATTTGTGGAACAGATTTTCCATTCGGATGAAAAATCCATGGGTTTCCTAAGGCTCCTCTTCCAATCATCACTCCATCACAACCCGTTTCTTTCATCATTCTCTCTGCCAAGAGAGAGGTTTTTACATCCCCATTCCCAATCACGGGGATTGAAATGGATCGTTTAATGCCACCAATCAGCTCCCAATTGGATCTCCCTTTAAATCCTTGACATTTTGTCCGGGGGTGAATGGAGATTGCATCCACGCCACAATCCTGTGCGATCTTGGAAATCTCAACAGCATTGATATGCCCCAGATCCCATCCTGCACGAATCTTTACGGTCAGTGGGATCTTCACCCTTTTTCTCACCTCGATCAGAATTCTTTTTACCTTTTCCGGAAATCTCATCAAATCTGCCCCTGCCCCAACCCTGACTACATGCGGGGCTGGACAGCCCATATTGATATCCACCCCATCTGCTCCGGAGGCTTCTACGATGGATGCTGATTCAGCCAATACCTCTGAGTTTGAGCCAAAGAGTTGGACAATAATGGGATGTTCCTCTGCTTTTATCTTTAAAAACTTATCTCCCTTTCTTACCAAACCCTCTGCACTGACCATTTCTGTAAAGGTGAGATGGCCTCCATGCTCCCGTACCATTTGTCTGAATGGGTAGTCTGTGATCCCTGACATGGGGGCCAGGATCAAGTGATTGATCAGTTGAAGAGTCCCAAGTCTCATCCTTATCGCTATGCGCTGAGCGTCTTTATTTATTATTCCAGTGTTTTTTAATTGATTGGATGGCTTCGTCCATGTGAAGGGGGTTGCCGAAATCGAGGCCTTCCTCCTTCAATCTCTTAAAGAGCTTTGTCAGAGTGGGTTCTTCGAGATTAAAAAGCTCCAGATTCTTAAACCTTCCAAAGATTTCTTCAGGGGCCCCTCTCTCACTGAGGTGTCCATGGCCATGCATGAGATAAAGGACATCAGTCACTTGGGATACCAGATCAACCTCATGAAGCGTCATGATAAAGGTGATCCCCTTTTCTCGATTCAGTTCATTCAAGAGGTGGATGAGTTCTCTTTTTGATAGAGGGTCTAGTCCTGTAAATGGCTCATCAAGAATCAATAACTCTGGCTCCATGACCAATGCTCCGGCCAAAGCAACCTTCTTTTTTTCGCCCCCCGATAGATAGTGGACAATTTTATTTTGAATCGCCCCGAGGTTTAACCGTTCCATAACCCCCTTGGCCATGGCCTCTGCCTTCTTCCTCTCCACTCCATAATTTAACGGTGCAAAGAGAATATCGTCATAAACGGTTGGGCCAAGGATCTGTTCATCGACATCCTGCATAACCACTCCAATCCTTTCTCTAATCTTCGAATACTCCCTTCCTGGGTCAGTTCCGAACACTCTCACGCTCCCCTCCTTAGGGATAAGAATTCCCAGGAGATGTTTCAAAAGGGTGGTCTTTCCACAGCCATTTGCTCCAAGGATGGAAACCCTCTCTCCTCGATTAACAACAAAGTCAAGGCCACAGATTTGAACTTTGGTGTTATCCGGATAGACATGAGTAATGCAATCGACTTCAATAACTCTTTCCCGATCACTCACGATTTTATTCACCTCGATAATGGATCTTGTTCTTAAACCCCCTTAGAGTCATCGATTCATACATTTTTTCACTGGCGTCAATCCCTGCGATGATCAAATGTCCAAAGGCATTGGATATATTGATCAAGCTTCGCCAAGGATTTCTCCACTGAAACCCACCTCGTAGATAGAGTGCGTGTTGCGTCTCCTCGAGGACGTTAAGGAGAATAAAAATGGAGCGGTAGGTTAAAAAAAGTACGGTCACGAAAAGAGAAGGGAGAAAACGTCCCAGGGTTTGAAAAATGGAAGGGTAGGGGGTAGAGGCTAAAAGGAGGACCGCTCCTGTCGAGCCTGAAAGCACCTTAAGAAAAATGAGTAAGATGAAGTGAATTTGAAATCCTGAAACAAAGATAAAAAGAATAGCAAAAATAAGAGGATAGAGGGTGAGTGAGAAGATCCTTAGTGGAAGGCGGGCAGAGAGAAAAAGTAGGACGAGGATTCCGTAGAGAGAAAAAAGCCCTTTCAGATCTCTCAATAAAACAACCCCTGAAAGAACCAACACCATGCCTATGATCTTGATTCGCGGTGAAAGTCGATGAAGGAAACTCCTACCCTCTATGGCTAAATAATCGAGATAAGAGAGATGAATCATCCGTTTTACCTATACTCTCAAGAGATCAGGTCTTAATCGGTGGATATATCTGACCATCAATGAAGTGATGACCCCTTCCAATATCCATCCAATAAACCCCAAAGGGAGAACGATCGCGATAAACCTCTTTAAATTAACCTCGTCTTTCCCAATGGTTTCTTTAGGTTGTTCTTCCTTCTCTTTTAGAAGTTTAAACTCGAAGATTCCCTTCCCCTTTTCCTGGTGAATCAAATCTTCGTAGTGGGATGCCCCAAGGCTAACCACTCCAATCATGGCTAACGTAGAGAAGAGTAAGGCGATAAAGGTGGCGAAAAAGGTGGCCAGGCTTAACCGTTTCAACACGTTCCATAGGAGACGAAAAATATAGTATCCCAATACCCCCTCCATCGAAAGGATGAGTGTATTGAGGCCGATCACCGTAATCCCACCATGGCCAAAAAGGGCTAAGACCACATTCACCACAAAGGTTGCAAGAAAGATGAGAGAGGGTCCTAATAAGATTCCCGAAATGATCGTCAGATTGATATGATAGGCAATGGGAACAATCTCAATAGAAGCCCCTAAAACCATGGCTGCTGACATCATCCCCAGCAAAGGAAGTCGTCGGGTTAATTCTTTTCGGTTAGTCAATCGAAGGAGAATTCCTCCCACCAGAATGGCCACAATAAATCCTGAAACCCAAAGCCAGAAGGGTAAGACTCCATCTGGAAGATGAATATGAGACATTTATTCCTCCATTAAAACTATAGAGTAGAGCGCGGTGTATATAGAGTTAAAAAAAATCACCCTAAGTCCTTAGTCCTCTAATTTCTGTTCTTCTTTTAAGTGCTTGCAGTCCTTACAGAAGCCATAAAAGTTTAATTGATGATCGGTTATCTTAAATCCTGTAGACTCCATTACTTTCTCTGACCAACTCGAGATTTCACAGAGATTGAATTCCATAACTTTTCCACAACTCTTACAAACGATATGGTGATGATGATCCTCCAATTCGCAGAGTTTATACCTTCCATTGGATCCGTTTGTAATTTTGAAGGCCATCCCTATGGATTCAAAAAGATCGAGGCAACGGTA
>CAZFDM010000279.1:0-3987 GCA_964517975.1 uncultured Syntrophaceae bacterium
TATGATCATTATCGGCGAGAATATCCATGTCATTGCAAAAGATGTGTCAACAGCAATAAGGGAAAGAAATGCTCAAGTAATCCAATCGCTTGCTAAAGAGCAGGCACAGAATGGGGCCGATTATATCGACCTGAATGTTGGACCGATGAAAAAAGACACAGAGGAGACGATGAAATGGCTTGTCAACTGTGTCCAAGAAGTGGTTGACCTCCCTCTGTCCATCGATACTATGAATCCCGTAGCCATGGAAGCAGGGTTGAAATTCTGTAAAAAAAGGCCCCTGATCAACTCTGCATCTGGAAAGACTGATTCCAAGGCCCAGATGCTCCCGTTGGCAAAAAAATATCACTGCGATGTGGTGATCTCAGTGATGACAGATAAAGGGATGCCTCCAGAGGTTGAATCGAAGATAGAGAGTATTATGGAGACGGTCTCGTATGCCAACGAGTTAGGAATTCCCAACGAGGATATTTGGGTCGATCCCATCATCCTTCCTGTAAGCACAGCAGGTGAGGGTCAAAAGATTGCAGTTGGAAATTTGGAATTTATTAAGATCCTCCAAGACGTCCTTCCTGGCGTCAAATCCACAGTGGGACTCTCCAATGTATCCAATGGAGTTCCGGCCCACTTAAGACCGATTCTTAACCGAACCTATCTTGTAATGCTCAACCGATACGGACTCTATTCCGCCATCGCTGACCCACTCGATGAGGAACTGATGGCATTTGTAAGAGGTGAAAACCCTCAGATCATCGACCTTATCTACCGAACCATGGATGGAGAGGAAATTGATCTATCACCGCTCTCTCAAAAAGAGGTTGCCTATGTAAAGACCGCAAGGGTGCTGATGGCCCAAACTCTCTATTCTGATGCATGGCTTGAGGTCTGAAGAAAAAAAATGTTCCATATTGAAATCTCATTTTTATGTTTAATAATTAAATTAGGAGGGCAAGATGGAATATAAAGAACCAAAAGAGGCTTATAAAGGAGTTGTAAGAGAAGTTACCATTGGAAAAGGAGAAAAGACTTTAAAGATCGGAGGGGAAAATATCTTGCCTCTTCATTTCTTCGATGAAGGCACTTTGCCCAATCCACCAAGGTTTGCCTTAGAAGTGCTCGACATGGAACCAACGGAAAAAACCCCACACCTCTACGAACCTTTTGGAAATGTAATTTCTGACCCGATTAAATGGGCTAAAAAATGCGAAGAGTTTGGGGTGGATGCAATCTGTTTAACCCTCCTCTCTACTGACCCTGCTGAAAAAGACGCCCCTGCAGACCAAGCAGTGCAATTGGTCAAACGGATGATAAACGAAATTAAAAAACCTTTAATCGTCTATGGGTCTGGAGATGAAAAGAAGGATGCAGAGGTTTTGCCCAAAGTGGCTCAGGTTTGCGCTGGGGAGAATCTTTTGATTGGACCTGTTCAAAAAGAGAACTTTGAAGTGGTGGGCAAGGCCATATTGGATCATGGACATGTGGCGATTGCCCAGAGTCCTCTCGACATAAACCTTCTAAAAGAATTGAATGTCAAACTCTGTAAATTTCTCCCTCCCGAAAGAGTGGTTATTGATCCACTCTCCTCAGCCTTGGGCTATGGGATTGAATATAGTTTTTCTCTGATTGAAAGGGTCAAACAGATTGGTGTCATCACAAAAGATAGCATGACTATGATGCCCATTATTGCCAATCTCGGTGAAGAATGCTGGAAAACAAAACAGGCCAAAGAGAACAAGACACAGGGATTGCTCTGGGAAGGGATTACTGCCCTTTCCCTTTACCTCGCTGGAGCCAATATCCTTGTCCTGAAACATCCTGAAACACTAAAGTTGGTTAAAGAGACCATAGGAGGAAATGGAAAATGGCAGAGTTAAAAGAAATCAATAAAAAGTTAGAGGAGATCTATCATAAGATAAAGGCTGAAATTCCCTGGGAACCTATCGGCCATACCCCTATGCCTGAGATCGCAGATCTCAGAAATTGGGATATGAAACTCCTTCAAACCTACAAGCCCTGGTATGCCCCATTCTGTGATCTATGTTGCTTCTGTACCTATGGTAAATGTGACCTGACAGAGGATCGCAGAGGAGCCTGTGGGATCGACATTGCCACACAGCAGGCAAGATTTGTTCTTTTGGCATGCCTGATGGGATGTTCAGCCCATGCCTCTCATGCAGGACATATTTTAGAAGTCCTCATTGAGAAACACGGCCCGGATAAAAAGATTAACTTAGGGACTTCAATTGACCTTGAAGCACCTAACATTAGGACTGTCCTGGGGTTAAAACCTGAGACATTGGGTGATCTAAAAATTGCAATTGAATATGTCTATAAAGAGATTGCCCATCTACTCGATTCCACGGCAATGGGTCAGGAGGGAAGCTGCTTGGATTATGAATCAAAATCACTTCATGCTGGCATGCTCGACCATGTGGGAATGGAAGTAGCAGATATTGCTCAGATTGTAGGGTTTAATTACCCTACTTCTGTGGCAGATACACCTCTGGTTGACCTTGGATGGAATTCTGTCGATAAAACTAAGCCCATCATCTGTTTTGTTGGACATAACCCTGCAACTTCAACCGTTGTTGTGGATTATCTTCAGGAGAACAACCTTTATGACAAGGTCGAATTATGTGGAATCTGCTGCACTGCCTTAGAGACCACTCGTTATTCGGCAAGGGCAAAAGTCATTGGTCCTTTCTCTCGACAACTTTTTTATATTCGGAGCGGGATCGCAGATGTCATTATGACCGATGAGCAGTGCATCCGTACTGATATGCCCCAGGAAGCGACCAAGGCTGGCTCATCCCTGATTGCAGCACTGGATAAGGCTATGTATGGCCTTGAGGATGCCACAGACATGCCGACCGATGAAATCGTGAAAAAGATGGTTGAGGAAAAGAAGCATTTTGCCATCCTCGATCCCAGAAAGGCTGCCGAGGTAGCAGTGAAAGTAGCTATGGCCATTGCACCTCAGAGAAGGAAGGAATGGCTGACGGAACAGGAGGCCCAGGAACTTGCGAAAAAATGTAGCCTCTGTGGCATGTGCGAAACCGCTTGCCCCAACCTCTTCGATATTGGAAAAGGGGTAAGTGATGTCGCTAAAGGAAATTATGATACTATCCGAGAAATCTTTAATCTCTGTGTTGGTTGTGGCAAATGTGAGGAAGAATGTCCTCGGAACATTCCTATCTTCAAGATTATGCAAGTTGGGGCAAGCAAAGAGACTTGGAAGGTAAGGGCAGGACGTGGTCCGATTATGGATACTGAAATAAGAACCGTAGGCGCACCCATTACCTTAGGAACTATCCCTGGAGTTGTCGCCTTAGTGGGATGTTCTAATTTCCCTGATATTCGGGACCTCGCAGAAATTGTTGATGAGTTTGCTCGGAGGAAATATATTGTAGTCGTTTCAGGTTGTACGTCGATGGCCGTTGGCATGTGGAAGGATGCTGATGGAAAGACAATCTATGAAAAATATCCTCCTGAATTTGATGCAGGAGGAGTGGTGAACGTTGGTTCTTGTGTAGCCAATAGCCACATTTCTGGTGCGGCTATAAAGATCGCAAATATCTTTGCAGCCCTTCCTTTAAGAGCCAACTACGAAGTTATGGCAGATTATGTGCTTAACCGAGTCGGAGCAGTTGGCATTGCCTGGGGGGCCTATTCCCAAAAGGCAGCCTCCATTGCCACAGGTTTTAACCGATTGGGGGTTCCAGTAATTCTCGGCCCACACTCTTCTAAGTACCGAAGGCTCTACCTCTCCCGAAAAGAAGAAGATGAGTGGAAGGTGATGGATGCAAGAAAAAAACAAATTGTTGAAACCAACGAACCTTCTCCGGAACATCTTGCCTATGTGTGTGAAACGAAAGAAAAAGCTATGGTCATGATTCCTAAACTTTGTATCCGTAAGAACGATACACCTCAGGGAAGAGCGATCAAGTTGAATCACTATATCTCTCTTTACAAGAAGTATATGGGAGG
>CAZFDM010000280.1:0-27879 GCA_964517975.1 uncultured Syntrophaceae bacterium
CAAAAATATTTGAAATAGGCTTTCACGAAATTCTAACTTATTGATATTGCTATTGAATTTTGATGCGAAATTTTAAATTTCCTAACCTTACGAAAACTCAATTATTCCGTTTAGTTACACAACGCGGTCCAACGTTTTTAGCAAGTTTTAGGCCTTTTTCCAGACCTCAAAAAGGGCTGGTTAGGAAGAACTCATTTCGTGAAACCCTTATTGTTTTGATGGGTAACTCCTTCTTTCTTCAGAAGAATCTATTCCTAACTCTCTTCCTATGGTATCCTCTTTTTTGTGAATTTCTCTCATCCTTCACAAAAATGGAGGACACCATGAAACAATTAGATTTACTTCAGCTTGAAGCTCTTCCCCCCAAGATCAAGTACGATTTCCTTTTCGAACCCCTTCCCTCCCTTTGTCTCCATCCAAAAGAAAGAGGCCGTCCACCTTTCTCACGAGATGCGCTGCTCAAAGCCTTCGTCTACAAAGCGTTACGCCGACTAAAAACTCTTTCAGATCTGACCTTCGAGTTCCATAACAATCCGATCATGAGTCAAGTGGTAGGATTCGATCCCTTCAAGGCTCCTCCCTCGATCGAAAGGTTTTCTGAGTTTCTTCACGAAACACCTCACCCTCTTCTCGAAAATATCCGTATCCTTTTAGTCCAACAAGTCCTCGATGAAAAAATCATCTCTGGGAAACATCTCGTTATGGATTCTTGCCCCATCGTGGTAAAGGTCCGAGAGAACAATTTCAAAACCTCTCTTTCCAAAAACCGCTTTGACAAAACCCAGATACCCAAAGGAGATCCGGATGCTCGCTTAGGAATCTTGATTCATTTTCCTCAACCTTCCAAAACACAGATCCGTTACTTCTGGGGCTACCGCAATCATATCATCGCCGATGCGGAAGAGGAACTCCCCCTATGGGAAATCACTCATCCCGCTGATGTCAGCGAAGTCCATCCAGCGATCCCCATGCTCCAGAAAACCAAAGAGACTTTCTCTCTTCTTATCGAAATCGTCAGTGGGGATGCCTATTATGACTCCGAAAAAATCCTCTCCTTCATCATCGAAGATCTCAAAGCCCAGGCCATTATTCCACGCAATCCCAGAACCCAACAGAGTACTCCCTATACTTTTAGAGGGGATGACGTTTACTGCCAAGCCAATCTGCCTTTACACCGTAAAGGGAAAATGACCGTAAAAAGAACAGGCATCACCTACCTCCAATACTGCTGTCCGATTCACTATGGAAAAGAGAGACAAAACTATCTCCTTTGCCCTGCTTCACACCCCAAATTCATTGACCAGAAAGGATGCAATGTTTTGATTCGTTTGACCCCCAGTATCCGGGAACGTATCGACTATGGAAGCGAAACATTCAAAGACCTCCACAAGAAACGGTCTTCCGTAGAAAGAGTTTTCTCCCGGCTACTTTCCATTGCCATGCAAGAACCTCCAGTAACAGGAATTAATGCGATCCGAAATTATTGTACGATTGGTCATATTACTGTGCTTCTGGTAGCCTTAGTGGCTAAACGATCTGGCCACCATGACAAAATACGCTTTGTTCGGTCGTTTGTCCCGAACTTTTTATCATAGGCTTAAATGAATTTCGTGAAGCCCTAATATTTGAAATTTAACAGACTTGTCATCCTGAACTCTTTTCAGGATCTCACCTTTTGGACAAAACCAGATGCTGAACCAAGTTCAGCATGACACCATTTGTTCTCAAGGGTTAGAGATAAATTCTCAGACTTAAACATGTAAGAATCTAAAATCCACGATCTAAAATCTAAAAATCTTTTATGCATAAACCCCAATCCATCCGTTCGATTCTTGAAAAAACCTTAAAGGCTTTGGAGATTGATATTTCACTAAAAGGCTATTCCATCTTTGGGGCCTGGAAGGAGATTGTGGGAGAATCGGTAGCAAGCCAGACTCAACCCCGAACCATTAGAAATCGGATTCTTTTCCTTGATGTCTCCCATCCCACCTGGATGCAGCAACTCCAATTCCTAAAACCCACCCTTCTGGATAAGATTAATCATTATTTAGGTGAACCCCTCATCCAAGATGTCCGATTCAAATTGGGAAAGATCTCTCATCCTCCTTCACCTTCTTTGGAAACCTTCTCTTTGGAAAAAGAAAAACTTGACAGCAAAACCTTAAACCTCATTGAAAGCGTCCTTCAAAAAATTGGTGATGAGGAGGTAAAAAAGAGTCTCCGTCATGTTTTGATCAAGGGAGCCAAGTTGGAACAACTTAGGAAGAAGTCAACGTAGCCCCCTTATATAGCCGTCTCAATCTCTATAAGTTTCCTTTATCCCCATAACGGTAGGCAAGGGTGATTTGAAACATATCCGCAAGCAGAGTGAAGATTTGGATTCCTTTAAAACCCACCCTTTCTAAAATCTTACTTTGATCAAATGAGAAGAAGTTGAGGTTTGATCTCTCAAAAATTTTAAAAAAACCAAGGAGTATGGCCTTTCCTGCTCTTGAGGCCTTTGGATTAAAATCCGCAATCACCATCCTTCCTTTCTCTTTTAAGGCCGAGTAGCAGTTTTCGAGAACCCTTAACCGTTTCTTTTCCGGAAACTCATGAAGGGCAAAGGAAATGAGAATCCCATCAAAATAATTTTGGTATTCCCATGGGAGGGTCACATCCTTATGGATGAAGGTGACCCTGCTCAATCCCCCGTATCTTTTCTTTGCGACCTCAATCATCGTCTTAGAAAAGTCCATTCCAATAACCTCTCCATCTTTCCCAACCGCAGGGGCTATCCAAGAAGCGACCTTTCCTGTTCCAGAACCAAGATCCAAAATTCTCTCCCCCCATTGAGGGGAAAGGACCTCCATAGCCCTTTTCTGAAATCTTGCATATTGTTTAAGGGTAAGGAAGTCGAGAAGGGTATCGTAATACGGAGCCGATTTTTCGAAGAAGTTAAGACGATGATTATCCTTCCATGGCTCAGAGGGTATAAGCATAGGATCAAATGGTTTGGGTCATTCGAAATTGGAATGCTGAATTAATTTGTCATTTGAGAATCGGATATTGGAGTTGGTCCTTAGGCCTTTTCTAAGATAATCTTTGATCCATCCTTCACCTTCAGAAATACTTTTGGATCTCCTACTACTTTTCCTATGATAGTGACTGCGCTGGCCGCGCGAATCTCATCTCCATGGCTGGCTGGCGTTGGTCCAAAAAAGATACAAAAGGCATGGCCTGTGGGCCAATAGCCCAATTCTCCTGCCGAGACAACTTCTCTTGCTCCTTCTTCCAAGCCTACTTTAACAGGGATGGCGAAGTAGATCTCTTCTCCCCAGAGGTTGGCCTTTGCCTCAATGGGCAGGGCCTCCCAGATCAATTTCGCGGTTTTTGAATCATTCAGTTCCGCTTCAACCTTTACGTCGCTTACTCGGATTCTAATCCTCTTATCCATCTTCTTTTCCTTTCGATTCAAGGGGATCAAATTCACTAAAAAGAACCTCATGCTCCTCCTCGGCCGATAGGTTATCGGGAAAGAAGAGGATATCCCGATCCATCTTCATCGCCTCCCCTTTGAGGGAAAGATACCGATAGGTTTGGATTTTCAATAGAGAGAAACTAAGGCATACCAGAATATAACCGGCCAATTCTCTGACAATATGATAGATCAGGGGAGGGTTAAGACCAGAAAAGGTGTATTTCCCAATAATAAATCGAACCGTGTTAGCCATGAGGCCCAAGGTGATGATCTGGAGGATTCGTTTTGTCTTCCGTGTATTCTCAGAAAAAGAGAAGAGATATTCATCATAGGTCTTTTTAAAGTTCTTCCAACTACTCGAGATATTCCTTAGAAGATCGTGGTAAATCTTTTCATCGTCCCCATAAATTTTTAAACGCACTTGCTTATCCCCTCTAAAGAGAAGATAACGCTTTACCAGTTCATCTCTTTCTGTCAGGAGGTGTTGATTCTTTTTAAACCCTCGATAAAGGGTGAACCCAATCGCCATCAGGAAGAGAAATGGGATCCCCGCATCTAAAAGATCGAGCCACATGTTAAAATCCCTCTTTATAATCGATTAATGAGGCTTGCCATAAAGCCTGCCCCAAATCCATTGTCGATATTAACTACCGCCACTCCCGAGGCGCAGGAATTGAGCATAGCCAGAAGGGCAGTGACCCCTCCAAAACTTGCTCCATATCCAACACTGGTTGGAACAGCAATCACTGGCCTATCGACCAATCCTCCAACCACACTGGGGAGTGCCCCTTCCATTCCAGCGACCACGATGAGGACCCGGGCCTTTTCCAACTTCTCTCTCTCTCCAAGGAGTCGGTGAATTCCAGATACCCCTACATCATAGAGGGTCTCCACGTGGTTTCCCATGAATTGGGCAGTGACGGCTGCCTCTTCAGCCACAGGGATATCCGTCGTTCCAGCGGTAATGACAAGAATGGTCCCTTTTCCCTCCATTTTCACTGGATGAGTTAGATAGGTGAGGACTTTTGATCGGGGATAGTATCTGCTATTTGGAAAAACCTTCTTAATGGCTCTAATTTTTTTCTCCTCCAAACGAGTAATGAGGATGTTGTGCCCCCCTTTTTTCAACTGTTTCATGATGGAGATGATTTGTGGAGAAGTCTTTCCTTCTCCCCAGATCACTTCTGGAAAACCCTTTCGAAGTGCGCGATGGTGATCAACCCTGGCAAAACCGATGTCTTCAAACGGAAGGGTCTTCAATGTGGCCATCGCCTCATCAATGGATGTATGGCCGGATTTGACCCTTTTTAAAAGATTTTCAAGTTTTTGAATATTCATTTTTTCATTAGCATCATCGGGAGAGGTCTCAATTCCCTTTAGAATGCTTGGGATTAATTACTCTGATCTTTAAAAATGTAATCGCCAAGGACGATGTCTCCTGATACTTGCTTTTACCAAATTATTTTATTCAGTCCTTCCATGAAAAGTCAAGAAAAACTCCCCCTCATCCCTTTAATGCCTGCAATGGAAGAAATTTTAAGTTATCGATTGACGAAAAAAGAGGCATCCTCTACAAAATAGAAAAATGCCCCTTTTAAATTAATTCAAAACTCTTAACTTCTACTTCCCTTAGGGAAAAGGTTCAAAACTTAGCCCATCTCAAACCCTTTTGAAAGGAGGTTAGATACTGATTTTCTACTAAATCTCCATCAAAAAGTCAAAAAAAACCTGTAAGAGAGAGTTACAAACCCTTCTAATGTGGGCATATGTAATTTTATTTACTAACCATCGTTTAGATGAAATTTGTAGGGTAACCCTTTATGGGTTACCTTTATTTAGGTAAGGGACAAGCCCTTACCCTACAAAAAGTTATGATTGGTATCTTCCTCCCCGCTCTGGGGAAAAAGGTTTCTTCCACTTATTCAGAGCTCTCAGGAATCTAACTTGACAAGGGAGGGTGAAAAGGATAGGCTTGTTTTGACATTAAAAAGTCAAAATGGGAGGCGAAATGAAACGGACAGGGATTGTAAAGGACGAAAGGTATCTTGAACATGTGATGGACCCAGGACATCCAGAAAGCCCAGAGCGATTAAAAGTGATCTACAAGATGCTTCAAGAGCCGGAGATGAAGAATCTTTTTGAAACAGTAAAACCCCGTCCAGCGACTCGGGAGGAATTGGAGATGGTCCATGCTCCGTTATATATTGATCTCATTGCCTCTACTGCTGGAAAACCTTACTACCGGCTCGATATGGATACCTCTACCTGTGCAAAATCCTATGAGGTTTCACTCTATGCTGCTGGTGGGTTTTTAGAGTTAATCAAGACCATCATGGAAGGAAAACTTGACAATGGATTTGCCCTGGTAAGGCCCCCTGGACATCATGCAGAGAGGGATAGGGCAATGGGGTTCTGTCTCTTTAACAATGTGGCCATTGGGGCCCAATATGCGATGAAGAATTATTCCTTAAAAAGGATACTGATCGTTGACTGGGATGTCCACCATGGAAATGGAACACAAAACTCTTTCTATGAAGACCCACGAGTTCTCTATTTTTCAACTCATCGATATGGATTCTTTTATCCCGGAACAGGAGGAGCCAGAGAGGTAGGAAAGGGAAAGGGAGAGGGGTTTACAGTCAACGTCCCACTTTCAACAGGAGGGAATGACTCCGACTATGGAAATATCTTTGAAAAATTCTTAAAACCCATTGCTCTTGAGTACCAGCCTGAATTGGTTCTTGTCTCAGCAGGATTTGACACGCATTATGATGACCCTTTAGGGGGGATGGAGGTAACGGAGAATGGATTTGCAAGAATGACCCAAATCCTAATGGAGATTGCAGAGGCTACTGCTCAAGGAAGGTTGGCTATCACCCTTGAGGGTGGCTACGACGTGAATGGACAGAGTAGATCAATAAAGGCAGTTTTGAAAGAACTTGCCCAACTCTCAACCTTGGATAAGAATCACTGCTTAGAGAAGGAGAAGAATGATTATTCCCGGGTCGAGCGTTTCATCCATCAATTAAAGGAAATCCAAAAACCTTACTGGAAGAGTCTTTAGGCCCCTCCACTGTTTACCATCTCTTTAAGTTCTTTTCCAACCTTGAAGAAGGGGAGTTTCTTGGGTGGAACATCAACCACCTCTCCGGTTTTGGGATTTCGACCCTTATACCCCCCATAATGTCGAACCACAAAGCTTCCAAATCCTCGGATCTCAATTCGTTGCCCCTTTTCAAGGCTTTCCATCATCCCATCAAAAAGGGTATCGACAATGACCTTGGCAACCTTCTGAGTCACATTGGCCTTTTCTGAAACCTTGTTAATGAGGTCTGCTTTGTTCATAAACTCCTCCCCTTCTTCCCCACCCTGCCTAAGAGAGGACATGGGTGAGTGGTTAAATTAAATGATCTTTGTATATATTGCACGTATCTTCTAAAAAAATCAATAGGTTATTTTGCCCCTATGATCTTTCCATGAAACGAATGGCTTCTATCATTTTTCTAAAGACTTTTTCAAAACTAACCCGATTCCTATTGGTGGTCCCTGCCAAAACCATACCCTCCCCTTCTCTCTTAGAGATTCTTACCCAAACTCTTTGGTGAGAGAGAAAAAAGGAAACAACAAATCCAACCATCATCAGACTACATCCAAACCACACGATCCAAACCCCAGGGTCTTTGGTCACCTGAAGGCCTGTGTATTCCAGTCCTTGAACTTTCTCAAAGGTAAGGGTGAATTCATCTCCTCGTTTCTGATCGAAGTTTGGAAAGTTTTTAAGGAGCCAGAAAGAACGGGGCTCCTGATCAGGTTTAAAGAGGACTACCTGAACCCCCTCTCCAAAATTATGAATCTGAGGGGCATATCTCAATACCCGGATAAAGCTTTTGGAATTTGGGATTGGAGTGATTTCTCCTTCAAGGGCTTGAAAAAAGGTTTTCCCTTCTCTCCCCTTCCATTGGATCCCTATGGTCACATTATGAATCGTTCCGTAAGTGGCCTGATAGAAGGCCAACCCTTTATAGTGAAGGGGATGATTGACTTCGATGGTCTTCTTCAAAACCTCTTTTCCATCTTCCATAACGGTAAGATGGCTGGTATATTCCTTAACATATTTTTCTGAACGTGGGAGATCATAATAGGTGATTTCGAAATCGTCACATCGGATTGAAAATCCCAATGGTCTTGCAACCTCTCCGTCTTTCGTCCTCAAAAAGATGTGATCAACGGTTTCCCCTTCCATAATATTAACAAAACCTTTGAACCCAAATATTGAACCAATCAATCCTCCAGTCAGAATGATAAGGATACTCAAATGAGTAAGATAAACCCCCAATCTCGAAAATCTCCCTTTCTCAAAATAGAGGGTAATCGATGTCTCGGTTTCAATCAATTTAGGGTTCTTAAACCATCTTTTCAAACATTTGGGAATATCTTTGGCAATCTTATGCAAGGAGGGACTTCCTCCCTCAATCTTTTCAACATAAGGAAGGGTTTTTAACATCGACTCTTCCAGTCCGGTTGGCTTTTTAAAGATCTGGCTCCAGACACCCGGGAAGCGGTGGAGGGAGCATGCGATTAAGTTAATAACCAGAAGCAGAAGAATGGCGCTAAACCACCAAGAATGATACATATCAAAAAGATTGAAGAAGTTTAGAATCTCATAGAGTTTAACGCCATATCGTTGGATATATTCTGCTTTGGATGCATTCTGGGTAATGATTGTTCCAAGAATCGATAGAATGGCTAAGAGGATGAGAAGAATGATGGTTAGTTTTACTGAACGAAAAAGGTTGAAAAGGTCATCAAAAAAACCTTCTCCTCTTGGTCTTTGGGCATTAGATTCCTTCATCGGTTTTTCTTAAAATGAAGAAGTGCTTGAAAAAATTAACATAATCAATCTTTAGGTGTCAAGCAGAAAGGGGTGGTTCCCTTTCTGGAACCACCCCTTTCAAACTACCTTTGGAAATAAGTTAGGACTACTTTTTCTCTTTCTTATGGCATGTGGTACAGGTAGTAGGACCTGTTGGTTTATTGGCCTTCTTTGCCTCATCATGACAACCCTTGCAGTCCTTATGGTAGGCTTCTTTTGAGGAAAGCGTTTTACCTTCTGTCTTGGCCTTATGGCAGGATTTACAAGGCTTGTAATCCCCTGTGTGGTGGCATTTCTTACACTCAAGTTTTACTTTCTCAACATGATTCTTATGGGTAAATTTCACATCTCCATAAGAATTCTTTAGAATGTATTCATCCTTAGCCTTAGGCGCCTGAGCAAAAACACCACTCACTACAAGAATTGTGAAGATAAAGGCTGCAAGAATTCCCATACTGATCAACCCCTTTTTCATCACTGATTCACCCCCTTTCCTTTTAGATTTAGATAAACTCCATTCTATTTTTTAAGACGTGGTAAGTCTAACAAATATTCAGTATTTGTCAAGAGAAAAAAGAGGGTACCTTTTTTGTAGGGTAAGCCTTTGTGGCTTACCGAATATCTTTTAGGTAAGGGGCGAGCCCTTACCATACGGATTAATTTAGGTAAGGGTAAGAAGGTTTTAACCCACTTGTTTAACCTTGGCAATCCTTTCTTTTATAGAATCTTGACCTCTTCTAAGATTCGTGCCTTTGTCTTAAGGGGGGTCTTATTTTTTATGGCCTGCTCAACCATCTCCTTTCCCATCAGGGCTGCTCCAAGGGCTCCAGTAATAAGGGGTTCTTCTGGTACAAAAAGTTTTCGGCCTAATTCTTCTGAAAGGGCTTTGAGTAGACCTCTATTTTTAGCCCCTCCACCCGTAACCACTACTTTTTCTTCTATTTTAAGGCGATTGACCAAACGGCTGATCCTCTCGGCAAGGGACCGATTTACACCTGCAAGAAGGTCTGAAATGGAAACCCCTTCCGAAAGACTGTCTGCTACTTCTTGCTGGGCATAGATGGTACAGATATTGCTAATCTTTGAGGGGCTATTACTTTGAAGCGAAAGATCTCCTACTTTATCCAAGGCAACTCCCAAGGTATCTGCAATTACTTCTATGAAACGACCGGTTCCTGCGGCACACTTATCATTCATGACAAAGTCCATAGTCTTCCCTGTTGAGTCAATCTTGATGGCTTTAATGTCCTGCCCTCCAATGTCAATGACCGTCTTTGCATCAGGAAAGAGGTAGACAATCCCCTTGGCCTGACAGGTAATTTCTGTAAATTGCCTATCCGCAAATGGAACGTTGATTCTTCCATATCCCGTAGAGACGATGTAGGTGACGTCCTCGAAAGAAAGGCGGGCCTTTTTTAAAGCTTCATCCATTACCCTGTTGGCTAAATGACGATGCTCAGGGCCTGTGGGTCCAATGACTGAAGAGAGGATTCCATCCTCGAGGATTACCACCTTCGTCATCGTCGAACCGACATCAATGCCAGCAAAATAGGGTTCCAAAGTCACCCCTTAACGGTTGAGATACCCCTCACTCCTTCCTTCTCGCCAGAGAGGAAAGGAGGAGGGGGATTAGGCTGCCCTGTTTAATCGAATGGATTCTAAGGTTTCAATGAATGCATCAATCTTATTTCTCGTATCCGCCTCTGAATAAGAGGTGATATCAATGATGTCACTTTCTAAGATCAGAGAGGGAAGTTCTCTGTAAACTTTCTCCTTCTTCCCGTCTTTCCCAGTCACATAGACAGGAATGGGTTTATAGATCTTTGCAAGTTGATGAAGTTGCCAGATTAAACCCACATGCCATGTCCGACAGGAAAAGGCCTCGTGCATGACCACTCCATCGATTTTATATTCTTCTATCCAATGAATCAGACGTTCTACATCGGGTTCTGATCCTGGCCGCTTTCGGGCCCGATCATACCAGAATGTCCAGTACCCAAGCCATCTCCAGGCCAAGTGCTCGATAGGATCTTTGGTTTCAGGGATATCCATCTCATAGAGGGGAGCAACCATCCGATAGGTCGTCTCCACTGGAAATGAGGCTCCCTTACTGTTAAAGTAATTGAAATCGTTTAGGGCGTACCATGCAGGAAGTCCTCCTCCCCACATCAGTCGGTACTTTTCCTCTTCAACCTCTCCCTCACCCTTGGCAATTTTTTCCTCCAATTCCTTCTTAAGATCTAAGAAGAAATCGTAAGCCTGCTGAGTGGCCATCATGAAGCAGATTGGAACCATTGTATTCATCGCATCTCCTGTCCCCATTGGACAGGGAATGGCACGTCGGAGTTTGTAGGTTTCGTCAATCAGATTCCAAGTGCGATCACTTAACTCCACCAATTCCCTGAGCCGATCATAATCCATCCTCTTTTTCGTCTGCTCTTCGAGGAATGAAACGAGCCCCTGCAATTGTTTAACGATATATTGATGGTAATATCCCCAAATCTCCCTGTGATCTCTATCCCTCTGGAAAAGAGGGTAGGGGAGGTCGATGTTATAGATTGGAACATCTGGCATAAATTGCTGGGAGGCTTGATACCATTTAGTTCTCGGGTCACAGAGGATCTGTCCGCTTGAGATCATAAAATCCGGCCTTGCCTGTCCACCCCATGGGGCATCGGGTGGCATCTGACCCAATTCCTCCCTCCATTGGTCAAAACCAATTCCACAGAGGGCATAAGTGCATAAGGAACGGGAAAGGCCCAACGATTCTGCCCTCTGAAGAAATCTTTCTGCATCCCTCTTTGCCCCACAGATCCCAGCAAAATTCTCTGTCCAGATAGGGATCACATCCATTGCCCTAAGGATCTCTTCGTGATGACAGACAATAAAGGTATAGGCTAACTTCTGTTTCCCTTCAGCCCGTGCCTGAAGAGTGCCAGTGATAAACTCTTTGACCATTGGACCGATTGAGGCAGCGGCTCGAGTTGCGGTCGTCCTCTTTTTTGGTTTTGCCTCCTTCTGCTGTTCAGACATGATTGAAGACCTCCTTTGAATCGTCCGTCTCATACTCCTTCATCAAATGTTCAAAACAGAGGAGTTTCAAATTTAGTAGTTGGGACATTTGAATTTGTTTCGAATTTAGGATTTTGTGCTTCGGATTTAGAACAAGAATCACCTGAAAAGCGTTTGTCGCCATTTCCCAAACCCTCTCATTTCTAAGGGACGAATGTTAACCGATCATCTCCAAAAAGGCCTGAATCCGGGTTCTCAGTTGACCCAGAGTCCCTGAAGAATAGATATCTTCGAGGTGGAGCATAGGGATTTGGATGGATTGATAGTAGGCTTTTCGTGCGGGAACCTCAAAGCCAAATGGATCGCAATATCTGTAAACATAAAGAATCGCCCCATCCACCTTGAATTCCTTTGCATAAGCCCCAATATCCCCAAATCGAGAAGCGATATCCCCTTCAAAGGTGCCTGTTTTATTGGCTCGATAGGTCTTCGGACAATTGAGTTTATCCAGATACCGACGAGCCAGTTGATCGATGGGATTTTCTCCTTCATCGGTTCGGGGAAAGAAATCCCTTGCCCCATTACAAATGGTGTCGGCCACAACATTCCCTCCCAACTCTTCTACCAACTGGATGAGTCCAATATGGTCAAGACAGGCCCCATCGATTAAGATTCGGGGTCCTTTCTGAAGAGTGGATTCCTTTCGACCCTTTACCTCTGACAACACCTGGTCAAATAAGGTATGGGCTTCCTCAACGGGTAAGGAAGAGCCTACCGTAAGGGTCATGGTCAACTCTTTTCCCGAGATAAGGGGAGGATCATTCTTTCTTAATTCATAGAGCGCTCTTACTTTATCCCTGGTTTCATTATGAATTCGAATGGCCTCTTTCAGTGCATCATCCGTAATCGTCTTTTTGACAAATCTTTCAAGGCTTTTTCTAAAGGTGTTTAATTCCTCATGAAAGAATTCAAAGGAAGAATCGTCACAGACCGTTGGAATATTGACGAAGTGAAAAAAGTCGAAAGGAAGAGAGTAACTCCAGACGCTATAACTTCTTACCATGCTATCACAACCATGAGGGATAACCAGTCCAGAGAGAAAATCATATCTTCCTTTTACCGAGAGATCAAAGCAACTGCGGTAATAGGGACAAACAATCGTCTCAAGAAGGGTATCTCCCTTAGTAATGGTCTCATGAATATCTCCTCGAATCCGAAACGGGATACACCCAGACGCCGTGATGAATTCCAGAGGAACAAAGGAACAGATGTAGCCGATAAATCTTTTTCCTTCCTTTACTAGTTCCTTCGCCCTCGATCCATAATCCTGATAATATTTTTCTATCGTGTTAAAAACTTCATTCTTATTTCCCCTCATCTACCTTCTCTCCTTTTTCGAGCTATTTTCTAACTCTTTCATAGCAATAAGAGCTGCACCGAATGCCGCTGTCATATGGGGATGGGATGGTACAAGAATCTCATGCCCGCTCATCTCTCTTAAGGCCTGAACCAATCCTATATCCCTGGCACACCCTCCTACCATGGCCACTTCAGGCTCAATCCCCATCCTCTCCATCAAACTATTAATCTGGGCTGCAAGGGCTCGATGGATCCCTGCAAGAATATCCTCTTTCTTAACCCCTTCAGAGATTCGGGAGACTGCTTCCGATTCTGAAAAAACAGCACATCCAGTGCTAAAATCGACCCTCTTTTTTGATGATAAAGAGAGTTCTCCGATCTCTTCCACTTTGATCTGAAGAACCTTAGCCATGATCTGAAGAATTCTTCCACTCCCTCCCGCACATTTCCCACTTAATAAAAAACTATTCACATTTCCTTGACCATCTGTCCGGAGGACTCTTGTGTAAAGATCTCCCACATCGATGACGGTCCTTACCGATGGAAGAAGGGAGGAGACTCCTTTGGCATGGCAGATGATATCTGACCTGACATCATTGGCAAAGGTTACCTGTTTTGATCCATATCCCGTGGCAGTGGTCCAAGAAATTCTCCCCTCTTCACCCCCAATCTGGACAAGCAACTCTTTCTTTATAGATTCTGCGGTCTTTTTAAAATCTCCTCCAGAGGGGCACTCGTAAGACCCTTGGATCCCCTTAGCATTGAGAATAATTCCTTTTGACGAAGCCGAACCAATATCAATCCCTATTACAAAAGCCATAAGTTTCTTTTCGATTTATAAAAGGAAAGGGAAATTTTATAAGGTTCCTTATATAGTCGACCTCATTAAATATAAAATAACACAAATCCCACATTCCCTCCATTGGTAGTCGTTTGCCAGAGGGGAAAATTTTTCTTCAATTAAATATAAAAGGCGAAAGGAGGTTTAACCCATTCGCCTTTTACTCTCCCCGTTTCAAATCCCAGCTCCCTTTTATTAATGGAGAGAGGAGAATTATTTTATCTTAAACGACTCCTCAACCCCGATATACTTCTTCCTCAGTTTTGGTTTCTCAATCTTTCCAGTGGGATTTCTGGGCACCTCGCCAAAGAAGACCTTCCTCGGTCGCTTATATTTTGGTAATTTCTCGCAGTATCTTAAGACTTCCTCTTCAGTCAAGCTCTTTCCAGGAATCACCTCGATGATAACCGTCACCACCTCACCCAGTCGCTCATCGGGATAACCAATGGCTGCCACATCCTTCACACTGGGATGGGTATGAAGAAACTCTTCTACCTCAACCGGAAAGACATTTTCACCTCCACTGATGATGAGGTCTTTTTTCCGATCAACAAGATAGATGAAACCCTCCTCATCCTCCCTCGCCATATCTCCAGTAAAAAGCCAATTATCCCTGATGGCCTTGCTCGTGGCTTCAGGATTCTTGTAGTATTCTCTCATCACTCCGTCCCCCCGAACCACCAGTTCTCCGACCTCCCCTTTTTTGACTGGATTTCCCTCTTCATCCACAATACGAGCTTCCCAATTAAAACCTGGTAGCCCGATTGCTCCAACCTTATGTTCGTTCTCAATTCCAAGATGAACGCAACCAGGACCTGTGGATTCGCTCAGGCCATAGTTGGTATCATAGGCCATTTGTGGAAAATACTCCTTCCAGTGCCTTACCAGAGAAGGAGGAACAGGTTGAGCCCCAATATGCATAAGCCTCCACTGGGTGAGTTGATAATCTTTCAATTTGATCTCTCCGCTATCAAGTTTTAAAAGGATGTCCTGCGCCCATGGAACGAGGAGAAAGATCAGGGTTCCTCTCTCTTCACTGATTGCCTCTAAGATATATTCAGGAGTTACCCCTTTCAGAATGACAGCCTTTCCACCTACCATGAAACTCCCAAACCAGTGCATCTTTGCACCCGTATGATAGAGAGGGGGGATTAGAATAAAATTATCCTTCCGGGTCTGATGGTGATGGGCGTTCTCTGTAATACAGGCACAGACCATGTTTTTATGGGTAAGAAGGATAGGTTTGGGTTGGCCTGTAGTGCCCGAGGTAAAATAGAGTCCACAGGGATCATCAAAGGTAAGACTCACCCTGGGAGGAGTGGAAGAGGCCTTCTCCATTAATTTCTCAAAGGATTCAGCGTAGGCTGGAATCTCCTTTCCAACAAAGATAAAGTCTTTCACTGTAGGGAGTTGATCTTTAATTTCATTTACTCGATCAATAAATTCCTCACCAAAGATCATGGTTCGAGGTTCGGACACATCACAACAGTATTTAATATCATTCCCAGTAAAACGGAAGTTGAGAGGAACCGCCCATGCCCCTGTTCGGATGATACCAAAATAGGCAATCAACCAATCGATGGAGTTCATCATCAAATGGATAACCTTATCTCCTTTTTTGACGCCTTTGCCCATTAGGACATTGGCAAACCGATTCGCCCTCTCGTCAAACTCTCTCCAGGTGATCTCCTGCCTCTTCCCCTCGGCAGGGGCCCTCTCGACCAAAGCCACATCATTTGGATAGAGCCGTGCATTTCTGGCCAACATCTCTCCAATATGGATATCAAATTGTCCCATATGAACCCCTTTTAAAAATGTGAATCGGGTTGATGATTCGTGACTCCTAAAAACCTGTTAGAAGTGCACCGAATACTTCTACAATAATCTCCAATGTATTATTCGTGTGAAAGCAGGAATTCAGTTTAGGACTACTGGATTCCGGGTCAAGTCCGAAAGGACAATCAAAGGAAAGAGGGTTATCGCGCATTACACTCAATCACTCCAGTGCAATATTTCACAAAAACAAACTTTTTAATGGGCGACCGAAGTCGCCCTTTTTGTTCTATGGTTTTTGCACCCCTCACCCCGCTATTCTATTACAGCCAGCGTTTACGCCTTTTATAAGCCTTCACATCCTTATAGGACTTGAGGGCCCCCGAGGTAGCTGTTCCAAGATAGAACTCTTTTACATCTGGATTCTCTCTAAGTTTTTCCGCAACATCCTCCATCATAATCCTACCATTCTCCATCACATATCCATAATGGGCAATGAGGAGGGCCATATTAGCATTCTGCTCAACCAACATAATGGTTGTCCCTTGTTCTTGATTAATCCTTTTCACAATCTCAAAAATCTCTCTGACCAGAAAGGGAGCAAGGCCCAAAGAAGGTTCATCAAGAAGCAAGAGTTTAGGTTGAGCCATGAGAGCCCTGCCCATCACGAGCATCTGAAGTTCCCCACCACTGCAGTAGCCTGCCAATCTGTTTTTCCGGGCAACCAGGGGTTGAAAGTAATGGTAAACCAACTCCAGGTCCTTCTTGTAGGGCTTGCCCCAACGAGTGGCTGTCCCTACCCTAAGATTTTCCTCGACGGTCAGATATTTAAATGGCTGACGTCCTTCCAAAACCTGAATAATACCAAGACGCGTGATCTCTTCAGGGGCAGAATTCTGAATCAAACGACCCTCATAGACGATATTGCCCTCGGTCACTTTACCATTCTCAGGTTTGAGTAAACCTGAAATCGCCTTTAGCGTAGTTGTCTTCCCCGCACCATTGCTTCCAAGCAAGGAAACGATCTGGCCTTTCTTAACGACCAGAGAAACGCCTTTCAACACTTGAATCACATCGGAATAGACGACACTAATGTTGTTAAGTTGAAGTAAGATGTTGTCTTCCATATTTCCCTCTATGAAACTTAATAAGAAAATGGCCAAAGTCTAAAACTGGCTCGGATGATTCGCCAAACCTCTGCCAACCCCTTTGGTTCGAAAATAATAAAAAGGATAATGGCCAAGCCGAAGACAAACTCCCGAAGTGGCGCTATGGTCAGGGCGATCTTTGTAAGCGCACCAATATTCATGAAAAACCCTGTGGCATGGCTCAATACCTCATTTAAGAGGGTAATGAAAATTGCACCAAACACAGACCCTGGAATGCTGCCCAATCCTCCAATGATGATCATGGCGATGTATTCCACAGAGAGAAAAAGGGTGTAGGGTTCTGGGGTGATGCTCCCAATATAATAGGCTGCAAGCCCTCCAGCAAACCCTGCATAAAAGGAACTGATCGCAAACGAGAGAAGTTTGAAACGAAAAATGGGAATTCCCATCCCTTCTGCGGCCCGGTCATTATCTCGGATGGCAATAAAGGCGCGACCATAGCGGGTGCGCATGAGGTTGACCGCCACCCAGGTTAAGAGGGTAAAGCAAACAAAGATTACGTAATAGAAAGAACGATCCCCTTTTACATCATAACCAAAGAGGGTAGCCCGTGGTAACATAATCCCCATTGGCCCTTTGGTGAGACTTTCCCAAGAAACAAAAAGATATTGAAGAATAAATTGTCCTGCCAATGTAGCAATCGTGAGATAGAGATGTTTGAGCCGTGCAGAAGGAATCCCAAAGATCATCCCCACCAGGGCGGTAATGATACCTCCTCCAATGACCGAAAGCCAAAAGGGAAGACCGACTGCGGTTGCCAGGATGGCAGCTCCGTAAGCCCCCACACCAAAGAAGGCCCCATGGCCAAGAGAAATCTGACCTGTATATCCAATGAGGATGTTGAGACCAATGGCTGCAATGGCAGCAATACCCACATGGTTAATCACATATAATAAATAATGACTACTGATGAAGGGAATGACAACAAAGAGAATTATAAGGCCAACCCCTAAGGAAACCCTTCCAAAATCTGTTCCGAAAATGGTCAATTCCTCTTCATATCGTTCATTAAATTTTCCACAAGGATGAAATTTCAGCTTTCGCATTCTCTTAACCTCGTAACCCTGGACAATGAAAGAATGAACTATGAACGTCTTCTTTCTCGTTTATGGTTCATGGTTCTTTGAATTAGACTCGCTCAATCTCCACCAACCCAAAAAGCCCATAGGGCTTCACCAGCAAAAGGAAGACAAGAACGATATAAGGGATAACCTCCTTGAGTGATGTAGAAATATATCCACCTGTAAAGGTTTCTAACAAGCCAATGATGAGGCCTCCAATGATGGCCCCCCCAATGCTTTCTAATCCTCCTAAAATGACAACGGGAAAGACCTTAAGGCCCATCACGCTGATATCATGGACATTGATCCCATTCATGATTCCAAGAATGATCCCGCTGAGGGCACACACCAGGGCTGCAATCGCCCAAGACATGGCAAAGACCCTTCTCACATGGACTCCTAAGGAGAGTGCGGCGGGTTGATTATCCGCCACGGAGCGCATATAAATTCCCTGAGAGGAGTATTTAAAAAAGAAACCAAAAACGGACAAGAAGATGATCCCAATAATAAATGAGGCCAAATAGACCGGTTGAATATTGATCGCCCCCCACTGAATAGTAAGGCTCTTTGGAAGAAAGTCAGGATAATTGAATAGATTTCCTCCAAAGATAAAAAGGAGTAACCCTTTAAACATGGCTGCCAGCCCAACGGTTAACATGATTACCTCAATGAGGGCCTCGCCAATCAAGGGTCTAAGAAAAAGGCGTTCAATAATGAAACCCATCGCAAAGGTACCCATCAGCGTAAATAGAAAGGCAATGGGGATGGGTAAGTTTAGACGGACAGAGAAGACCAAAAAAATAAACGCTCCAATAGCCAACAACTCCCCATGGGCAAAGTTGAGAACGCTTGAGGACTTAAAAATCATGACAAAGCCCAGAGCGGCCAGGGCATAGAGAAACCCAATGGATAACCCTTGAATCGTAAGTTGAAGAAAGAATTCCATGGAAAACCTCCCATAGGAATAAATTCCAAACACCAATCACCAATCGATTAATCCACAAACTCTTTTCTTAAAATCATTGTTAGGTAATTGAAATTTGGGTATTGATTATTATTTGGAGCTTGCCTGCCCGCCAGAGGCAGGGAATTTGGTTATTGGAATTTTAGGGTCCTCTTCCTATTCGACGGTTAATATCTTCACCTTGGTCGTAATGGTTCCCACATGTCCATCACGATAACGAACCTTTCCGGTAACCTCCAACTCCTTCTGATCGCTATACATGGCCTCAATCAAGTTGAGGTACTGCTCGTAAACAAATTTCCTTCTCACCTTTCCGGTACGGGTCAACTCTTCATCATCCGCATCGAGGAGTTTATAAAGGAGGATAATCTTCTTCAGCCTCATCGGTCGGGGTAACTGAGTGTTCACATGGCGGACTTCACCCAGGATTAACTCCTCGACTTCTGGTCGCTGGGAAAGGTCGGTATAAGTCGTATAGGGAATCATCCGATCTTCTGCCCAACTGCCTACATTTCCAAAATCGATATTGATGAACCCAGTGATATAGTCCCGACCCTCTCCCCAGACTACTGCCTCTTTAATGTAAGGGCTAAATTTCAATCGTGTCTCAATGAAGTCTGATGAGATGGCTTCGCCTGCTTTGGTCCGCATGATCTCTTCTTTACGACCAATGATGAGGAGATGGCCATCGTCGTCAATATAGCCTGCATCCCCAGTGTGGAGCCAACCGTTCCTCAGTGCCTTATGGGTCGCCTCTTCGTCTTGATAATAGCCAACAAAACAGGAAGGCGTCTTGACGAGGACCTCCTGGTCCTCTGCAATCCTGATCTCTGTACGAGGTAAGGGTTTCCCCACAGATTCTGGTTTAACCTCTTTATCTGGTTGAACCTGAAATACTCCGCCCCCTTCGGTGAGCCCGTAGGCATGCTTTAGATTTAATCCTTTGGCTCGGAAGAACCGGATCACATCAGGACTGATGGGATGGCCTCCGGTGATCGCAGCACGAATTTGGGCGCACCCAACACGGTCTAAGAGTGGACGATAGACAATTCTTGCAAATATCTTATGAAGAAGCTTTAAGGTGGGGGGGACAGGTTCCTTTTTAGATTCGTGGTCGACCAACGCCCCTCCAATCTTTTCGCCCAAGTTAAAAAGTTTCCGTTTCACCCAGCCCGAATCAGCGATCTTCACTCTAATCTTTGAGGCGAGTTCTTCCCAGAACCTTGAGGAAGTAATGACAATGACTGGTCCGATCTCTCTAAAATCTTCTGCTTGGGTCTCCAAGGTTTCAGGGAAATTCATTGTCATCCCAGTAAGGGGGGATACTCCTATTCCCCACATCTGATCTACAATCCACGCGGTGGGGGTGATGGAGATCCAATTGTCCCCTGGACCAATGGGAGCAGTTTCGACCCACTTTCTTGCAATCTCGGTAAAACTTCGATGAGAGATCATGGCCAATTTAGGGATCCCCGTAGTCCCAGAGGTCATAATCATGAGGGCGACCTCATCCGGTTTCCCTTTCCATACCTCTTCTTCAAAAAGATGAGGCTGCTCATGATCTAACTTCGCCCCGAGGTCTAAGAGTTCTTTGAAACTTATTAACCAGGGGTTGTGAGTATAGGTTCTCATCCCTGTTTGATCAATATAAATGACCTTCCGAACATGAGGGAGTTGCTCTCTCATCTCGAGCAGTTTATCCACCTGCTCTTGATCCTGTGCCACGACAAAGACAGCCTGGATGCGAGCAAGCATCGTCGCAAGTTCCTTCGCAATGGAGGAGGTAAAAAGATTGAGGGTGATCGCTCCCAGGGCCTGAGCTCCTATCTCTGTAAATAACCACTCGGGATGATTGTCGGTGATAATCCCGATATTCTCACCCCTCTGGAGACCAAGAGATTTTAAACCTAAGGCTACCTTTTTCGTAAACTGATAGTAATCCAACCAATTATAGGAGAGCCATATCCCATACATCTTTTCGCGTATGGCCACCTTACTTGGTCCCAGCTCTTTGGCCTGCTTAGATAAGATCTGAGGGATGGTATAGTTCATTAATGATGATAAGGCTTCCTGATTATAGTACCCTATTTTCTCCCCCATTCGTTATGACTCCATAGGCTGAAAAAATGAAATGATAGAATAATGGGCCTCATTTTTCAAAAATCCACTTAGAATTTGGTGGTTTCTCCCAGATAAGCCTTAATGACCTCTGGATGTTTTTGAATCTCTTCTGGAGTCCCTTCAGCAATCTTTTCTCCGAAATTCAAAACCATAATCCGTTGGGAGATACTCATGACCACGGACATATCATGCTCCACCAGGATGATCGTCTGCCCCCATGCGGAGTTCAATTCCAATAAAAAACGAACCATGTCCTCTTTTTCCTCAAGGGTCATTCCTGCGAAAGGTTCATCCAAGACCAGAAGTTTTGGTTCTAAAGCCAATGCCCGTCCTAACTCGACCCTCTTTCTCATTCCATAGGGCAGGGAGCCTACTGTCTTTTTACGGATGGACTGCATCTCCAAAAAATCGATCAACTCCTCCAAGATTTGACGGTGACGAACCTCTTCCTTCTGAACAGATTTAGAAAAGATAGAAGCCCTTCCAATCCCATAATTACAGTAGAGGTGGCGAGCTAAAAGCATGTTGGCCAGGACCGTAATCCCTGGAAAGAGTTCAATGTTCTGATAGGTTCTTCCAATCCCTCTCTTTGTGACTTCATGAGGATGAAGCCCTGTAATATCCTCTCCATTGAAGAGAATCTGACCTTTTTGTGGATGATAATAACCCGTAATACAGTTGAGGAGGCTCGTCTTTCCTGCTCCGTTTGGGCCAATGATGCTAATGAACTCCCCTGTATTCACTGTCAGGCTGACATCATGGAGGGCCATCACCCCACCGAAATTTAAATAAATATTCTTCACCTCCAACTCAGCCCGACGCTCCGCTGGCTGAGTGGAGGCAAAAATACTTGGCTGTCCTCTAAATGCCTTCATCAATTCTCCTGTCAAATGTCAATCGCTGGAGCTCTGAAAAAGTATGTAATAAAGCACTCTCCCGTATGGGAGGGTAGGTGAAAAAACCTTCCTGCCCGTATCGGGCAGGCGGTTATCTATAATTGTAGGGTAAGGGTTTATCCCTTGCCGAGAAGCGGTAAGCCACAAGGGCTTACCCTACAAATTTTCTTAAAACGATAATTACCAAATTAAAATGATCAATGCCCGCATCTTACCCTCCCATATAAAAATAACTTTTTCAGAGGTCTCACCGCTACAGTTTTGGAGTCTTCAGGACCTGAACCTTCTCCTTGCCAGGGATATAGAAATTGGTCATCGGTTCATAGGTCGCATCCTCGTTAATCTTTACAATCCTTCCTTTAAAGGAACCCTCATGGTTGTCTTTGGTATAGGTCACATAAGGTACAAGGCCTCCAAAGTCCTCATTGGTGAAGGTTTCCATGGCCTTATTGATGGTTTCTGAATTGATCGTCTTATATAACCCAGAGGCCCTGTGGATGGCCCTTTCCTGGATCATTGCCACGACCACTCCTTCCCAGTAAGAGGTATCGAACTTATCTACAGTCTTGTACCGTGCCCAGAGTTTTTGGAGAATCTCAATCCCAGGAGTCTTATCCTGAGGAAGGACACCGCAGAATTGCATAAAGAGCCGGTCCCGGATTAGCCCTTTCCCGAGTTTGAAGAAATCAGGGTCAGTGGAGGTCCAAGTCCCAAAGAAAGGAACCTTGTAATCAATCTTATCGGCTGCTTTAAGTGCAGTAATTACAGCAGCAGGAAGAATCTGGACGAAGATATACTCTGCTCCCTTTCCTTTTAAGCGAAGCATTTCAGTGGTCAAGTCCACCGTAGCAGGTGGGAATTCCTCAATGGTGACAATATTAATATTATTTTTAGCCGCGTACTCCTTGCTTGGATCATGAATGGACCTTCCATAGACATTATTATAGGTGAGAAGCCCCACCTTTGGTGCATCCTTCCCTTTATGGATGTTTTTAATATATTCGAGAACCGCATAGGAATCTAAGATATAACTTCCAAAGGGAAGATACATATAGTCGATTGGAGGTTTAAGAATTCCCTGATATGTAGAATAGTTGATAGTAGGAATCTTATATTCCTGAATAATTGGCTTAATCTGAATTCCGGTCCCTGCGTCCCAGGTGGCAATCATGTCCTTCTTCTCCTCACAGAACTTCTTTACAAACTTTACACCTTCTGGGACCTTATAGGCGTGGTCAACAATTTCGAGGTCAATCTTTCTTCCAGCAATTCCACCTTTGACATCGTTCACATAGTTGATATAGTCCCGATGGCCCTTGGCATGGTATTGCCCCCAGGTAGAGGCTGGGCCAGTCAGGTTGATGACTGCCCCAATTTTGATGGGTTGAGCCCAACTGCTTCCCAGTAAGCCCATTAATAGAAATGTAACCATCATAGTTAAAATCAAAAATAATTTTTTCATAATTATCCCCTCCTTTTTTAAGATTTTTATCCTCTAAATTCTTACCCTTCTATAGCATCTCTTTCTTCCTAAACCACCTCCCTTCCTTAAGGGATTCTCCCTCCGTGAAATTAAGGTAAACCCATTTTACATATCTAAAAATAAATTGCAAGCAATAAATTTCGCAATTCGAAATGGTAATAAAAAAGGCCGTTATCTGAAAAGGGTTTCAGATAGCGGCCTTGCTATTCAAATTTTTAAGCCACCAGAAGTAGTTAAATCTCATTTTAATCCCTGGGTTTAATATAGAAAAATATTTCTTTGTTGTCAAGTAATTACCTCAATTCAGCCTTACGGAAACGACCTTTGAAACTCCAGGAGTCTCCATGGTAATTCCATAAAGGGTCTGGGCAGCCTCCATGGTGCTTTTGTTATGCGTAATCATAATAAACTGAGAGGTTTTTGAAAATCCTTTGATCAACTCAATAAAGCGATTGATGTTGGCATCATCCAATGGAGCATCTACCTCGTCAAGCAGACAGAAGGGTGTGGGTTTGATCATAAAAAGCCCAAAAAGTAGGGCGGTCGCCACCAGGGCCTTCTCTCCTCCTGAGAGAAGATCGATATTCTGTAGTTTTTTACCAGGAGGTTGAGCAATGATATCGACTCCTGTTGTGGAAGGGTCATTTTCGTCAAGGAGGACAAGACTGGCCTGTCCGCCATTAAAAAGTCTATGAAAGACCTCTTTAAATTTCTCATTGACCAGTTGAAACGTTTCTAAGAATCGTTTGGTGGTCGTCCGATTGATTCGAGCGATGGCTTTTCTTAAGGTGTCAAGGGCCTTCTGAAGGTCAGTCTGTTGTTCTGTCAAGAAGTCAAACCTCTGCTTCAGTTCCTGATACTCCTCAATCGCCATAAGGTTGACCTCTCCAAACCCCTCCAGGGCTGTTTTCAATTCTACAAGCCTTCGGGCCAGCTCCTCCTTCTGAAATTCTCCTTCAGTCTGGTTCAAAGAAGGGGTGAGATTAGTTCCATAACGCTCTCTCATCGAATCCAACAAATGTTGGGCCTTCATCTGATATTCGGAGGCACGAATCTCCTCCTCATGGATCTTCTGCCTCAACTCCTCCAATTCCCGGCGGAGATATCTGGAAGAGGCCTCAGCCTCTTTCCATTCATTGGAGAGGGATTCTACGGTCTCCCTTTGGTCAGCAAGTTGCCCTTCCTTTAACCGGTTTACCCTCAGGCAGGCTTCTAACTCTTCTTCCAACTTTCTGATCTTTTCTGAAATCGAGATCCCTTCCTTCCGAGATTGCCTGATGGAAGCCAATTGTTTAGAAATCTGATCTTTCAAGGTTGCCTGATTATCCGAGAGAGTTTGGATCTGCCTCTCTAAGCCCTTCCTCTTCTCTTCCAGGGAGGCAAGAAAAATCTTTTTCTCTGTGATACTTCCTCCAAGTTCTTCGGTTCCGCCTCCAACCTCCTCTACCTTCTTCTTAAATACCTGAACCTGTTCTTCTCGGTTATGCTTCTCAACCTCCTTTTCCTCTATTTGAGCAGAAACCTCCTGCCTCTCTTTTTCTAATTCTTCATTTTCCTCCTCAAGTTGGCCCTTTTCAAATTGGATCACCTCAAGTCTTTGATGAATCTGGGAAACCTCTTTATTCAGTCCCTCTAAATCTCTCTCTTGGTGGAAGAGTTCGATCTCTTTGGCTTGGATCTCCTTCTTTCTTTCCTCCATCTCCCTTTCCTTCTCCGAAATCCCCCTTTGAAGAGTCTCTTCCTCTTCCATGGCCTTCTGGTAATCCTTCTCCTCCTCCCTGATCCTCTGTTCTAACTCCTTGATCTCCCTTCGCCTCTCCAAAAGGCCCAGACCCTGGTCTCTGCTTCCTCCTGAGATGACTCCTGAGCGGTGTACCACGTCTCCCTCAAAGGTGACAAGGATGTCAAAACCTTCCTCCTTCTTTATCCAGTGGAAGGCTTCCTCAAGAGTCTCAACCACCCCAACGTCTCCAAGAAGGAATTCCGCCAAAGAAGATAACTCCTCCTTCACATGGACGAACCTAAGAAGTGGAAGGGGAGATTTATCCCCAGTCGGATAAAGGGTCTCCCCCTTTTTTCCATAAACCCTTTTTGGGATAAAATTGGCCCGACCTAATGATTCTCTTTTAAGAAAGTCCAATCCTTCAATCCCTTCCTTCTCCCCTTCCACGATCAGGTATTGCAATCGCGATCCTAAGACTGCTTCCAGCGGAATCTCGTATTTTGGATTTGCATCAAGAATGTCTGCTACCACCCCCAAGACACCTTTCCACTTCTCTTCTTCCTCTCTCTTTTGAAGAAGAATCGATCTGACCCCTTTTTCATAACCCTCATAATTCTCTTGTAGTTCTTTGAGAGAAAGGTAGCGAGATCGATCCTGTCTTAAGGCCTCCTCTAAGAGGGACCTCTCTTTCTGGCTCTGATGGAATAATTCCTTTAGCCTCTCTATCTCCTCTTCCAGATGAACCTTTTCTTCCTGGTAGATCGACAGAATGGAGAGCGTCAGTTCCTTGGCTTTTTTCTTTTCTGAGAGGGCCCCTTCGGTTTGACTAAGTTTTTCCCTCACCTCCTCAAATTCCCTTAGGTTGGAACGGACTCGCTTTTGAAGGTCTTCCGTTCTCTCTTCGAGGTGGGTGAGCCGATTTCGAAGAGAAGTCAATTGGGTAAGTGAGTCGATGAACTTTCCCTTCTCAGCCTCCAATTCTTCTACCAGTTCCTGATAGGTTGTCCTAAAATCGTTAAAAAGGGTCTCCCATTCATTGAGGATTTCCTCGGTCTCATGCCATTCTTCTTCCAATTGTTTTAAAACCGTCTCCGTTCCTCTTCGCTCCCTTCTCGTCTCCCTCCAGACCTCCAAGGACTGTCGGACATCTTCGGACAACTGCTCCTCCCTCCTCTGAAGACCGCTTGTTTCCCTTCTTAAAAATTCTATTTCATTCTCCATCCGCTGGATCTGTCGACCCAAATCAAAAACTTCTTGTTGGATGGCTTGAAGCCTCTCTCCCTCCTCCATAGCCTTCAGTTTGATCTCTTCAATGGTGGCTTCCTTCTTTGAGATTTGTGTCGAAATCTCGGTCTCCCTCTCTCGGAGGGCTTTAAGATATCCCTTTGAGGCATCCCACTTTTCAGAAAGTTCACCATATTCGTGAAGGGCCAAACGGATCTCGATCTCCCTGAGTTCTTTCCGTATGGCCTTATACTCCTCTGCTCGTTTTACCTGCTTTTCCAGTGAGACAATTTGCCGTTTTACCTCAGCGATGATATCCTGAACCCTTAGGAGGTTTTGCTGGGTTGCCTCCATCTTCATCAGGGCAAGCCTTTTCCTTTCCTTATATTTTGCAATACCTGCTGCCTCTTCGATTAAAAAACGCCGATCCTGAGGATTGGCATTGATCAGGTGTTCTACCCGACCCTGTTCCACAATCGAATAACCATTGACTCCGATCCCAGTATCCAAGAAGAGATCAATGATATCTCGCAACCGGCAAGGGATTTTGTTAATCAGATACTCACTTTCCCCTGACCGATAAAGCCTCCGGGTAACCGTAATCTCACTGTATTGCTCATACTCTTTGGGTGCTGATCCATCCTCGTTAGAGAAGGTCAAACTCACCTCTGCCATCCCTAAGGGCTTTCTTCCTTCTGCCCCGTTGAAGATCACATCCTCCATCAACTTTCCACGCAGGTGTTTGGCACTCCGTTCCCCCAGGACCCAGAGGACCGCATCGACAATGTTGGACTTACCGCAACCATTGGGTCCCACAATCGTTGTAATCCCCTCGGGGAATGTCAGGTGAAGACGATCGACAAAGGATTTGAATCCAACCATCTCAAGGGATTTAAGTTTCATCGAATCACCCTTGAACCCTCAATCGGATTTCTTAATATACTCCACTGCCTTTTTTAGCCTCTCAATCACTTTCTCTTTACCCAAAATCTCCATGACCTCATCAAGAGGCGGACTGGCTGTCTTTCCAGTCAAGGCCACTCGAAGGGGTTGGGCAATTTTAACCAAGGGCTCCCCTCGGGCCTCTGAGAGTTGATGAATCAGACGATGACTGCTCGCCCTATCCAAAACATTCTCTTTGGATAGGACTTGGAGGACCTCCTCAAAAAGGGGGAGAGTCTCTTTATTAAGAAATTTATCTGAAGCCCTCTCCTCATAAGTAATCTCGTTTGAAAAGTAAAAGGCCGACTGTTCAGCCATCTCAACAAGGGTCTTCACCCTTTCCCTGAGCGAGAAGACCACTTTTCTTAAGTGATCCTGATCAGTGATGAAGTATCCCTTGGCCTCCATAAAAGGCCGAACCATCTGGACCAATTCATCCAATTCTGTCTTTTTAATATACTCCGAATTGAGCCAATCTAACTTGCCTGGATTGATGGCTGCTGGCGATCGTCCAATCGCCTCCAGGCTGAACTTCTCGATCAACTCCTTTAAGGTGAACTCTTCTTGATCGCCATAAGACCATCCCAGACGGACCAGGTAGTTGACCACCGCCTGGGGAAGATATCCCATCTTCTTATACTCCATGACGGAGGGAGCCCCATGGCGTTTGGAAAGTTTTTTCTTATCTGGACCGAGGATCATGGAGACGTGACCGAACTTGGGAAGGGGATAATCTAATGCCCGATAGATCTGAATCTGCCTGGGTGTGTTATTCAGATGATCATTTCCACGAATGACATGGGTGATTTCCATCGTCCCATCATCCACCACGACTGAAAAATTGTAGGTGGGAAGTCCATCGCTTCTCATAAGGATGAGGTCATCCAGCTCAGCATTATCAAACTCCACCCGTCCCTGAATGAGGTCTTCTACAACGGTCCTCCCTTCATCAGGTGAAAGAAACCGGATGGTGAAAGG
>CAZFDM010000281.1:0-3359 GCA_964517975.1 uncultured Syntrophaceae bacterium
GGACCCAGTATGATATTTGACCATGGCCAGATCATATCGGAATTTGCTCCGCTTCGCCAGGTTTCACCTGGCTTCGCTCCGAAAGGATGCCATTCATCCCCAGGTTTAAAAGCCTGGGGTTTTCTGGCATAACTTATAAAACCTCTTTTTATAATATCACCACCAAACACGCCTTAGAGTATAAATCCAAATATTTTCCCCTATTGCAAAAAAAGCAAATCGAAGTTATTTAACCATCTCAGGTAAGATTTATGGTCAAAAATTTCCTACAATCATTTTCACCTGATCGAATGAGATGGGTTTGGCGGTGGATTTTTTGGGGAACTCTCACCGGTGTAGTTTCAGGATTTGGGGCCATTTTCTTCAATTTCCTTCTCCAGCAAGGAACTCAATTCTTCATGAAAGACTTAATTACGTTCATTCTTGGTGATGCAAGAGAAGAAATTTTCTTAGGTTTCCCTATTCAGCGTTGGATGATCCTTCTCATTCCCTCATTTGGAGGATTTCTTTCAGGGTTTCTCGTGATCCGTTTTGCCCCCGAAGCTGAAGGACATGGAACGGATGCCATGATTGAAAGTTTTCATCGAAAAAAGGGAATAATTCGAAAAAGAGTCCCTTTTGTGAAAACTATTGCCTCTGCTATAACCATTGGCTCAGGGGGCTCCGCCGGCAAAGAAGGTCCGATTGCTCAAATTGGATCAGGGTTTGCCTCTTTTTTAGCCTCTCTACTCAAAATGGATGAACGAGAAAGGCGGTTGCTTTTACTTGCTGGGGCTTCAGGAGGAATTTCCGCTATTTTTAAAGCCCCATTAGGCGCAGCACTTTTCGCTACCGAAGTCTTATATAGAAAACCCGAATTTGAATTTGAAGGGATCATCCCTTCTGTCATTTCATCCATTGTTGCCTACACAGTATTCACACTCTATTATGGATGGGGAACAATATTTCAAGTCCCAAAACTTTCTCCTGTCATTGCTCCGAGTGAGCTCCTTGTATATTCAATTTTTGGAGTACTCTGTGCAATAATTGGTTTCTGTTATATCCACTTTTTTTATGGGATGCGAGATCGGTTTTTTAAGAAGTTGACTTCTTTGGGTCCATTAAAACCAGCATTAGGTGGCTTAATGTTAGGAGGAGTGGCTTTCTTCTTTCCTCAGGTTTTAGGGGGAGGATACGAATGGATTCAATCCGCTATTAATGGAAACTTGACTGTTTGGACAATGTTTGCTCTTGTTTTCGCCAAAATCGTCGCTACTTCCTTTACTATCAGTTCGGGAGGGAGCGGTGGGGTATTTGCTCCTTCTCTATTTATTGGAGCCATGCTTGGAGGCTTTTACGGAAAACTCTTCTCTGAGCTTTTTCCAGAACTTTTAATTATCCCCAGTTCCTTTGTCTTAGTAGGAATGGGAGGATTCTTTGGTGGAGTTGCAAAAGTCCCGGTGGCTTCATTGATTATGGTTGCTGAAATGAGTGGAGGATATAATCTCCTCGTTCCTCTTCTAATTGTCTCTACTATCTCCTACCTTTTATTGGGGGAGATTTCTCTTTATGAAAAACAGGTCTCAAGCCGGGTGGATTCTCCAGCCCATATGGGAGAGTTTGCCATAAACATCTTAGACCATATTTCCGTAAAGAAAGCCCTTCCGCCAGAAAGAAAAGTTGAGTTAATTCCTGAAAATATGAAACTGGATAGGATAATCAAATTGATCGTCAATTCAAACCAAATGAACTTCCCCGTGGTGGATCAGAAAGGTCATTTAAAAGGAATCCTTTCTTTAACCGATGTAAAAAAGGTGATGCTTAATAAAGAACTTTACCCATTGATTGTAGCCAGGGATATGGCGACGTTGAAAGTTCATACAGTGACTCCTGAGGATAACCTTCATACAGCCCTAAAGAAGATGACAGAGGCTGAGATTAGAGAACTTCCAGTTGTAAGCACGGAAGACCATAAAAAAGTAATTTCAATGTTGAGTCGAAAAGATATTCTCCGAACTTATTACGAAGAGATTGAGAAGATGAACAGGGAAAGGCCTCCTATTATTTAGCTTCTTCCTCAATTTTTCTCCTATCTCAAACAGTCTTTCATCACGTTTATAATTATTCAGTTGGGCAATACGAATATGAATTCTCCTCTCGGCAAGATTGGGTGAAGAACCCTCAGCAATTCTTTTCTAAAGATTATTTTCATGTTTTCATCTAATCGGTTCACTCTTATCAAAGGAAAACCCTCTACCAGTTAGGGTAGAAGTTGGAGGCCCATAAATTATTTCCCCAAATATCGTTCTAATGTGCTATCTGGTGTTAGTCCTACTACCATATCTCCATTGATAATCTTTGTGGGAGTTGAGGTGAGCCGCAATCGATTTGCCAGACCCATATCTTCCAAGACTCTATTTCTTGCCCTGCCTGTCTCGAGGGCGGATCGAAAGATTTTAAGATCGTACCCTTTTCCTTTTAGGAGCTGCTCGACTTTTTGCTTTATAACCCCTTTCTCAAGATGGGTAATATTCTGACCTTCCTTGGTAAAAAAGAAATCGTGGATCACCCAGAAGGCCTCATTGTTCACTTCCTGGGCTGCCGCTGCCATTTCAGAAAGTTCAAAGGTCTTGCCCTGGGGTTGAAATGGGAAATGTTTGAATATGTATTTAAAATCTTGCGGATACTGCTTCATCAATTCTACCAATCTTGACCAAGAATCCATACAATAGGGGCACTGAAAATTTGAAAATTCAACAATGACAACTTTTGCCTTCTGGTTTCCAATAAAAGGGGACTTTTCCATCTCCAATAATCCCATATCAATTTTTTTGGGCTTAGGAGGGCCTGCCTCTTTTATCGTGACATTCTCTCCCTTTATAAAGAGATTTCCCAGGATGACCTTCTCTCCATGTTTATCCACATAAACAATTGCAGGCATCTCCTTATCCGGAAAGATGAGGAGAAATTTCACAGCATAAAAGTCTACAATTGGACTCTCTTTTTTTTCTATAAACTTAATCTCTGTTCCCAGTGGAAGACGAACATGTGCCTTAAAGGTTTCAATCGCGGACTTTACAGCCTTATCTTCCTGAGAATACCCTGTATTGATTATGGTTAATATGATTATGATTAATATTCCTACCTTAAAAATGGGTTTTACCATTTTCTAATCCTCCTCTACCAATGAAATTCTATTGTCTTTTAAAGTGTTATTTATTTTACTATACCAAAAATTAAAAATTATGCCAATTAACTGATTCACCTCTTTTAATTATTTACAATATTTTTCTACAGGAACCTAAAATATTTTAGAAATAGTATCTTACTCTCAGTTCAATTCTGTAGTCATTAGGTTTTTCACCGAATTCAGTACCTTT
>CAZFDM010000282.1:0-30676 GCA_964517975.1 uncultured Syntrophaceae bacterium
GTTAAAAAGGTATTGTTCCTCGAATTTGAAAAACCCTTAGAAGTGAGCCTTCAATTGGGACCCGATCGGAGACTCTATGGATTGGCTAAAGAAGCGATATTTACCATCGATCCAAAGAGAGATCAAATCTATTTGATAGGCACTCCCCCTTCCCCGATCACTTCAGGAATGGCCATTAAGGGTCGGTGGATCTATTATGGATCAGGCTCCCATCTTTATGAATTTGAAATCCCTATGGGTGAGTCCAAACGGGTGGATTGACGTTTTCTAATCAACTCATTCATCAGAAAAAAACAGATTGAGAGATGAAATTCTTTATCTTCTTTTCCTGCTCTCTGAGAAGATGATGGGCATCCTCAATCGAAATCGGTTCAAATCGGACCCGATCTCCGGGCTTCAACTGTGCTACCTTAGGGAGATCCGTTGAAATCACTGTCGCAATCTTTGTATAACCCCCCGTAACTAACTCCGTAAGAATGATGATGGGTTTTCCATCTCCAGGCACCTGAATGGAACCTGGCACCAGACCCTCTGAAATGATTGATTCTTCCACATCGGGTTGTCTCTCGAGTTGAGGTCCATCCAACCGAAGACCCATTCGATCGCATTGGGGAGTGACCCAATAGAGGGAGGAAGAGAAGGTTTTCATCCCCTTTTCGGTAAACTGATCGTCCTGGGGTCCAAGGATTACTCTGAGGATGGCCTCTTTTTCAATGGAAGGAATATCCTCCTTTGGAAATCGAAGTCCCAGCCTGTCCAAAGAGATCGGAACATCAGAGGTAAAGAGGAGGTCTCCACGTCTCAGGGGTCTTCCCTCATAGCCACCAAACTTCCCTGATAGGCAAGTGGATTTACTCTCCATTAAAGAGGGGACATCAAATCCTCCACAAATGGCCAGATAGGCTCTACATCCTCTTCGGACACCTTTAAACTCAATGAGATCACCTTCAATGGCCAGATGTGTCTTCCACATTTCGAGTGGTTCCCCATTCAGAGTGGGAGAGAGGTCTCCTCCCGTGATGGCAATGACTATCTCCCGTAAGACTTTCAACTTCAAACCCATTAGGGTTATTTCAAGACAGGCATCTCCCTCTCGATTGCCCACCAATAAATTTCCAACCCTAAGAGAAAAGGAGTCTAATGCACCAGAAGGAGGAACACCAAACTGGCTGAATCCGTATCGACCCAAATCCTGAACCGTGGTCAGAACTCCAGGTTGTAATACTTCAAGACAAGCATTTTGTTTCATTTTTCAAACAATATTTAAATTTTTCACTCTTCCATATGAGAATTATCTTTCCCCCATTCTTTAAACTCTTTTTCGCTAATAGGATAGAACTGAACAAGATCCCCCATTTGGAGAAGAGAGGGAGGCTCTTTATTTGGGTCAAACATCTTAAGAGGGGTTTTGCCGATCAGCCGCCATCCACCCGGGCTCTCCATGGGGTAGATGCCGGTCTGTTTCTGGGCAATCCCAACTGAGCCTGCAGGCACAGAGAGCCTTGGCGTTTTGAGCCGCGGGACCACGAGTGCGTCAGGAAGCTCTCCCATGTAGGGGAAACCAGGCATGAAGCCAATCATGTAGATGTGATAGGTGACACTGCAGTGAAGTCGGATGACTTCCTCTGGCGTCCTTTCACAATAGGTTGCCACCTCTTCTAAATCTGGCCCATAATGGCTCCCATAGACCACAGGGATGCGGGTCAGATTGGGTAGGGGGAGGTCGATCTCCTCAAGCCCTACCTCAATCTCCTTTATCTTTCTTTTTAGGTCTTTTAAGGAGATGACTAGTGGGTGGTAAACGATGAGTAGAGAGCGGTAGGTTGGAACTGTTTCAATCACTCCCTCTATTCTTTCTCGTTTGAGGGCAAGGTTCATTCTTCTCACCTTCTGGTTGATTTTTAGGCTAATCTCATCTCCAAACTCAAGGAGCAGTCCTCGATCACCCATTAGTCTAAAGAGAATCTCTGGATAGAGTGCCATCTCTTAAAATTTTAATTTAGCCTAAATTGAGCGATTCTAACCCTATCTTATGAAGAACAGGGATGCTGAAAAGGCTTTAAGAGCGATATCCTCTTAATTGCTGAAACACTATGAGATTGGATTAACCTTTCACCTGTTTGATGTTAATAAAAAGATAACGACCTCACTTAAAAAAATCGCATTCTAAAAGACTTTGAAGCATTCCTGTTCTCCTTCATGACCCTAAATCGCTCAATTTAGGGTTAGAATATTTTGAATGGTTTTATTTCTCCGAACTCTAAACAGATGGCTCCTAACTTAAACGAAATGCCTCATGGCAATCACTTCTACACCTGAAGCCTTTAGTTCTTCTCGGATCCTTTTAACCATTTGAACCGCAGAAGGATTATCCCCGTGGACACAGAGCGTGTCCGCTTTGAGCTCGATTTCCGTTCCCTCGATAGAAACCACTTTTTCCTCCAGAGCCATTTTTAAAGCCCTCTGGGCAACCAGTTCATGATCATGGATGACTGCCCCCTTTTCTCTCCTCGAAACCAAAGAGCCATTTTGATGATAGGCTCGGTCCGGAAAAGCCTCAAAGGCGATCCGGATGCCATAGCGTTTCCTAATCTCGAGAAGAGGTTCTCTCTGAGAAGAAGCAAGCACCACCAATATCAATTCTGGATCAACTTTGACCACTCCTTCTGCGATGGCCTCCCATATCTTTGGATTGGCCACAGCCATATTATAAAGACTCCCATGAGCCTTCACGTGTTGAAGCTTCATTCCCTGAGAACGGGCAAAGGCCCATAGGGCCCCTGTTTGATAGATGACGTAGTCCTGAATCTCTTCAAGAGTGGCGTCCATATTTCTTCTCCCAAACCCCATGAGGTCTGGAAATCCTGGGTGGGAACCAACCTCGACTCCATGCTGTTTGGCTAAGGCCACAGTCTTCCTCATCACCCCTGGATCGCCTGCATGAAAGCCACAGGCGATATTGGCCGATGTAATATAAGGAATCACTTCTTCATCCAGCCCTAATTTGTAGATCCCGAAGCTCTCCCCTACATCTGAGTTCAAATCTATTTTTATCTTTTTGTCCATCCAAGCCTCCTTCTATCTATCCCAATGAATTTACTGAGAAAGGGCTGTCCCCCATGACCTTTCCGTTTGGGATAATTCTCTTGTGAGAGAATGATTCCTCTGGGATATCTCTTGGGTTGGACAGAATTGTATCATAACGATATGAAGAGAGGTAGAGTTTTTTCATTCGTGTCCATATTATCTCCCGCCAGACACTGGGGACTACTTATCTTTAGACCTTTAACTTTTATTTTCTATGCAAAATATGTTATAAAATTAAGGTTTAATTTTTATGATATAGCCAAGGTTTCAGATATTTCACTAAAACAATTTAAGGAATGACTTTGATCGAGGAGATTAGATGAAAAGGACCTATCAACCCCACAACCTGAGAAGGAAGAGAACCCATGGTTTTTTAAAAAGGATGTCAACAAAAGCAGGCCGAAATGTATTAAAACGAAGGAGAATGAAGGGTCGAAAAAGGTTAACGGTTTAAATATAACCTTCTTAAGACAAGAATGAAGGGGTGTGGCAAAGGGAGAATTCAGTTTTAAAAAGAAAGAGAGGATCATTCTCTCCAGGGATTTTAAGAGGGTCATGAGGTTGGGAAAGAGACGGGCCTCAAGGAACTTTATCCTCTTTACGGCTGAAAGCGAGCATCCGTTTCATCGGTTAGGGATTGTGGCAAAGAAGGAGATTGGGCCAGCCACCTTCCGAAATCGAATCAAAAGATATATTCGGGAATTTTTCCGTCTCCACAAGCATCAGATCAAGGGATGTTTAGACATAATTCTTTTAATTAAAGCGAATTGCTCGATCCATCGCTACAAGGACACAGAAGAAGAACTCAAGAGGCTTCTCAGTTTATGAAAAATAAGACTATTCTGAAGATAGCCCAAGGAGGAATCCTCCTCCTCATCAAAATATACCAACATACCCTCTCCCTTCTTATTGGACCCTCCTGCCGTTTCACTCCCTCATGTTCTTCTTATGCCTTGTTATCGATCGAACGGTTTGGCATAATAAGGGGGATTGGACTTACCATCAGAAGAGTGATCCGATGCCATCCTTTCCATCCTGGTGGATACGATCCTGTTCCAGAAGATAATTAAATTAGGAAGGAGTTTTAGGGCAAAGAATTATGGATAAAAGAGCTATCTTAGCAATCATCTTAACCTTTTTGGTTATTTTTGGATGGAGTATTTTACAATCAAAACTTTTTCCTCCTGAACCTCTCCCTCAAGAACCCCCCCAAAAACCTTCTATTGGAGAGAAAGAGATTCCCAGAAAAGTTGACATTCCTAAGGACATAAAGCCCACCAAAGAAACAATACCCACCCCTACTTTCAAGCCTATTTTAAAGAGAGAGGTGAACGTTGAAACCAAAAATTTTATTGCAGTTCTCACTTCGGATGGTGCAAGAATCAAACATTTTAAACTTAAAAAATATAAAGATAGGGTTGAACAGTCAGCCTTTGCCTCTAAGGTGGTAAGATTTTTTCAAAGCCTTTTGGGTAAGGAAGTGGAGGAGGTAAAGAAGCCAAAGCCCCTTGATTTGATCAATACTGAGGGGGAAAGCCTTCCTTTGATGACTACCTTGAAAGGTTTTTCTTCCGAAGGGGGTTGGGAAGTCGATAGAGAACAACTTCGGTTGCTAAACCCTGGGGAAACTGGGGAGGTTACTTTCGTCAAGATATTTGAAAATAATTTGAAGGTCTTCAAACGATATCGATTTAACTCCGAAAAATATTTTATTGACCTTGAAGTCGAGTTAAAGAATGCTTCTTTAAATGAAGTGACCACCCAAGTAGGGGTTGAATGGGTTGGAAAGATAGAGTTGGAGAAATTGGCTGAAGAGGAGAATAAAGACTATGGGCTGAAGTATGCCTTTTTCAAGAATCAAAAGGTTGAGCGAAAAGATCTTGGAGGAGGAAGTTCAGCCGGTTGTACCCCTGGATGCGGTAGCGTCAAGAGAAAGATCGAACCCTTTGAGTCTTCTTTTCAGGGTGAAATCAGATGGTACTCCTTCGAGGGTGAGTATTTTACCGCCCTCCTCATTCCGCCCTCTTCAGAGAAGAATCTTACGCTTGCAGTCAAAGGAAGAGAAAAGAATATTCTGGAGGCCAATCTCATCACCTCTCCCTTTTCCATTGAGGCCAATGGGTCATCGAAAATCCCGTTCCGCATCTACCTTGGACCCAAAGAGACTGATCAATTGAAAGAATTAGGTGTCTTTGCAGAAAAGTTGGTTGATTTCGGGTTCTTCACTATCGTTGCTAAACCTCTTTTATGGTTTTTAAACCTCACCCATGGCCTAACAAAAAACTTTGGGATCGATATCATTATTCTCAGCATTCTCATCAAAATCATTTTCCTTCCCTTAACCCAGATCAGTTTTAAATCGATGAAGGAGATGCAGAAGGTCCAGCCCGAGATGGCTCGTCTCAAAGAAACCTATAAGAACGACAAGGCAAGGCTTCAGCAAGAAATTATGCTACTCTATAAAAGGAGAAAGATTAATCCCATGAGCGGGTGCCTTCCCATGCTCATCCAGATTCCTGTCTTTATTGCCCTCTATAACGCCCTCCAAAATGCAATCGAGATGAGACACGCTCCTTTCTTTCTATGGATTAGAGATCTTTCAGCCAAAGACCCGATCTATATCACCCCCCTCATTATGGGGGCCTCTATGGTGATTCAGCAAAAGATGACCCCTACCGCCGCTGACCCCACACAAGCCAAAATGTTTATGCTGATGCCAGTTATGTTCACCTTCCTTTTTCTCAATTTTCCTTCTGGTTTGGTTCTATATTGGTTGGTGAACAATCTTTTATCCATCGCCCATCAATACTATTTAAATAAGAAAGGATGATCGTTCAATTTGGAAGAAACAATCGAGATTGGAAAGAGATTTCTTACTGACCTGCTAAAGGCAATAGGGGTAAGGCCATTGATAGAAGGAGTTTTAAAAGAGGGAAACCTTTATTTTGACCTCAGGGGAGACAAAAAAGGAATCCTCATTGGAAAGTATGGCCGGACACTTGATGCCCTTCAGATGCTCCTCACCCGAATGGTTCAAAAAGAAGTGAAGAGACCCATCAGGGTGATCCTCGATGTAGATGATTATCGAAAGAGAAGGACCGAGACCCTATCAAAAATGGCTCTTCGGTTGGGAGAGAAGGCAAAGAGATCAGGCCAGCCCTTGACCATAGGTCCTTTCAATGCTCATGACCGCAGGGTCATTCATATGGCCCTGAAGGAAGATCCTTTACTCAGGACAGAAAGCATTGGGGAAGGAGATACAAAAAAAATTACCATCATTCCAAAAAGATAAAAAGGGAGACCGCATCATTCCTTTTGAAAGAGGAAACTCATCCTGTTCATTAAAAGACCTCTCCCATATCGATGACGACACCATCGCTGCCATTGCAACCCCCTTTGGCCAAAGTGGAATAGGGATTGTTCGCATCAGTGGCCCATTGGCAGAAACCATCGCAAAGAGACTATTTAAGCCGAAAAAGGGAGGAGCTCCATTTACTTCACACCATTTTCATTATGGGGAGATCATCGACCCCTTTAGTGGAAATCCTATTGATGAAGTCCTCCTTGTCTTGATGAAATCCCCAAAGACCTATACAAGGGAAGACATCGTTGAGATCCATTGCCACGGAGGATACTTCATTCTTCAAAAGGTGTTGGAGATGGTCTTAAGGGAAGGAGCAAGGTTAGCCCTGCCCGGGGAATTTACAAAAAGGGCCTTCCTAAATGGTCGAATCGATCTTACCCAGGCTGAGGCAGTCATCGACCTGATTAGAGCCAAAACCATGGCAAGCCTTGAGATTGCTAATCAGCAACTTCGGGGTATCCTTTACAATGAGGTGAAAGGACTTAAGGAAAGGTTGGTTAACTGCTTGACCTTCATTGAAGCCCATATCGATTTTCCAGAAGAGGAAATCGAACCACTTTCATTAAAAGAGATGAAAGAGGATTTTTTTAGAATGATTGATAAATTGGCAAAGTGGGTTGATTCCTTTCAAGAGGGAAGGATATTTCGGGAAGGGATCACTTCCGCTATTACGGGAAAGACCAATGTGGGAAAGTCAAGCCTTCTTAACGTCCTCCTTAGAGAGGAACGGGCGATTGTAACCCCTTATCCTGGTACAACCCGTGATGTGATTGAGGAAGTGATTAATATTAATGGAATTCCACTTCGCTTGATGGATACTGCTGGATTGAGAAAACCTACGGATTTCATTGAAAAGGAAGGGGTGAAGAGGGCAAAAGAGAGGGTTTCGGAGGCAGATCTTGTTCTTCTCATGATTGATGGAAGTAGAGAGATGGATGAGGACGATTTGGAAGTATTCGAGGAAGTAAAAAATAAAAAGAAGGTGGTCATCATCAATAAGATAGACCTTCCCAAAAGAGTTTCTATTGAGGAGGTGAGAAGAAGGCTCCCTCAAGATCCGATCGTTTTAATATCCTGTTTGACTGGGGAAGGAGTTGAGGATTTAAAAAATAGTATCTATAACTCTTTAATTCATCGTGAGGTGAGGGTATCTCCAGAACACTTAATCGTTGCCAATATTCGACATAAGTCCGCTCTTTCTAAGGCGATGGAGAGCCTTAAAAAGGGATTAAGTGGTTTAGAGGGAGGGATTCCTCTTGAATTCATCGCCTTTGAGATTCGTTCTGCCCTTGACTCCCTTGGAGAAATGGTTGGAGAGACCACTCCTGAAGAGGTATTAAATCGTATTTTTGAACAATTCTGCATTGGTAAATAGTGGATTGAAATCTTTGAAGTTATCTCCTAAAAAAGTATATTGGGGAGATTATTTGACAATTGATTAGCCAATGTTACAATTTTTTGATTTTATTACAAAATTTATTTGCTTAAAGGGAGGGGATGGATAAGATGTTTCATGTGAAACATATGCCCCATATCCTCCTCATTAATCCCTGGATTACTGATTTTTCAGCATATAATTTTTGGGTTAGGCCTATTGGCCTTCTATATATTACTGGGCTTTTGAGAAGATACGGGTTTCAGGTCACATTGATTGACTGTCTCGATTTTTTTGTTAAGAGAAAAGAGTATCGGGATGGAAAGTTTTATAAATTAAAGATTGAAAAGCCCAAACCCCTCCAATCGATCCGTCAGAATTACAATCAGTATGGGATTCCAGAAGAGATTTTTAGAGAGAGGCTTTCTTCTATCAACACACCAGATGTGATTGGTGTCACCTCGGGAATGACTTACTGGTATCCTGGAGTGTTTAAGAGTATCCAAATAGTGAGGGAATTTTTTAAAGAGACCCCCATTCTTTTGGGTGGGATCTATGCAAGCCTCTGCCACGAGCATGCCAAAAAATATTCAGGGGCTAATTATGTTTTGGAAAGATTAGATGAGATAGAGGCACTGAAATTGTTTGCAGAAGTAACTGGGACTACCATTCTTATTCAACAAACCCTTCCTCTAAGGCAGGGCCAAAAGGCTTCATCTTTACAACCGGAACTTCAGAGCGAGAGCCTTCCTTATCCTTCTTTTGATCTCTATCCTCAATTGGATTACATATGTATAATGACTTCAAGGGGATGCCCATTTCGATGTACCTATTGTGCTAGTCCATGGCTATCGAAAGGGTTTTCAAGAAGGGACCCCCTCAAAGTGGTCGATGAGATTCACTACTGGACAACCCATTACAAAATCCACAATATTGCTTTCTATGATGATGCCTTACTGATGAATGCTTCCGAATATTTTATTCCGATGGTTAAGGAAATCATTCAAAGAGGTATTCGATGTAATTTCCACACTCCCAATGGATTACATATCCGAGAGATTGATCAGGAGGTGGCAGACCTTCTTTTTCGAGGAAACTTTAAGACCATTCGTTTGGGGCTCGAAACATCTAATAAGGAGACTCAGTTGGAAACAGGTGGAAAGGTAGAGAATCAACAATTCCGCCAAGCAGTCAACTATTTAAAAAAGGCAGGATACTCTAATTATGAGATTGGAGTCTATATTATGGCTGGTTTGCCCGGGCAAAGGGTTGAGGAGGTTGAGCAGAGTATCGAATTTGTGAAAGACTTAGGCGCAAAACCTTTTTTAGTTGAATACTCACCTATTCCTCAAACGCCTATGTTTGAGAAGGCTAAGAGGTCTTCATCTTTTGACTTAGAAAATGAGCCGTTATTTCATAATAATTCACTTATCCCTTGCCAATGGGAAGGGTTTACGATGGCGGATTATCGAAAGTTGAAACTAAAATTGAGGGAATATTATGCAACAATTTGAAATCATTAAAGATATTTTTATAATTGGAGGTCCAGAAATAACGGATCATCGTGATGGGTGTATCTATCTACTAAATTTGGGGGAACTGATATTAATCGATACTGGGGCGGGTTGGAGTGTAGATAAAATTATTAATAATATCAAGTTATTAGGGTTTAATCCAAAAAACTTAACAAAGGTTTTCCTCACTCATTGCCATATTGACCATATTGGAGGTGTCCCAGAACTTAAGAAGAGATTTGGGATAAAAATATTTATTCACCTATTGGATGCCCCTCCAGTTGAGAGTGGAGATCAAATACTTACAGCAGCAGAATGGTATCAGACCAAATTCCCTCCAACTCAAGTGGATGAGAAATTTAATTCTCCAGAAGAAATATTGGAAATTGGGCAGCAAATAATCCATTGCCTCCACACACCTGGTCATACACCCGGATCAATTTCCATTTATTTGGATCGAGATGGGAAAAGAGTCCTTTTTGCACAAGATCTCCATGGACCAATCCTTTCGGAATTTGGATCAAATCTCGAAGATTATGCTCATTCAACGAAGACGCTATTGGAACTTAATGCAGACATTCTCTGCGAAGGGCACTTTGGGATCTATAAGACAAAGAAAGAAGTGAGGAATTATATCCTCTTTTACCGCCGGCAATATGGGTTTGAATGATTGAGAGGGAGTCAAATCATTTTCGATATTCAAATGGGCAGGATGATAGTGAAATGAGAGCCTTTTCCCTCTTCGCTCTCTACTTTGATTTCTCCCCCATGATCCTTAATAATCCCGTAACAGACCGAAAGTCCTAACCCTACTCCCTTGACTGCCTGTTTTGTAGTGAAAAAGGCATCGAAGATTTTGTCCCTGATCCCTTCTGGAATCCCCATGCCTGTGTCCTGAATATCGATCAAAATCTTATTATCCTCCCTCCTTGTCTGGACAGTGAGTGTACCCCCCTTCGGCATGGCCTCCTTTGCATTTTTAAACATATTTAAGAGGACTTGTCTCATCTGATTGGTGGATGCCATCACCTCTGGAATCTGCTCATCGAAAGAGGTCTCAATTTTGATGTTTGACTCCCTCATCTGTTTATCCATCACTAAAAGGATTCCTTCAATTAACTCATTAATCCTAATGGGCCTCCTCGTCTCCTCTTCTGGCTTTGAGAAACTGAGCATATTCCTAAGCATCTCAGCCAATCTCTGGGCCTCAGATAGGGAAAGATCCAGAATCCTCCGCCGTTTACTGGTAGGTGGAACCTCTGTCTTGAGGAGTTCTAAGGTATTCATAATCCCGTAAATCGGATTATTTAGTTCATGGGCGATTTGTGAGGTAAGCCTGCCCATCGCTGCCAACTTCTCAGATTGGAGCAGGGCCTGCTGAATCTTTTGAAGTTCCCGTTCCATCTTCAGTCTCTCCCTCAGGTCTTTAAAGATCCCAATGCTTGCCACCTCCTTACCTTCATCATCATAGATGAGGGCTGCAGAAAGATCCCCCTCTACGAGTTCACCATCCTTCCTTTTGTGGATGATGGGAAAAGAGGTCAATTTCCCCACTCCTCCGTAATCAGGGCTTCTAAGTTTTGCCATGACCTCCTCAGCAACCCCAGGTTGATAGATGCTCCGGATATTCATCTTTCCAACCACCTCTTCCGCTTTATAACCTAAGATATTCTCTGCTCCCTTGTTAAATATGAGAATATTACCCTTCATGTCTGTCACAATAATCCCATCGACTGAACTTTCAATCAGGTTCATTAAGAACTCGTTGGTCTCCTTAAGTTCCTTCTCCATCCTCTTTCGATCAGAGATATCGATGTTTAAGCCCTCATATCCGATGGTTTTGCCCGTTTCGTCCTTAATCGCGGTTGCAGTGAGGAGGACCGTTATCTTTTCACCATTTTTTTTCTTGAATTCCACCTCGAAATCCTTCACAAAACCTGTTTTTTCAATCAACTGCTGGAAGGTCTTTCGATCATTGGGATTCACGTAGAGGTCTTTGGCAATGTCAATGTTGAGAAATTCTTCCTTAGAGGGGTAGCCTAAAATATCGAGAAGGGCTTGATTACAATCAATAAAACGTCCCTCTTTAGTGCTAATAAAAAGGCCATGCCGAACCCTCTCAAAAAGTTTTCGATACTTCTCCTCTGAGGCCTTCAATTCCTTTTCAAACTTTTTTCTCTCCGTAATATCCCGAATATAGGCATAGGTCTTAATCCGACCATCGTCAGACCGGGATGGGGCCACACAGACTTCTGCATCTTTGATCTGACCCTGAGGGGTGGTAAGAACCATCTCTGTACAGACCTTTTCTCCTATTCCCTCTCCCTTCAAAACCATCTCCTCTAAGAATTCTTCATCCCTTTTCCCAATGAGCGAAAAAAATTCTTTTCCAAGGATTTGATCTTTTGGGAGGCCAAGAATCTCAGAGGCCATGGTATTGGCAAATTCGATCCTCGAATCTTCGTCAAAGACAATAATCCCATCGTCGCCCATCTCTGCAATCTTCTCAAAACGTTTCGTGGCCTCACGAATCCTTCTTTCCATCTTCTTTCTTTCAGTGATATCCCTCAGATAGGCGTAGGTCTTAACGCCGCCCTTTTCCATTCGTGAAATCGTAATGCAAACCTCTACATCCAATCTCTTTCCATTCTGGGTCAATACTTCCATTTCCGTGCAAACCCGTTTGCTCTCATCCGTTCCCACTTCAGAATGCATCTGGTCCAGGTAACCAATATCTCGTTCGGTCAGAAGTTTGCGAAAGTCCATCCCCAAAAGTTTCTCTTTAGAATAGCCGGTCAGTTCAGAGGCAATCGTATTGGCAAACTCAATCTGATAGTTTTCGTCAAAGACGACAATCCCATCATCTCCCATCTCTGCAATCTTCTCCAGACGTTTCATCACCTCTTGGAAGTCTCGTTGGGACTCTTTTTGCTCATACTCTCTTAGCCTTTTTTCAAGTTCTTGGATCTTTTTTTCCATAAATTCATAAGACAGAGATTCTTCCATAAATTCAACCACCTCTCTATTCCTATAAAGAATGAGTCTACAGGAAAAACATCAGGATCAACCAAAAAGGTCTAACCCTATTCCTCGCCTCAAATTATTTTATATTCCCTTGGAGGTGGGATGTCAAATTTTAATAGAAAAATTGGAAAGGTTATGATAAGAATAATAAAAATCCAATCCTGAGGAGCAGTCTATGAAAAAAGGGAGAAAGATTGGCTTGGTAGGCTCAGGGAATATGGGAGAAGCCTTGATTTCAGGTTTGTTAAAGGCCAAATTTGTATCTCCTGAGCAAATGTTGGTTTTCGATGTGGATGGGGAAAGGCTACAGTTTATTCAAAAGAAGTACGGGGTAAAAAAGGCTCCTAACAATAACCAGATTGCCTCCCAGTGCAATCCTATCCTTCTCTGTGTAAAACCCCAATCAATGAAGGAGGTGATTGAAGAGATGGCGGAGTCCCTGGATGCCTCGAAACTGCTCATCTCCATCGCGGCTGGGGTTCCCCTCTATGTCATTGAGGCCTATGCTCGGAAGCAACTTCGACTGGTCAGAGTAATGCCCAATATTGCTGTCCTTGTCCAGGAAGGGGCTTCTGCCATCGCCCCTGGGAATCTCTCCTCTGAGGAGGATATTCAATTAACCCAGTCCATCTTCAATTGTGTGGGAAGGTCGATTCTCGTCCCCGAATCCTTGATGGATGCGGTCACGGGGCTAAGTGGAAGTGGCCCTGCCTATGTCCTTTTAATGATTGAGGCCTTGACCGATGCAGGTGTCCACTTAGGCCTGACGCGGACCCAGGCCTTTACACTGGCCAGTCAGACGGTAAAAGGTGCTGTAAAACTCCTCTTAGAAACAGGAGAACATCCCGTCCTTCTTCGAGAGAAGGTGACTTCCCCTGGAGGAACCACCGCGGCAGGTCTATATAAACTGGAGGAAGGAGGGTTTAAGAAAACCTTAATCGGGGCAGTAATAGCAGCCACAGGGAGATCTAAAGAATTAGGAGAAAAGATGAAGCAATAATCTACTTTCAAGGAGGAATAAAATATGTTTAAAAAGATTCTGTTCTGCACTGATTTTTCTGAAGATGCCCATTGGGCCTTCTCCTATGCACTCAATTTGGCGAAGAACTACAAAGCCAGGCTTTTAATCCTCCACGTCACTCCTGAACCGGTTCATCCCGAACAACTCTCGATCTACCTCTCAGAAGAGAAATTAAAAGAGTTGAAAGTCTATCAGAAGAAGGAACTGGACCACCAACTAAAGACCCATTACTTAAAAAAGTTGGGAAGGGTTAAGAACTACGAAGTCTTAATCAAAGAGGGGGAGGCATTCCTCGAAATCCTTCAGACTGCTAAAAAGAAATCAGTGGACCTGATTGTGATGGGAACCCATGGAAGAACTGGCCTGGACCACATACTCTTCGGGAGCACCGCAGAGAAAGTGGTCAGGAGATCTCCTTGTCCAGTGCTGACGGTCAGACTGCCCGGAAGAAAATTTTCAATGCCATAGAGATGAGAGAAAATCCTTTGGAGAAGAGGATCGATGTTCCGATATATCATCATAGAAGGCCCCATTGGTGTAGGGAAAACGAGTTTAGCCAAACTTTTGGCCAAAGAGTTTAATGCCCGCTTAATCTTGGAAAAACCTGAGGAAAACCCTTTTCTACCCCATTTCTATCGAGATCGGAAAAAATACGCCTTTCAAACTCAAATCTTCTTTCTGCTGAGTCGCTTCCAACAGCAGAAGGAGATTGCCCAACTCGATCTCTTTAATCAAATAACCCTCTGCGATTACCTCTTTGCCAAAGACCGGATTTTTGCCTCTCTTAATTTAGATGACCATGAATTGGCTCTTTATGAACAGATCTACCAACTTCTCACCGGGCAGATCCCCTCTCCAGATTTGGTCATTTTCCTACAGGCAAAACCTGAAGTTCTTCTCCATCGGATCAAATCGAGAAATCACCCCTACGAGAAGGAGATCGATTTAGATTATCTAAAGATACTGACCGAGGCATACAATTACTATTTTTTTCATTATGAACAGACCCCTCTTTTGGTCGTGGATACGAGTGAGATCAATTTTATCGATCGGAAGGAGGATTTTAATCAACTGATCAGGGAGATCAAGCAGATGAAGAAGGGGACGTGGTATTTTATTCCAATGAAATCCAAATGAGAAGGGATTTTAAGAAAGATGAAAATTATTAAAAGCCCGCAAGAGATGTCCTCCTTTTCCTCACAGGCGAGGCAGATGGGTAAGACGATTGCCTTTGTTCCTACGATGGGATATTTTCACGAGGGTCACCTTAGTTTAATGAGGGAGGGGAGGAGGAGAGGAGATCTATTGGTCGTTAGCCTCTTTGTCAATCCAACCCAGTTCGGACCTTCTGAGGACTTTGAGAAGTACCCGAGAGATTTTGAAAGAGATCGGAGAATGGCAGAAGGCGTGGGGGTGGATATCCTTTTTGCGCCAGAGGCAATGGATATGTACCCTCCTGATCATCAGACGATTGTCAGGGTGGAGAAGGTTACCCAAGGGCTTTGTGGTCGATCGAGACCTACTCACTTTCAAGGAGTGACCACTGTGGTCAATATGCTTTTCAATATTGTCATGCCCCATATCGCTATCTTCGGCCAGAAGGATTATCAGCAACTGGTTACGATTAAGCAGATGGTGAAAGACCTCCATATGAAGATTGAAATTTTAGGGATGCCAACCGTAAGGGAGCCAGATGGTCTGGCCATGAGTTCCAGAAATACCTATCTCCAACCGAAAGAAAGAGAGGCGGCCCGCTCGCTTTACCGCTCCTTAGAGAGGGCAAGGGAACTTCTTGAGAAAGGGGAGCGAAGGGCTGAGAAGATCTTAAACGAGGTGGTTCAAATTCTTAGCTCCGAACCCCTTGTGAGGATAGATTATGTTCAACTCTGTGATGCAATCACCTTAGACGATATCGTAGAGATCAAGGGAGACGTCGTGATTGCGATTGCTGCCTTCGTGGGAAAAACAAGGTTGATTGATAATCTTCTTTATCCGTCTCGTTAAAACCCCTTAAAGAAAAATGAAGCCTTTAAACCCCTTCAAGAGGGTTTTTCAGGGATCTCCTCTTTGGTGACTTCGAGGGGAGTTTCCTTTGAGGCTGGTCTTTCAGGTTGCTTTTTCTCAGGCTCTTTTAACCCCCCCTTAAGGACCTCTTGGGTTGGGGGTAATAAACCCTTTGCCCTCAGTTTTTTCCTCTTCTCCCTCCTTTTTCTTCTTCTTGCCAGTTCTTTCTCCCTTTCACGCCTTGGCATAATACCCTCCTTTTTAGGTCTGGCTTTATAGTTTCACAATGCGAGAGACTTTGAACGGATTAAATTGGACATCTTGGCATCTGTGACAGGCGACTAATCTCCTCCATTGCCTTCTCGGTAAGAGAGTCAGCCTCTGACTCCTTTTCAGCAAATAGAGGGAGGCCAATCCGTATCTCCACTTGTCTTCTCAATCCCACCCTCCCACCATAATGAATGCCAACAGGGATAAAAGGGATTGTCCGTTTCAATTCCTCTTGAAACTTCAAGATCATCTGAATCAATCGACTCTTCCCTGACCCCACGCCTTTTCTAAAATAGGTTCCCTCTGGAAAGATCACAATCCTCTCCCCTTCTTTTAACAGGTGGAGAAGATATCTAAAGGAGTCCAACGTTTTAATGGTTTGCTTCCGATCCACAGGGATCCCGCCTAAAAGAAAAAGATAATCACGGATCAATGGATATTCAAATAGTTCTCTCTTCGCTACAAAATAGAGCAAGGGCTTAAAGGCAAGACTGATGATGGGGATATCGGTCCAGTATTGATGCTTTGGGAGAATGACCAGAGGTCCCTCCTCTGGAAGGTCCTCTCTTTTTGAAACCTCCATATGATAAAAAATGGAAAAAACCAATTGGGCCACTCTTTTGGTCAGGCAATAGATCAGGGAGTTCCTCTTCATGGTCAGTAAGAATCTAAAAGGTCCTCTTTTGGAATGGATGGAAGAATCTCTTTTTTCATCAAATCCTTTTTGGCCTTTTTTGCAGCGGAGATTCCTGCCCTGAGGGCGTCAGAGTTCAATTTTTCTGTCCCCTTTGGAACACGGCTAAGTACAGCCAGCTCCATGGACTTTCGAGAGACGATCGGGGTTAGTTCTGTCAGGGAGCCAAGGGCGATGATATTAGCCACGACCTCCCTTTTGAATTTTTCCCGCGCAATACGGGTGAAAGGAATCTGATAGGCTCTGGGAGTGGGAAGTTGGGAGACAAAGGTTGAGTCAACCAGCAACACCCCGTCCTCTTTCAGATCAGGATAAAACTCATCGCATGATTTCTGGTTCATGGCAAGCAGAAAATCAAGTTTGATGGCCTTGGGGTAATCGATCTCTTCGTCACTAATAATCACTTCAGATTTGCTCGACCCCCCTCTTGCCTCAGGACCATAACTCTGAGTTTGAGCCACATATTTTTTCTCGTAAATACCAACTGCCTCAGCCAAGATAATACCCATCAGGATCAACCCCTGGCCTCCTGAGCCACTCAGTCTAATTTCATATCGAAACCCCATCTCTATGCTCCTATTTCTGCCTTCGCCCGTTGCCGAATCCTTTCATACTCATTCTGATAAACGGGAAGGTCCTTATCCACCAATACACCAATCAGAATCTTATCCTCCAACTCCTCGGGCTTCATTTTTAAGGCCTTCTCCACAGGGACCGCGTGATCCCTCTGCCACTGCATCATCTCTACTGCAGACCCCAAACGATTTATCTTTCCATATTGAGTATGACAATGGGCGATCACCTCCACCACAGAGAAACCGGGTTTCAAAAAGGCCTTCTCCATCAGGCTATCCAAGAGTTTGGCATGATAGACTGTCCCTCTTCCTACAAATACTGCTCCAGCAGTCACTGCAAGTTCAGAGATCTTAAAGGCCTGTTCGATATTGGAATAAAGGGTAGTGGCTGACTTCATCCCATATGGAGTGGTGGGGGAGTATTGCCCTCCTGTCATCCCATAGATATGATTGTTGACAATGACTGCGGTCACGTCTATATTGCGTCGGGCGGCATGAATGAAATGATTCCCACCAATGGCCACCGCATCTCCATCGCCCATGATCACGATTACCTTAAGGTTTGGATTGACAAGCTTTATCCCTGTAGCAAAGGTGAGGGCTCGGCCATGCGTCGTATGAAGGGTATTGAAATCGACATAGACTGGAAGCCTTCCAGAACAACCAATTCCAGAGACCAACACCACCTCGTCCTTCTCCCATCCAATACGGTCAATGGCCCGAATCAGGGCGCCCAACATGATCCCTATTCCGCAACCTGGACACCAGACATGGGGGAATTTCTTGTCATGTCGAAGATATTTATGGATCAATTTGGTAATTTCGGCCATTAAAAACCTCCTCACAGCAGCCCTTGCTCATTGGCAATGAGTTTTATGACACGACCTCCATGATTCTGCTTAAAATCTCCCCGGGTGTAATGATCGTTCCATCAACCTTGTTAAGGGTTAAGACCTTAGCGACTCCTCGATTGACCCGTTTCACCTCTCTTGAGATCTGACCCATATTCATCTCTGGAACGATCAGAACCTTTGAATGCTGAAGCACCTTCTCCACCGCAGTCCTCATAAAGGGCCAAATCGTGATCAGTTTAAGAAGTCCTACCTTTAACCCCTTCTCCCTTGCCTCTATGACAGCCCTCTTCGAGGAGCGCGCCACACAGCCATAGGCAATGATCGTGATTTCCGCATCCTCTGTTTTGAAAGACTCAGCCATCTGAATCTCGGCGAAATGCTGGCTGATCTTACGATGAAGCCTTTGGATAAAGGGTCCGATCTCATCGGGTCGGGAGGTAGGAAAACCGCGAATATCATGAGTGAGCCCTGTAACGTGGTAGCGATACCCTTCTCCAAAATTAGCCATTGGAGGCACGCCACTCGGAGTATCCTCAAAGGGAATATACCATTCAGGAGGGACAGTGGGTTTGACTCGGCTGAAGATTTCGATCTCACCCTGAAAAAGGGCTACCTTCTCACGCATGTGGGCCACCACTTCATCGATTAGAAGAATAACCGGATTTCGAAACTTTTCGGAGAGGTTGAAGGCTTTTATCGTCATCTCGTAACATTCGCTAACGGTCGATGCAGAAAGGACGATAATGGGATGATCTCCGTGGGTCCCCCACCTGGCCTGCATCACATCACCTTGTGAGGGAAAGGTTGGAAGTCCTGTACTCGGTCCACCCCGCATCACATTGACAATCACACAGGGGACTTCTGCAATAATGGCAAAACCAAGATTCTCTTGCATGAGTGAGAATCCAGGCCCACTGGTAGCAGTCATCGATTTTGCTCCTGCCAAAGAGGCACCGATCACTGCTCCGAGGCTTGCGATCTCATCCTCCATCTGGATGAAGGTCCCATCCACCTGAGGAAGTCTCACGGAAAGTATCTCTGAGATCTCTGTTGCAGGAGTAATGGGATAGCCTGCAAAGAAACGACAGCCTGCTCGAAGCGCCCCTTCAACAATGGCCTCATTCCCCTGAAGTAATACTTCTTTCGGGCCCAATCCCTTCTTCTTCACGCTTGGCTGTTTCATCCCTTCTCTCAATCCTTTCTTCTCCTTTCTTACTTCCTCTGGCCCTCTTTTCCACCGTAATGGCAAAATCCGGACATCGAATCTCACACCATCCGCAATTGATACATTTTTCAATATCCTTTACAAAGGGATAGCCTGATTCGTCTTTGTCCAATACGCCTGTTGGGCAGAAGGCGACACATATCCCACAGGCCTTGCACCATGCCTTATAGATGTCAATATTGACCTTTGGTTCTTCCTTCTTTTTCTTCGTTTCGACCAATGTTGACTCCGTGAAAAAAACTAAGTACTAAGTTAAACTAAAATCAGAAAGGTTGTCAAAGTCTTTCAATGACCGCAGACGCAAATTCGGAGCACTTGACTCTCTTTACCCCTCTCATCTGGCGTGCAAGATCATAGGTCACAATCTTTTCAAAAATGGTCTTCTCCAAAGCCATTAGGATTCTTTTCCCAACCTCTTTCCATCCCAGATAATCGAACATCAGTGCTCCAGAAAGGATGAGAGAGCCTGGGTTGATCATATCTTGATTTGCATATTTGGGTGCAGTCCCATGGGTGGCCTCAAAGATCATCAAGCGATCTCCAATATTTGCTCCAGGCGCCATTCCAAGGCCTCCTACCTGAGCAGCCAAGGCATCGGACATATAGTCTCCATTCAGATTGGGCATGGCCAATATATCATACTCTTCAGGCCTCAAGAGCACCTGCTGAAACATGGCATCCGCAATTCGGTCTTTGATCAGAATCTTTCCCTCTGGAATCTCTTTCCCCCCTGTTGTTTCGATCTCATTTTCGAGGATAATCTGATCGCCAAACTCTTCCTTGGCCACTTCGTAGCCCCAATCCCGAAAAGCACCTTCCGTAAATTTCATGATGTTGCCTTTATGAACCAGTGTGACACTGTTACGACGGTGAGAGATCGCATATTGAATGGCCTTTCTTACCAAACGTTTTGTACCAAACCGACTGATTGGCTTTAGGCCAATTCCTGAATCCTCTCGAATCGTTAGGCCCATCTCTTTCTCAAGAAACTCCTTGACCCGTAAGGCCTCCGTAGAACCCTCCTTCCACTCAATCCCCGCATAGAGATCTTCTGTATTCTCTCGAAAGACTATTAGGTCTACCTTTTCAGGATGTTTTAAAGGACTGGGTGTGCCTGGGATATAACGAATGGGTCTGATGCAGGCATAGAGGTCCAGTTTCTGTCGCAAAAGGACGTTGATGCTCCGAATCCCTCCACCAACAGGAGTGGTGAGGGGTCCTTTAATACCAACCTTATATTCACAAATGGCCTCAATCGTTTCCTCAGGGATCCATTCCCCTTTTAGATGAAAGGCCTTCTCTCCAGCCAGGACCTCCAGCCAGTGAACCTTTCTTTTGCCTCCGTATGATTTCTCTACTGCAGAATCGAAGACCCGAACCGATGCCTTCCAGATATCCGGCCCTACTCCATCTCCCTCGATGTAGGGAATGATGGGATGATCAGGAACATTTAACGTCCCATTTGAGTGATAGTCAATCTTTTCTCCTGTCACCACTGACCTCCTTTTTTTGTCTTCCGAAAACCAAAGCGGTACAATTTCCTCCGAAGGCAAAGGAATTGGAAAGGACAGCCCTTACCTCTTTTTGACGCGATCGCTGAGGCACATAGTCGAGATCACAATCTTCATCACCTTCCTGATGAGAGAGCGTTGGAGGGATGAATTGTTCAACAATAGAAAGAACAGAGGCAATTGCTTCAATGGCTCCTGCAGCCCCCAAACAGTGCCCGACCATAGGTTTGATTGAACTCACAGGAATCGAATAGGCCTTCTGACCAAAAACCTTCTTGATCGAAAGGCTTTCTACTTTATCATTAAGGGGCGTTCCAGTTCCATGGGCATTAATGTAGTCTACTTCCTCAAGGTTGAGACCACTTTCTTTTATCGCCTCCATCATCACCCAGGCCTCGATACTTCCGGATGGCTCTGGTGCAGTGATGTGATAAGCCTCTCCCCCTATCCCGTAGCCTAAAAACTCTGCGTAGATTTTCGCTTCTCTTCTTTTTGCCTCCTCCAAATCTTCTAAGACCAGGATTGCTCCCCCTTCTCCTAAGTTCATCCCAGCCCTTCTCCTGTCAAAAGGCTTACAAGGAGTTGAATCCATTGCCTTTAGGGAGTTAAACCCACCAAAGGTGAGTTCGTTTAGGGCCTCACTTCCCCCACAAAGCGTCGCTTTGCACTTTCCATTCCGAATGAGATCTGCCCCATACCCAATGGAAGTCGCAGAAGAACTACAGGCTGTCGTCACCGTGAGCTTTGGGCCTGAAAATCCAAACCGACCTGCAACACGGCGGGTGGTGTAACTTGGGATGAAAGGAAGGATGAGAGACGGGTTGGAGGTTCCCTTCAGGAGGATCTCCCGATGATAGATCTCTGCCTCCAGCATCCCCCCTGCACCTGCTCCCAAACAGACGCCTACCTGATCAGAGGAGTAGTGAAATTGGATTTCTGACGCCCTCACTGCCTCTTCTGCCGAAATGAGGGCAAATTGATCGGTCCTTGAGATCCTTTTCAACTCTTTTCTTTCAAAGTATTCCTCGGGTCGATAATCCTTGATCTCTGCTCCAATTCTTGAAGGATATTTTGAGACATCAAAAAGAGTGATTGGGCCAATGGCAGTCTTCCCCTCCTTTAAAGATTGACAAAACTCCTCCACATTCTTCCCTATGGAACAGAAGATACCCATTCCTGTAATGGCCACTCGCCTCCTCATTACCCTGACCATTTTAAAACAAAGAGACCCAAAATATCAAAACCCTCATCAATAATTTTTTCATAAAGTTAGGAGATTTGGGTTATAATTAAACAAAATAAAATTGAGGGGATGGAGAGGGTGGCCTTTAAGAATATTTTGACGGTGGATGTGGAGGATTGGTACCATATCTGCGATATTGAACATATTCTTCCCCCCTCTTTATGGGATCGATGTGAGAGTCGAATCTTAACCAATTGCGAAAGGATTCTTAATCTCTTCAGTCGATTTAGAGTCCGAGCAACCTTCTTTGTTCTCGGATATATTGCAGAAAAAAATCCAGAATTATTAAAGATGATCTTCCAGGAGGGACATGAGATCGCCTCCCATGGATATGGCCATCTTCAGGTTTATAAACAGACCCAGGAAGAGTTTCTTCAGGACCTCCTTTACTCAAAAAATTTGTTAGAGAGGATAGTGGGAGAGAAGGTCGTGGGTTATCGGGCTCCCCAATGGTCGATTTGTGGAAGGCTTAAGCAGGCAGATTCTTCCCAATTGCACTTTATTGCAAGGCCAGGACAAGGAAGAAGAAGTTCCCATTGGGCCCTTGATCTTTTAGTCCAGAATGGATTCTTCTATGATTCCAGCATTGCTCCGCTTCGTTTTATAGGCATTCCCAATGCCCCCACCATCCCTTATCAACTCCTCACTCCCCATGGGGAGATTAGAGAGTTTCCACCCCTGGTCATGCCTTCTCCCCTTGGAAATCTTCCTATTGGTGGAGGATGGGGTTTTAGGATCTTCCCCTATCATAAGATTCGAAGATCGATTGATAAATATAACCAACTTGGTTACCCGGCTCTTCTCTTCTGCCATCCCTCTGATTTCGATTCCCGTCCTCTACCCATTGACCTTCCGTGGATCAAACGATTCGTCTGCTATGGAAAGATTAGAACGACTGAGGAACGGATGAATCAGGTCTTGAGCGATTTTGAGTTTGGTTCAATCAGAGAGTTTCTATCTTCTGAAAACTATAATCCCCCCTTTCAGAATACCCCTTTCTCCTTTTCCCCTAAGGAAGAAGGATAAGGTGAAGGGAGCGGGAAGAAGCCGTGAATAATTTCAGAAAGATCTGTGTTCTCATCCCTGCCTATAATGCTCAGGATACGATCGGTCCTGTTTTGGAGAAAGTCCAATCCCTTGGGTTTGATACCATCGTGGTGGATGATGGATCTACAGATCAGACAAAGAGCGTTGGACTCAAGTATAGTATCTCTCTCTTAGAGCACTCCAAAAATCTTGGGAAAGGATTAGCCCTCAGAACAGGCTTTCAGTATGCCATTGAGAAAGGGTATGAATTGGTCATTACACTGGATGCGGATGGTCAGCACGATCCCATGGAGATTCCAAACCTTCTTAAAGTCTACGAGCGTGTCAAACCCGACATCCTCATCGCCTCAAGGTTTGGAGAATTTGATAGGATGCCACTGCTCCGGAGGCTCTGGAATCGGCTGGGGGCAAGGGCAGTGTCTCGCCTCTGTCACTCCGATATTACGGATAGTCAATCGGGATTCCGTTTGATTCGGGTAGAGGTGTTAAAGGCAGTGGATCTCACTACCACTGGGTTCGAAATGGAGATGGAACTACTGATTAAGGCTTGCAAAAAAGGGTTTAGTGTGTTAAGTTTTCCAATCATAACTCCAAGGATTGATGGAACCCCTTCCAGTCACTTCAGGCCTGTAGTCGATACATGGTTGGTTTGTAAAGTATTTCTCCGGGGGCTACTCTGGTAAGGAAGGTGGAATGGATTTTTATCAAAGGGCAAAACGATATTCTATTGAGAAATTTACAACCAGCGCTCTTTCTCTCTTAGCCAGTGCCTCCAAGGAGAACTTGATTCGCCTGACCCATTTGGCAGAAAGAATTCCTCAAAAAGAATCTTATCGAGAAAAGATCCGATGGATTCGCTATCTTTTTCAAACCGATCACCCGTCTCTGACCATTGCGCGAAGAGTCCTTGAGGAGACTAACCCTCACCATCGAAAAACAATCATCTCCAACTTCATTGTCAACCAACTTTTAATGGGGACAAACCAGAGAAAGGCCTTTGAGAGGGAGAAGGGTTTCTATCCACCCGATGCGATGCTCCTTAGCCCAACGATGCGATGTAATCTTCACTGTTACGGCTGCTACGCTTCAAACTACTCTACCCAAGAGGATCTTCCCTACTCGGTGATGGATCGTCTGGTCGGAGAATGCAGAGAGATGGGGATTTATCTGATTTTAATCACAGGGGGAGAACCTTTCCTGAGAAAAGATCTCTTCAACCTTTTTGAAAAATATTCTGATTGTCTCTTTCAAGTTTACACCAATGGGTCTTTAATTGATGATAAGATGATCCAGCGGTTTGTGGCCTTGGGAAATGTCGTTCCTGCTATCAGCCTTGAAGGGTTTGAAAAGGAGACCGATGCGAGAAGGGGAAAGGGTCGATTCGAACATCTCACCCATGTGATGGATGGACTCAGGAAAGCCGGCCTCTTCTTTGCTGTGTCCACCACGCAGACCTCCCAAAACACAGAGGTTTTGACCAGTGATGCCTTTATCGATTTTTTGGTTGAAAAGGGATGTATCCTGATGTGGAATTTCCATTATATCCCCATTGGAAGAGATCCCGACCTACGTCTGATGGCAACGCCGGAGCAGAGAAACAGGATGAGGGAGCGTCTCGTCTACTTTAGGGCAACCAAGCCCATGCTCTTTGTGGACTTCTGGAATGATGGATGTCTGACCCAGGGCTGCATTGCAGGTGGGAGGAAGTACTTTCATGTCAATGCCCATGGAGATGTGGAGCCTTGCGTCTTCTGCCACTTTGCCTCAGATAATATTAAAGAGAAATCCCTGATGGAGGCCCTTAATTCTCCGCTTTTTCGAGAGATCCGTTCCCGACAGCCCTTCTCAGAAAATTTTTTTAGACCCTGCCTCCTGATCGATCATCCCGAGCAGGGGAGAGAGATTGCCCTCCGACATGCAAGATACTTTACCCATGAAGGGGCGGAGGATTTCTTCACCCGTTTTGCCAATGAGATTGACTCCTATTCCAAGGCCTATGGAGAGATTGCTGAGGCCGCCTGGCAAGAAAAGACTAAACCTCAGATGAAACAGCCTCTCATGGGAGGCAAGAAGGTAATGGGTAGACATGGATGAAGGTCACCTTTCCTCATCTGGGAACGATGCACATCTTCTGCAAGGCGATTGCGGAAACCGCTCAGATTCCTTATATTGTCCCTCCTGAAACCAGCCGAAAAACCCTCACCTTAGGAGTTCAGCAATCGAACGAATGTATCTGTCTTCCTTTTAAAATCATCCTTGGTAATTTTATCGAAGCCCTTCAGATGGGAGCAGACACCATTGTGATGGTGGGCAGCGGCCCTCCCTGTCGCCTGGGCCTTTATGATCTTGTCCAGAAAGTGATTCTTGAAGATATGGGACTTCATTATCGATGGCTTACCATCCCTCCACGGTTCTCCTGGGAAGCCCTTTGGAAGAATTATGAGGAAACCAAGGAGTTAAAGAAGGAGTTGAGCCTGAAGAATATCCTTCTCTTTCCCTATGGACTTTACATGGGATGGAAGAAGATGATGGCCTGTGAGGCCCTGGAGAAGTTGGCGGCCAAGGTGAGACCAAAAGAGATGAGAAAAGGTGAAACCCAGAGCAGACTGAAGAAGGCCCTACACTGGGTAGACGAGGCAAAAAATCCAAAGGCCCTCAGAGAGGCACTCCAGAGGGGAATGGTCTATCTTGAGGAGACGGAGCAGGATTTTTCTCGAAATCCATTCAGGATTGCCTTGGTGGGAGAGCTCTATACGGTCATGGACCCTCACATCAATCGTGGGGTGGAGCAGAAGTTAGGGGAACTGGGTGCAGAGGTGACCCGAACGTCTTGGTTCTCCACCCATATTCTAAGAAGCCTTCGGAAGAACAAGGCGGATCGGGATTCAGACCGAGGCCGTTTCCTTGAGGCCTCCAAGACCTATCTGGGTTATGATGTGGGTGCAGAGTGCAATGTCTCCATTGGCGAGGCCATCCTCCGATCCAAAGAGGGCTATGATGGGGTGGTCCATCTGATGCCTTTTGCCTGCATGCCGGAGACAACCGCCTCTGGGATCTTAACCCAGGTGAGCAAAGATCATGACATTCCCATCCTCACCCTCATCTTAGATGAACAAGAGGTGGAGGGCCGAATTCTCACGCTCCTGGAGGCTTTTATCGAGATGTTGCAATGGAAGCGAACCACCGTATCGGTATTCCCCGCTCCCTGATGTTTTATCGATACTATCCCTTCTGGCAAACCTTCTTTGAAAGGTTAGGCTGGAAGGTGGTGGTTTCTGATGGGGTAGGTAAGAAAGGAACAATTATCTATTTTGAAGATAGTTGTCTCCCAATGAAACTCTTGGTCACCCACTCTATGGACCTGGTAGGGAAGGTAGAGTATCTTTTCGTGCCTCGCTTAGTCAGCCTCCATCCATCCTTTATCATGTGCCCTAAATTTCGGGGAGCTCCAGATATCATCCGTTTCGCGACGGAGGGGAGGGCCTCTGTGATCGATGAAACGATCGACCTTAGAGAAAGAGAGACCTCCCTTCTTAGGTCTTTTCTCAGGATTGGCCAGAGGCTTGGGGCATCGAAAAAAGAGAGCAAGAGGGCTTTCCAAGAGGCTTCTTCAGTGCTTTTGAGATTTCAAATGGAATGGACCAATCGTATTAACCTACTCCCAACCCGAAAGATTTTTGAAATGGATGTTCCAACCCCATTGACCAAGAAAAAGGAATCGCCTCTTCAAGTGGCTCTCATCGGCCATCCCTACAATCTCTTTGACGTCGATATTAATAAAGATATCCTTGGCCTCATGAAAGACCTTGGAATGGAGATCCTCACCTCTGACAGTCTTACCGAGGCAGAGATTGATCGACAGATTTCTGACCTTTCGAAAGAGATCTATTGGTCCTCTGGAAGGGAGATTGTAGGATCTCTCTTTCATTTTCTTCGAGAAAGGGTGGACGGAGTAATTTTTCTCACCTCCTTTAAATGTGGAATTGATGCACTCCTTCAAGAGTTCATTAAAAGGAGGCTGAGGGTTCAAAGAGAAAATGAGACTCCATTTCTCATCCTCTCCTTTGATGAGCATACAGAAAGGGAGGGGGTGATCACCCGATTGGAGGCCTTTCGGGATTTGATGGAGCAAAGGAAACAATCATTTAAAGTGACAAACGTTCCAAGTCCTCAACGTTTATAATGTTTCAATTAGTTTTGATCCCTTATGACTTCTGTTTACTTTTTTCGCTTCTAACCAGGGCTTTCAAGGATCATTATGGGAAACTATTTAGGTATTGATGTGGGCTCCATCACCACAAAGATGGTGATTATCAATGAGATCGATCAGGTCCTCAGCAAAGTCTATCTTCGGAATAGTGGCCGTCCCATCGAGGCGATTCAACAAGGGATGGAGAGACTGTTGGCTCAATGGGGTGAAGAGATCCAGATTGATGGAGTGGCCACCACGGGAAGCGCTCGTCACCTGGCTGCCTACTTAGTGGGGGCCGACCTCGTCAAGAATGAGATCACGGCCCACTCCATAGCGGTCATTGATCTTTATCCAGAGGCAAAAACCATTATTGAAATTGGTGGACAGGATTCAAAGGTCATTCTCCTGAGGCATGGGGTGGTGGTGGATTTTGCGATGAATACGGTCTGTGCTGCAGGCACTGGGTCTTTCTTAGATCAGCAGGCAGGTAGACTTGGAATTTCGATTGAGGAATTTGGAACCCTTGCCCTGAAGTCCAATCACCCTGTTAGGATTGCAGGTCGATGTACGGTTTTCGCTGAAACCGATATGATTCATAAACAACAGATGGGCCATCCGGTGGAGGATATCGTGGCTGGCCTCTGTGACTCTCTCGTGAAAAATTACCTCAATAATGTCTGCCGTGGGAAGGAGATCCTTTCTCCCATTGTTTTTCAAGGAGGAGTGGCAGCCAATCAGGGAATCCAGAAGGCGTTTGAGAAAGAACTCCATACCTCCCTCATCGTCCCTAAATATTTTGATGTGATGGGGGCCATCGGTGCAGCCAAACTGGTGAAGAAGGCAAGGCCCTCTCAATCGTTCTTTAAAGGGGTTGATCTTTTGAGGAAGACTTGCTCGACTCATGGATTTGAATGTAATGAGTGTGGAAATCAGTGCGAAGTGGTTCAACTGGTCATCAATGAACAGGTGGTTGCCTGTTGGGGTGATCTTTGTGAACGTTATAGGAAGTCGCAAGGGCTAAGAGATAAAGTAAGCCTTTAAATTTTCTTATGCGTATTCTTCTGATTAACCCTGCTCCCACTGGAACGCTTAAAGCCGTTGGGGTCCTCTTTCCACCCCTTGGACTTCTCTATGTAGCTGCCTATTCAGAGAGAGAAGGACATCATGTGGAAGTCAAAGATCTATCGGTTCAAAGAAAGGACCCTATCGACTTTAAGAAATATGACCTCGTTGGAATCTCTACAGACACGACCCGTTATGCCCAGGCTCTCAGGATAGCAAAGAAGGCAAAGGCCAGTGGATGTACCGTGGTGATGGGAGGCCCCCACCCTGGCTTTGTGGATGAAGAAATCCTTTCCACCCGCAGGGTGGACTTCATTGTGCACCGTGAAGGGGAGATCACCTTCTCTGAACTTTTGGCCCATCTCGAAAGAAGGGATGGGAAACTGGATTCTGTTCAGGGAATCAGTTTCTTATCAAATGGGAAAGTCTATCGAACCCCTCCCAGACCGTTTATCGAAGACCTGGACAGCCTTCCCTTTCCTGCACGCCACCTCATCAACTTAGACGACTATCGAAGAACCCGACTTGGGGATCGTCCGATTACCCCTATGATTACAAGCCGAGGCTGTCCGTTTCAGTGTACCTTCTGTGCCTCTTCCAATTTTTTTGGACTCCGATGGAGGGCCAGAAGTGTAGCCTCTGTTCTCAAGGAGATTGAAGAGATCTATCATCGCTATCACTTTAATGCCCTCGCCTTCGTGGACGACACCTTCACGATCTCTCCCCAAAGGGTGGTTGAGATTTGCCGTGGGATCATCGAACGGAAACTTGACCTCTGGTGGTGGCATTTATCACGGATCGATCTTCTTGAGCAGAGCGAAGCGATGGTTCAAGAGATGGTAGGGGCAGGGGCCAAGGCGGTCTTTGTTGGAATTGAATCCTCCAACCCCGAGGCCCTAAAAGAACTACGAAAAGGGATCGATTTGGAGGACATCGTTAAGACCGTGGAGATGTTGAAAAGGCATGGCCTTGAAATCCATGCCTCCTATATCTTAGGGGCGCTTCAGGATACGGTCAAAACCGTTCACGAAACCATCCGTTTCGCCAAACGACTCGATACCAATGTGGCTAACTTCTCGATCCTTACCCCTTATCCAGGGACGGCCCTCTATGAACAGGTCAAAGATCGGATCTATAAGTGGAGGAGACCCTGGTCTTTCTTTGATATGCAACATCTCGTCTTTCGACACAAGAATTTTTCCTTCATTCGCTTGGAATGGCTTCTACTCAAAGCAAGCCTACTCTATTACACCCGTTCGAAAAAGGCAGTCAAGGACATTTGGAATCACATCCGAAAACATCGGTTGGGGGTAGGGGGCCTCTTTCGCTTCCTGAAGGATTATTTTGGAGGCTAAGATGAAGAAGAGTCACCCTCTATCTCGATTCATCTTTCTTTTTTTCTTTCAATTCTTTTCTACCCTCATTCCCCGTTCTATTCAAAAGTTCTTCAGCGTGGTCGTTGGAGATCTCTTCTATCTTTTAATGAGAAAGACCCGTAGGAATGTCCAAAGCAACCTCGAAGGGATTAGCCGAGGGAGATGGTCTCAGGAGAAATTAAGGGTGCTGGCCCGAAAGACCTTTCAAAACTATGGACAGTATCTTTTGGACTACATGGTGATGCATCGCCTTCATCCCTCTAATGTCCAAAAGTGGGTGGAGAAGGAGGAGGGTGGAGAGTATATGATGGAGGCCCTTAAAGAAGGCAAGGGGGTGATCTGTGTTACGGCTCACCTTGGAAATTGGGAGATTGGAGGACTTCTCTTTTCTTTCAAAGGAGGGAAGGTAAATGTCATCACCTTGGACGAGAGGGACCGAAACACCAAATCTTTTCGGGAAGAGATGAGGAGAAGGTGGGGGATTCAGAACCTCTATATTGATCCCCATGACGATTCAGCCATGGCGATTCTCGAAGTGGTGAAGGCCCTTCGCCGAAATGAGATTGTGGCCATGTTAGGAGATCGTATTGAATCCCAGAAAACCATGGTCTTTGAGTTCTTTGGGAGAAAAAGGGCCTTCCCTATTGGGGTGGGAATCCTTGCCCTGGCTACTGGAGCCCCTGTCCTTCCTGTCTTTGTTGTGATGGAGAAGAATCGGAAATACCATGGGATCATCGAACCCCCCATCCTCTTCCATTACTCGGAGAGAGAAGATCGGGAGGTAGCCCTTCGGAAAGGGATGGAAAGATTGGTGAGAAAATTTGAAGAGTATATCGAAAAATTCCCAGATCAATGGTATAATTTTTATTCTTATTGGAATGAATAAGGGAAAGGTCTGAGGGTCAAGAATTCAAGTGGTCTAATGACGCATCACCAATCCTTGAGCCCTTAAATTATACCAAAGAGGATGCAATGGCTGATGAACCCAATGATCATCTGATTGAAAAGATCAAACAACTCATCATTCAAAGATTAAAACTGGCGGACATGACCCCCGAAATGATCGAGACGGACGCCCCCTTGTTTGGAGAGGGGTTAGGACTCGATTCCATCGACGCCCTTGAACTGGTCTTGGGTCTGGAGAAAGAATTCGGAGTAGTGATTCCGGATGCAGAGGTGGGAAAAAGGGTTTTTCAATCTGTAAGGACGCTTGCCCAATATGTGGTTGAGGAGCAGGG